>CALSBN010000204.1:0-9724 GCA_943373185.1 Opitutus sp. GAS368 | reverse complement strand
CCGAGCCCCTCGTTTTTCTCGCGATCCTGTCGCCCGCCAAACTCGAAGCCGAATTTGCAATCGTCCCCGATCCCTTTGACGTCTCCACCCAAGAACCTTGGGCCAGTCTCCGCGACGCTTTCCCTGCCTGCAAAACCCGCTTCTGAGTTTCCCAATCCCAATTCTTTGAACCGCTAATTTTCGCTAATCCCCGCTAATCTCAGACGCCCAATCCCGCCCCGCCCCGCCTTGATTCGCCGATCAGGCAAATCTTCCGAGATCGAAAAATTAGCGAAGATTAGCGGTTAAAAAACTTCCCCATGAAACGCCTCCTCGCCCTCGTCATCCTCCTTGCGCTTTCCGCGTCAGCCTTCGCCGCCGCCCCGCTCCGGGTCTTCATTCGTTCGGGCCCGAAAACCCATGGCCCCGGCGCGCACGATCATCCGCGCTTCCTCGCCGAGTGGGCCCCGCTGCTCAACGCCCGCGGCGCCGTCGCCTCCGGCGGAAATGCTTTCCCCACCGCCGAACAACTCGCCGAGACCGACGTGCTCATTCTCCACTCGCCCAACGCCGGCGACATCGCCGCGCCCGACCGCGCGAATCTCGACGCGTTCATCGCCCGCGGCGGCGGCATCGTCGTGATTCACGCCGCCGCCGTCTCGAAAGACACCGACTGGTTCAAGTCCATCATCGGCGGCTCGTGGCGGCACGGCACCACCAAGTTCCTCGAGGCGCCGATGCACCTCTACTTCATTGATCGCGCGCATCCGATCACCCGCGACGCCTCCAACTGGCAGATGGACGACGAGATCTACTACGACATGGACGTCTCGCCCGACGCCCACGTCCTCGCCACCGCTTACACGCCCAAGGCGATCGACACCGGCGGCAGGGGTAACAAAGAGGCGCAGGCCCGCGCCGCCGAGGCCGTCGCGAAGCGCAAAGGCGTCAACATCTACGACCACCAGCCGCAACTCTGGACCTACGAGCGCACTGTCGCCGGCGGCACCAAACCCTATCGCGCCTTCGTCTCGATCCCCGGTCACTTCTACGAAAACTTCAACCGCGCCAACTATCGTGCCATTCTCCTGCGCGGCATCGCCTGGGCCGGTCAGCGCGCGAACCCCGACGAGTTCTGCCTCCCCGCCGAGCTTGGCGACACGCTCCGTTATCCCGCGGGCGGCCCGACGCATCCCTCCAAAGCCGCCGCGAAGATCGAAGTTCACCCCGAGTTCAACCTGTCCCTCGTCGCCGCCGAGCCGCTCATCAATAAAGTCATGAATCTCGATTGGGATGAGCGCGGCCGCCTCTGGGTTTGCGAAACCCCCGAGTATCCCAACGGCCGCCGCGTCCCCAACGCACCCGCGCGTTGGCAGGACAGCGGCTCGCTCAAACCCTTCGTCACCGACCGCGATCCAGAGGACCGCATTTCCATCCTCACCGACACCGATGGCGACGGCGTCATGGATCGGAAAAAAGTTTTCGCCGACAAACTTGAGCTCGTCTCGAGCTTCGTCCTCCACCGGCGCGGCGTGATCGCCGCCGCCGCGCCCGACATTTGGTATCTCGAAGACACCGACGGCGACGACGTCGCCGACAAACGCACCAAGCTCTATACCGGCCTCGGCATCAACGACACCCACGCTGTCATCAACAATCTCCGCTGGAGCCGCGACGGTTGGATCTACGCGACGCACGGTTACTCCCGGGGCGAGGTCACCGGGGCCGACGGCAAAACGAAAATGGGCCCCATCACTTCCGGCGTCGTCCGCTTCCGGCCCGACGGTTCGGCCTTCGAGCAATACAGCAGCCGCAACGGCAACACCTGGGGCCTCGATCTCACCTGGGACGGCCAAGTCTTCTGGACCCAGCCCACGAGTGGCACCGTGTTTTTTCACACCGTGCTCCCCGAGGCGATTCTGGCCAAGGGCAAGATCCCCGGCACGACTTCCTGGAAAGGCATGATCACGAACCAGAGCACGTTTCCCGCGATGACCTGGCCCGAACAGGCCTACGCGCAGATCGACCAAGTCGGCCGCTTCACCGCCGCCGCCGGGTGCGCGATCTACGAGGGCGGCGCTTGGCCCGCCCCGTGGAACTACAGCTACTTCACCGGCGAGCCCACGCTCAACATTGTCCACCATCAGGTCGTCCGCCCCGACGGCGTCAGTTACGATGTCGCCAAGGAAAAGGGCCGCGAGCAGACCGAGTTTATCCGCAGCACCGATCTCTGGTTCCGCCCGATCGAGAACCGCGTCGGCCCCGACGGCGCGCTCTACGTGGTCGATTTCTACAACCAAGCCGTGATCCACAACGACACCCGCGGCCCGCTCCACGGCCCCGCCAACGCCGCCGTTCGCCCCGACCGCGACCATTATTTTTCCCGCATCTGGCGCGTGCAGCACAAAGCCGCGGTCGCCCTTCCGGCCGTCACGCTTAACCGCAACGATCTCGCCGGTCTCCTCCGCGCCATCGAAACGAGCCCGAACGACCACGTCAAAAAAACCGCCCTGCGCCTCGCGCAGGAAAACTTCCCCGCCGCCCCGCAACTCGCCGCGCTTTCGCGCCCGATGGGCAGTCCCGCCCTTGCACGCTACGAAGCCGCCCGCGCCGCGACCACCCCTGCCGCCCGCGCCGCGATTCTCGCGGAATTCGCCGCGGCCACCGATGACTGGACGCGCTCCGCCCTGATCGCCGGCGCCAAGGAAAATGCCGCCGAATTCATCGCCGCCGCGCTCGCCCCAGGAGCTTCCGGTTCCCTTGCTCCCTTCGTCGCCGCCCTCGCGCCTGCCGTGCCGCCGGCTGCCGCCGCGAGCCTCATCCAAGCCGCCGTCGCGGCCCCCGGCCCGCTCGCCTCGGCGCTCCTGCGCGGCCTCGTCGAACTGGCCGACAAGATTCCCGCGCTCGACGCCGCGACCTCGGTCGCGTTGCAAAAACTGATCGCCGCTCCCGACACGGTCGCGCCCGCCCTTTTGTTGGCCGCCAAGACCGACAAATCCGGGGCGCTCGCCGCGTCCATGCAGCAAGCGGTGAGTCGTCTCCTCGCCGACTTCGCCTCGGCCGGCGTGGCCCCTGCCCGGCGGGCCGAGATCGCGCTTTCGTTGCTCGCGCTGCCTTCGCACCGCGCCGATGCCTTCGCCAAAATCGGCGCGCTGCTCGCCGACTCCGCGACCCCCGAGCCGATCAAGAAGAGCCTGTTGGCCACCGTCGGCGATTTGCCCGCCGAGGAATCGGCCGAGGTGCTCATCACGGCTTTCGTGCAATCGAAGTCGCCGCTGGTGTTCGATCAGATTTTGAAGAATCCCACATCGGCGCGCGCGCTCATCGCGGCCGTGAAGGCCAACCGCATCAGTGCCGCCGCGTTTGGCCCCGGCGACATCGCCCGCTTGCGCACGCACCCCAACACCCGCGTCACCCGCGAGGCCGGCGAAGTCTTCGCCGCGATCAATCCCCCGAACCCGCAAAAGGACGAGCTCATCGCGAAGCTGTTGGCGGACCTCGCGCAGCCCGGCAACCCTGCCGCCGGCCGCATGGTTTTCGCCGCCGCCTGCGCGATCTGTCACAAGCTCGGTGATGTCGGCCTGCGCGATGTCGGCCCGCCTCTCGCCGGCATCGGTTCGCATCCGACCGCCGAACTGCTCGCCCACATCGTCGATCCCAACCGCCAGGTGGAGCCCAACTATTGGCAGTGGAACATCACCAACAAGAAGGGCGACGTCGCAACCGGCGTGATCGTCAATGAAAACGCCGCCAGCATCACGCTGCGCAACCAGGGCGGCGACACCGAGATCAAGCTCGCCGACATCGCCACCCGCGAAAACACCCGCCGCTCGCTCATGCCCGAGGGTTTCGAGGCCCTTGGCGCCAAGGGTCTGCGCGACCTGATCGCTTATCTCGTCGCCAATGCCCAAGCTCCGGCCACCACGAGCGCCGCGCCTGCCGTGGCCGCGCCGGCCAATGCCGTGGTCGACGCGACGCCAAAGAGCGGCGGCCGGGGCGACTTCCCGTTGCCCGAGCCCACGCCCATCGTTTGGGAGCCGGGCAAAACCCGCGTGCTGATCATCAGCGGCGGCAGTTCGCATAAGTTCTCCGAGTATTTCGGCGTGATGGACGGCGCCACGCTGCGTGCCGCGGGCTTCTCCGTGAACTACACGGAAGACCGCGACCAAGCCGCCGCCGCTCTGGCCGAGGCCGACGTCGCGCTCATCAGTGTGAACCGGAAATTTTTCGATACGCCCGAATATCGGAAAGCGCTCTTCGCCTTCGCCGCCGCCGGCAAAGGCATCGTGATGCACCATCCCGGCACCTGGTATGGCTATGCGCAGTGGCCCGAGCTCAACGCGCAGATCGTCGGCGGCGGCGCGCGTGGCCACGACAAGATCGCGAAGTATTCGGTCAACGCATTGAAGCCCGCGCACCCGATCATGAAAAACGTGCCGGCCAGTTTTGAAGTCGAAGACGAACTCTACTACATCAACGCCGAGCCCGATAAAATTCCGCCCGGCACCGCGCCGATCGAAGTGCTCGCCGAGACTTCGCCCTCGGTGAAATTCAAAGCTCCGCATCCTGCCGTGTGGATCACCTCCTATCCGAAGGCGCGCATTGTGGGTCTCACCATCGGCCACGACGGCCGCGTCCACGAACTGCCCGCGTTCAAAACTCTCCTCACCAACGCCGTCCGTTGGGCCTCCGGAAAGTAGTAGGGCAGGGTCTTCGACCCGCCCTTTCCGAAACTAGCGCCAACGAAACTCCCGCAAGGGCGGGTCAGAGACCCCGCCCTACTTCGCCCATGTCTACAATCGCCGTCCTCGGCACCCTCGACAGCAAAGGCCCGGAACACGCTTTCGTCGCGGCCGCGATCCGTCGCGCCGGCCACGCTCCGCTTCTGATCGACGTCGGCAGTCTCGATGCGCCCGCGATCACGCCCGACATCGCCCGCGCCGAAGTCCTCGCCGCGCTCCCCGGCGATCACGCGGCCATCCTCGCCCGCCGCGACCGCGGCGAATGCGTCACCCTCATGGCCCGCGCCGCCGCCGCGCTCGTCACCACGCTCCACACCACCGGCCGCATCGACGGCATCATCTCCCTCGGCGGCGGCGGCGGCACCGCCATCGCCACCACCGCGATGCGCGCCCTTCCTATCGGTTTCCCGAAACTGATGGTCTCGACCCTCGCGAGCGGCCAAGTCGCCCCCTACGTCGGCACCACCGACATCACGATGATGCCCGCCATCGTCGACGTCTCCGGCCTCAACCGCGTCTCCCGCGCCATCTTCACCAACGCCGCCGGCGCCATCGCCGGCATGGTCACCGCCCACCTCTCCGCTCAGTCCCCTTCCTCCTATCCTTCCCCTTCCTCCCATCCCACGCCCCCGCCCCCCGACCGCCCCCTCATCGTCGCCAGCATGTTCGGCAACACCACCGCATGCGTCACCGAAGCGAAGCGCCTCCTCGAAGCCGCCGGCTACGAAGTCCTCGTCTTCGCCGCCACCGGCAACGGCGGCCGCGCCATGGAGTCCCTGATCGCCAGCGGCCTCGTCACCGGCGTCCTCGATATCACCACCACCGAGTGGGCCGACGAACTCGTCGGCGGCGTCCTCACCGCCGGCCCCGCCCGCCTCGACGCCACCGCCAAAGCGCACCTCCCCGCGATCATCGCCCCCGGCTGCCTCGACATGGTCAACTTCGGCGAACCCGCCTCCGTCCCCGCCAAATTCGCCGGCCGCCTCTTCTACCAACACAACCCGCAGGTCACCCTCATGCGCACCACGCCCGCCGAGTGCGCCGAGCTCGGCCGCATCCTCGCCGAAAAAATCAACCGCTACACCGCCCCTGTCACCGTCCTCCTCCCCCTCCGCGCCATCAGCGTGATCAGCGCCCCCGGCAAACCCTTCAATTCCCCGGAAGCCGACACCGCCCTCTTCACCTCTCTCCGCCAACACCTCCGCCCCGACATCCCCGTCCTCACCCCCGACGTCGAAATCAACGACCCCCTCTTCGCCCGCGCCTGCGCCGAAAGCCTGATGAAGAACATAGATCCCTTTCAAAACTGTCCTGCATACGAGGGGGTAAAACCACCCTACTCGACGCCAAATCAATAGAGACTCCTTGCAACGGCTGATCCTCATTGAATCTATCTTCATTCTATGAGTCTACCGTCCGCAGTTCTCTTCGGCTCAACGATCCGACTCCAGCATACACATTCGCACCTCTGGCTGCGTTCGATCGAAGCAAAATATCTACACGTAAATTCTTCGGGACAAAAGATGGTCGTGGGATCTGCGATTTGTGACGAGCACGGCATCTGGCGAATTAAGCCGGGCCATGATAAACGAGAAACCGCAACGAGCACGGTCGTCCACCACGGAGATACCATCAGGCTCGAAAATTTGGCTACCCATCTAAATCTGCATAGCCACGGTCACGGTTCCCCGTTCTCTAGTAGTCACAATCAGCAAGAGGTCACAGGCTACTTTCACGCCAGTCCTGGCGTTGGAGATCTCAACGACGATTGGGTAGTTGAGTTAGACAATCCTAGCGACTGGAAGATTGGAGACAACGTGCGACTACGACACTCGAGAACATCTAGATATTTACACTTAAACGGGCTCGCCCACCCCCAACTGACCGAAGGATTTCAAGAGATAACAGCCATTCAGTTTCCAGATGCATCCAGCCGATGGAATTGTGTATCCACTGATCTTCGCAAGTCTGCGGATACTGGTAAAGACGCTCCGGCATCTTTTAACGAGCCAAACGCGGTGCCCACGACCTGGCCCAGCTTGATCTATGGCGTTCTCGGTCATCGTCCTCGCCTAAATCTCGCCGGCGGCGTAGTCGCCGCAGCAGTCTGCTTTGCAGCCATCATTTGGGTTGCCGCCCACCTGAGTTCCCAACCGGGAACTCAGGTCAAAGTGCTCTTCGGAGTTGCCGAGTATACCCGAGCGACACCCGGCACCAGTTCAACCACCAGTAGTTTTCGCATCCCAAACACATCCACGTGGCCGATTGAGGTCCGCTCGGAAAGGTCACAAGACGAGGCGACTGCTGCACTACGAAAAAGTCCGAAGAGCCTCAAAGGGTTAGATCAAACGACGGCATCCACACCTATTAGTCGTCTCCCGGCCGAAACCTACTCATTCGTCCAGGCAGACGATCTCAAAAAAATCAGTATGGATCGTGCAGCCTTCAACAACGTCCCAGCCTTTAGAGACACAGGATCGAACCGCTCAAATTTCTGTGAAGTCCAAAAAGCGAACGGCGTCCTCTATCTTGTGCTTTTCGTGGATAGTGAGACGGCAACTAAATTAAGAGCCTCTGAAAAACTCGGTAAGGACAAGATGATCAGCCTATCGGGCATAGGGCACCAAGATGAGCACTTTACGACTGCCGTTAGGTTGACTGTGAATTCCGTCCTTCGCGTAGAAACCAAACCGTCAGTCATCACTGGAGTAGCCGCACCTCTCGTCACCGTTGACTTAAACATTTGACCGCAGCCTACGACCGCCAAAGTGCCGTGCGCGTGATCAACACCAAGCTGATCGCTCTCGTTCAGATGAGCCACCTCTTCGAAGCCTTTCGCTAGGACAAGAAAGTGTCAGCACTGCTGACACAATTGCCGTCGCCCTAAAATCCCCCAACTCTCGCTCGACTCTCGTGCCCTGATTCGCCGATCAGGCGAATTTCCTCTCCCGAAAATTAGCGCAGATTAGCGGTCCAAAAAAACTCCACTCCCCTCCAGCCATGCCCTCCCCTCGTCTCCCTTTCTCCCCCTCTCTGCTTCTCTCCGTCGTCCTAACGCTCGCCTCTAACCTCACCCCGGCCCTCTGTGCCGCCCCCGCTACCTCCCTCTTCGACGGCCACTCCCTCACCGGCTGGGAAGGTGACCTCAAATGGTGGCGCGTGCAGGACGGCGCCCTCACCGGCGGCTCCACCACCGAAAAAGTCCCGCGCAATTTCTTCCTCGCGACCACCCGCTCGTTTCAAAACTTCGAGCTCCGCCTTCAGCTCAAGCTCACCGGCGATCCCAAGACTGGCATGATCAACAGCGGCGTGCAGATCCGCAGCCTCCGCGTTCCCGCCGATACCGAAATGTCCGGCTACCAAGTCGACGCCGGCGACAAATGGTGGGGCAAACTTTACGACGAATCCCGCCGCAACAAAGTCATCGCCGAGCCCCTCAACGCCGCCGCCGCCGATGCCGCCGTGAAAAAAGGCGATTGGAACGAATACCGCATCCGCACCGAAGGCCCCCGCATTCGTGCCTGGATCAACGGTGTCCCCACCGTCGACTACACCGAAGCGGATCCCTCCGTCGCGCTCGACGGCAAGATTGCGCTCCAGATCCACAGCGGCGGCATGGCCCTCGTCCAAGTCAAAGACGTCACCGTCGAAGAACTCCCGCCCACTCCCGGCGCTCCCACGTGGGTCAAAGTCGGCCACCCGAAACCGCGCGACCCCAACGCCAAAAAGAAAAAAGCCGCGCCCGCCTCCGCACCCGCGTCGACCCCCGCGACCAAATAATCCGTGCACCCCTCCCGACTCCTCCTCGTCGCGCTCGCCGCCGCCGCCCTCCTCCCCGCCGCCGAGCCCGCCCCCGCCACGCCTGCCCGCAACATCTCCTACAACGCCGTCGCTACCGGCCCGCGCACGCCCGAGGAGGAGCGCCTCTCCTTCACACTTCCACCCGGCTTCTACGCCGAACTCGTCGTCGCCGAATCCGCCGGTCTCGGCAAATTCATCAACGTCACCTGGGACGCCCGCATGGCGCTCTGGACGATGACCGCCCTCGAATATCCCGTCGACGGCAACGAACAAAAAGCCGCGTCCGACGCCCTCTTCGCCGCCGGCGGCCGCGACAAAGTTGTCGTATTCGATAATCCATACGCCGCCCCCGCCCCGCTCGCCCCCGGTGCCAGCGCCGCCCCCGCGGTCACCATTCCGCCCCGCATCTTCGCCGACGGCCTCGTCATGCCCCTCGGCGTCCAGCCCTATCGCGACGGCGCGATCGTCCAATATGGCGCCGACCTCCGTCACTACCGCGACACCAACAACGACGGCCGCGCCGACCGCCACGACGTCATCCTCACCGGCTTCGGCACGCAAGACTCGCACCTCTTCCCCCACCAATTCCTCCGCCAGCCCGGCGGCCAAATCTTCGTCGCCCAAGGCCTCTTCAACTACTCCTCCGTCCGCCGCCCCGACGACCGCCCCTTCGCCGACGGCTCCACCGCGATCCCCTTCAATCAGTGCAAACTCGCGCGCTTCACCCCCGACGGCTCCTCCTTCGAGACCCTCACCGCCGGCCCCAATAACATCTGGGGCCTCGTGACCTCCCGTGAAGGCGAGACGTTTTTCCAAGAAGCCAACGACATGGGGTATCCTGTGATCCCCTACGAGCCCGGCGTCTGGGTCGCCACCGGCTCGAAAGACCGCCTCCGCCCCTATCAACCCCTCATGCCGCCTCCGCTCGCCCCCGCGCAGATGGGCGGCACCGGCCTCAGCGGCCTCGCCCTCGCCGAAGACCGCGACTCCCCCTTCGCCCAATTTTCCTCCGCCCCATCAGTCCCCTCCACCGCTCCGAAAATCTTCTACCTCGCCAACCCCATCACCAACACGATCAACGCCGCCCGCGCCACCCCCACCGCCGACGGCGCCCGCTACACCTACGAAAAACTCCCCGACTTCCTCACCACCTCCGACAAGTGGTTCCGCCCCGTCGCGATCCACTTCGGCCCCGACGGCGC
>CALSBN010000203.1:0-9796 GCA_943373185.1 Opitutus sp. GAS368 | reverse complement strand
CGATATGATTGTCGCGAATCACCTCGGCGCCGCAAAAGGCAAGCAAGCGGCAGATGGCCTCTCCGATTACCATTCCCCGGACGTGACCGACATGAAGCTGCTTGGCGGTGTTCGGGGAACTGAAATCGACCACGTATTTCTGACCGTGGTGCAGCGAGGTGGCGCCTGATTTCAGACGATCGGTCGTATCTTGCGCCATGATCCATTGGAGCAACGAATCGGGTTTGAGCAGGAAGTTGATGAACCCGGGGCCGGCGATCGAAACGGAGCAACGTTCGCTCACGCCGGAAGGGAGCGCGGCAATGATTTGTTCGGCCAAGGCGCGGGGGTTGAGTTTGCGGGCTTTCGCGTAGGCGAGAACACCGTTGGCTTGAAAGTCACCGTGGCGCGGATCGGCCGTCCGCACCTCGGGACTAAAGCTCTGGGGCTCCAAGCCGGCGGCGACGGCGGCGGTTCTCAGGGCTTGGTCCAGTGACGAGGCGATATCGAACGAAACATGCATCCCCACACTTCACGATAGCGCACACGAGCCGCGCAAGCGCCGATTGGACGCCGCCGGTTCCCCGGCTGGCAGCAGCGGATATCCGGGCTAACTCGACTTGAGCGAAGCGAGGTCGATCACGAAGCGGTATTTCACATCGCTCTTCAACAGGCGGTCGTAGGCCTCGTTGATTTGATCCATGCGGATCAGCTCGATGTCGCAGGTGATCCCGTGTTGCCCGCAGAAATCGAGCATCTCCTGCGTCTCCGCGATGCCGCCGATGAGCGAGCCGGAGAGACTCTTCCGCCCCATGACCAAGGCAAACGGGGCGATTGGCAGCGGCTTTTCGGGCAGTCCGACCAAGGTAAGGTTGCCGTCGACCGCGAGCAGGCCGAGGTAGGCGTTGACGTCGTGCTCGGCGGAAACGCAGTCGAGGATGAAGTCAAAGGTCCCTGCGTGCTTCGCCATCTCGGCGGCGTGGGTCGAGACGATGACTTCGTGGGCGCCGAGGCGAAGCGCGTCGGCTTTTTTACTTTCGGAGGTCGTGAGGACGACAACGTGGGCGCCAAAAGCCCGGGCGAATTTAACGCCCATGTGGCCGAGACCGCCGAGTCCAACGATGCCAACTTTCTTTCCGGGGCCGACCTTCCAGTGCCGCAGCGGAGAATACGTGGTGATGCCGGCGCAGAGCAGCGGCGCGACGGCGGCGAGGTTCAGGTCTTGCGGAATTCGCAGAACAAAATGTTCGTCCACGACGATGGCCTCGGAGTAGCCGCCGAGGGTCGGCGCGCCGAGGTGCTTATCGGTGCCGCCGTAGGTGCCGACCATCGTCGGCGAGAATTGCTCGAAACCTTTCTTGCACTGCGGGCAGGAGAGATCGGCATCCACCAGGCAGCCGACGCCGGCGAGGTCGCCGGGCTTGAACTTGGTGACAGCGGCACCGACTTTGGTCACGCGGCCGACGATTTCGTGGCCGGGCACGGCGGGATATTGGGTGAAGTGCCACTCGTTGCGGGCGAAGTGGAGGTCGGAATGGCAGACGCCGCAGAAGAGAATTTCGATCTGCACGTCGCGGTCGGTCGGCTCGCGACGCTGGATCGTGGTCTGGGCCAAGGGTGATTTGGCGTCGGCGGCCGAATAGGCTTTGACGGAGTAGGCGCGTGGTTTGGACATGGTGACCGGACGGTGCTTGGACTTCGGAGTTTAGCCAGACTAAGCGCGATATTCCTGGTCGGTCACGGGCTCCATCCAGTCAACGGCTTTCCCATCGAGGTGTTCCTGAATCGCGAGATGGGTCATGGCCGACGTGGGGCTGGCGCCGTGCCAGTGTTTTTCGCCGGGCGGAAACCAGATCACATCGCCGGGGTGGATTTCTTCGATCGGACCGCCCCAGCGTTGGGCGCGGCTACTGCCGGAGGTCACGATCAGAGTCTGGCCGAGCGGATGGGTGTGCCACGCGGTGCGGGCGCCGGCTTCGAAGGTGACGCGGTTGCCGGCCGCGCGGGCGGGCGCGGTGGCGGGAAAGAGCGGATCGATCCGGACGACTCCTGTGAACCAATTTGCGGAGCCGGGTTGGGAAGGCTGAGTGCCACTGCGTTTGATTTCCATGGTGAGTGTTTCGTAGGGAATTGGAGCGGCCAGCCCGGTTCGTGCGACGGGCCGTCAGCGCAGCGTGACGGTGGCAGCGCGGCCGGCGGCGGGCGGGCGCGACCAACGGGCTTGGGCGGCGGGGTGAGTTTCGAGCAGAATGGCGTGGATGCGTTCTTTCTCGTCGGCCGGGAGGTAAGCGTAGCGGTCGGCGGGGTCGCGGGAGAGGAGCGCGGCCCCGAGTCGATCAAGGATGCGGTCGCGCAGAAGCGCGGGCAGGGCTTGAAAGGAATCGGAGTAAATGAGGTAGCTGCACCGGTTGACGAAGAGACGGTCGCCGAGTTGCAGATCGCGGAGTGAAGCGCCGGACGCCGTGCGCGGGGCGGTGGCGGTGAACGCCGTGCGGTAGGCGGGATCGCCGGAAATGCCGGGCGGGAGCGGAGCGGCGAGGCGGAAGAGCAAGCGGTCGACGACATCCTGCACCGCGCCGTTGATCACACTCTTCACGCTTTCGTAGGCGGGTTCATCGGTCAGCGGTTCGCGAAAAGTTTTTTGGAGGCTATGTTGATAGTCGATCATCCGGCGGACGGCGAAGGCCGCGCGGGTGAAGCTGTTTTGGACCGACATCTGGTGTTCGCACACGAGGAGGGCGACGATATCGCTGGTGGGTTTGAGATAGCCGGAAGGATCGAAGAACGCCGAGAGTTCCTCGGGCCGGGCCGGCGCGGGCGCGAAGACGAGGGTGTCGCCGCGCTCGGAGGAGAGGACGTTGCCGCGATGCGGAGTCGCGCCTTGATAGCCGGTGACATACCATCCGCCCCAGCGCTCGGCGAAGGGCGTCTCGTCGTCGACGATCTGCGTGCCGTGGCGGAGCAGCGGATCTCCGGCGGCATCTACGAAGAGCGAGCGCACGAAAAGACCGGGGATATCGCGCACGAAAGTGCCGCCGTGGCAACGCAGGCAGTCCTGATCGCGAACGATCTGGGGTGCGTTTGAGCGGGAGCCGGGCAACGCGAGCGAGTAGAAGACGGGGCCGAGTTGCGGGTCGATGGCGGTGATCTCGACGAGGCCGCCGGGCACCCAGCCGACGTAGACGGAGTCGGAAAAGTAGAGTGCTCGGGGATGATCGGGTCGGATGCGTGCGCGTTGAAAACTCGTGCGGGAGAAGACCAGTGTCTGACTGGCGGGTGAGATCCCGAGTTCACCGAGGACGTTGCGCAGTTGGTCGAGTTCGGTGCCGGTGAGTTTCACGTCGCCGAGGGCGAGACGGGCTTGGAGCCGGGTGACGGCGTCGTTGGGCGTGGAGGCCGAGTAGCGTATGGGCGGGCGCTCGTAGTCGGGCTCGCTCTGGGCGCGGACCGAGGGCGAAACGAACGCGATCGTCAGGGCGAAATTGAAGGTGAAGGGAAAAAGTCGCACAAGGATCAGGGGAGACGGACAGGATGCGGAAAAGGGATCAATCTTGAGATGAGACCGGGCACCCGACGATTTGACGGAGCCGTTGACCGATGGTCTCGGCGATGGCCGTGAGCTCGACGGCTTCGCCGGGGGCAAGGTGTGCTTGGCAATGCCGCGACCAAAGGCCGAGCCACGCCGCGAAGTGGGATTCTGTTAGGCCGAGCGGGAGGTGTTTCATGGGCATAGGGCCGCGATAGCGGGCGGGGCCACCCGTGGCGCCGGACCAAAAGTCGGCGATGGTCTCGAGATGCGCGGGCCAGTCGGTGATACGCGCGGCGAAGATGGGAGCGATTTCGGTGTGTTGCCGCACATCGGCATAAAAGTGTCGCAGGAGGAAGAGCAGACGGGGGCGTCCGCCGAGGCGAACAAAGAGCGGTGCAGGTCGGGCGATTGCGGTCATGATGAGCGAGCCCACAGCCTAACGCGCTTCGAGCGATGAGACCTTGATCTGGATCAAGACGCGGGCGGATGC
The DNA here is from genome assembly GCA_943373185.1 of Opitutus sp. GAS368. Lineage (GTDB taxonomy): Bacteria > Verrucomicrobiota > Verrucomicrobiia > Opitutales > Opitutaceae > Tous-C4FEB. The sequence continues at coordinate 5,798 of CALSBN010000203.1, read as the reverse complement.
GGTTCAGGCCTCGCCGAGGTTGCGGCGGAGGATGGTGGTGAGAGCGGCCGGGTCGCGCACGATGATGGCCTTGGCGGCGACGATGATGAGTTTTTGGTCGCGGAGTTTTGCGAGGGTGCGGGAAAGGGTCTCGCTACTGGTGCCGAGCTCAGCGGCGAGAACGCGTTTCGTGCCGGGCAACGCGATGGTGCCGGACCGGCCTGAGCTGTGTTTCACGAGCCAGTTGACGAGGCGGGTTTCGACATCCTTCAACGTGAGGTCATCAAGCATCGCCACGAGGACGCGCAGGTGGGCGCTCATCGAACCGAGCATTCTTAGGGCGAGATCGGGGCGGCGACCGATGAGCGCTAGAACGGGGATTTTGGGGATGAGCAGCACGGTGCTCGGCTCGACGGCGCGGGCATCGGCGGGGTAGCCGGTGGGCGAGGCGAGGGCGGCCTCGGCGAAGGAATCACCGGTGCGGAAAACGTGGATGACCTGTTCCTTGCCGTTGGGGCTGACGCGGTGGACGTTTATAGCGCCGCGTTGCACGACGTAAAAGCCCTCGGAAGGTGCGCCTTGGCGGAAGAGGTAGGCACCTTTTGCCAGCGGGCGGTTTACGCTGAACGAGGCGATGGCGGCGAGATCCTCGGCGGAGAGACCGGTGAAGAGCTGGCAGCACCGCAGGGAAGCAATGAGACCGGTAAGTTTGAGATCGGCGGGGCGCGGCGGCGTCAGCATCGGGGCAGGTTACGCGGCGGTGCGGGGTGGAGTCGCGTGAATTAAGCGACTGCCGGAGGCGGGGTGGCTTGGGTGACGATGAGCGTGAGATCGGTGACGGCGCGCAGGGCGTGGGGCTGGCCCGGAGGAACGTGGAGGAGATCTCCGGCTTGGAGCAGATGGGTGCGCCCGCCGACGGTGAACGCGCAATTCCCCGCCAAAATTTGCACGAGCACGCGGGCGGGGCTGGTGTGCTCCGCCAACTCCTGACCCGCCGGAAAGCTGAACCTGGTGACACGAAGCCCGGGAGCGGTGAGGACGGCTTGGTTGACGATGCCGTGGAGAACCGGCGTGGCCGGACTCAAGAGCGGACAAAAGCCGTCGTGGGTGGGATCGAGCAAGGCGGACAATTTCATGGAGTGGACTCGGTCCAAAAGTTAACCGCCCAAGCTCCGTCGGCGCGACGTTCCAAGGTGGAGTGAAAGCCCTCGCTCTTGAGCAACTCGATGAGAGGGGCCGGAAGGAACGGGGCAACGACCGTGACACCGTGGCCGGGCGTGAGCGCGTCAACTCGGGCGCGGATGAGGGGCAACGGTTCCTCGCCGCGAGCAAGAAGGGAGCGGACGTCAAAAATTTTGAAGCGTATGGAGGACATGGGAATTGATTGGGGCTTCGGGTCGGGATTCCCGGCAGAACGGCAGGTCGGCGAGGTGGCTTCAGGGGACGACGGCTGGAGCGGGCTTGGCGTCGCGGGTGACGGCGAGTTCGCCTTGGCGGGCGTAGTCGATGGCTTCGGCGAGGATGCGGGCGGCTTCTTGCGGGGCGTGGAAGCCCATGGAGTTTTCCGCCGCGACGAAGTCGAGGCGCCACTGGGCTTGGCGTTGGAAGGTGCGGGCGGCGGCGAGCTGGGCGTCGGTGGCGCCGGCTTTTTGGGCGGCGACGACGGCGTCGATCAGGCCGACGATGGCTTTCTCGCCGCGGGTGAGGAGGGCGGCGTTGCGGTCCTGCACGAGGAGGGCGCGGGCGGTGATTTCCTTTTCGGGCACGCGGTGACAGGTCTGGCAGGCTTGGGCGACGTTGAGGAGCGGTGAGCGCACGTGGTGGTTGCTGACCTTGATGGCGCCTTCGCGGACGTAGGGCATGTGGCAATCGGAGCAGGAGACGCCGCTGCGGGCGTGGATGCCCTGGCTCCACATTTCGAATTCGGGGTGTTGGGCTTTGAGGACGCCGGCGCCGGTCTCTTTGTGTTTCCAGTCGTTGTGGCCGACTTCGTTGTAGTAGGCCTCGATGTTTTCAACCTTGAGGCCCTTGTCCCACGGATAGGTCACGAGCTTGCCCTCGCCTTTGAAGTAATACTCGACGTGGCACTGGGCGCAGACCATCGAGCGCATTTCCTGGCGGGTGGCATCGGTGTTGGGCGAATACTCGCCTTTGCGGCCGTCCTTGCGCCAGCGCTCGATGCTGGGGAGGTGGGGCGTGGGATACTCGGACTTGGCGAGGGCGCGGATGCCGTTGAGGAAACCCGGGCGGTTGACGCGGAGGGCCATGTTCTCGGCGTCGTGGCAATCGATGCACGACACGGGATGCTCGACGAGTTTGGCGGCGTCGGCGTAGGGCATTTTGCAGACGACCTCGAAGCCTTTTTGCATCTGAGCTTCCCAGTTTTCTTTGCCCGGGGGCACACCGGCTTTGATGCCCTCGTCGAGGTAGAGATTCACGGTCGAGGCGTGGCATTGGAGACAGGCGCCGGGCTGTTTGAAGTTCGTGACGCGCTCGGTCTCTTTCTGGTCCTTGAGCATGTAGGCGTGGCCGCGTTCCTCGCGGTAGTCGGTGCCGAAGGCGTAGCCGGCGAAGATGCGGCGCCAGGCGGGATCTTTGTCGAGGTGTTGGAAGGCCTCGCTGCCGCCGTGGCTGGTGCGCTCGGTGTCGACGGTGCGTTTGTAGCTGTCGTATTGGCGCGGGTAATTTTTGCCCCAGACGGCGGGGTCGATGGTTTTGTCGCTGACCTCGACGACGCGGAACACGTCTTTCTTGGCCTCGGTTTTGCGTTCCATGATGTTCTGGTAGAAAACGAGGGCGACATAGGCGGCGATCCCGAGACCGACGAGGGTGACGAGATAGATCCAAGTGGCGAAGGCGCGGCGGGAGCGGAACGAGGCGGATGAGTTCATGGCGAACAAGAGCGGGTGGAGGGAAACGGGACGGAGGAAAAGGGGACGGTGCAGAGGCGAGCATGATCGCTACCGGATCGGGCCGTGGCCGACTTCGCGGTGGCAGTGAAGGCAATCGAGCATCTTTTGCGGATTACCGGGGTGGGTGTTGATGCCGTCGACGATTTGGGCGTGGCACGTCACACAGTTTTCCTGGAGCACGGCGACGTTCTTGGGCCGGATCATGATGGGCTCGTGAAAATCTTGGAGCGTGAAACCCTTCGAGTGCCAAAATCCGTTTTCAGCTTTGCTGAGGTATTTGCGGATGAAATCGTGCGGCGTGTGGCAGTCGTTGCAGGTGGCAACGGCATGGTGCGGGGACTTTAGCCACCCGTCGAACTGGTCGTTCATGATGTGGCAGTTCACGCACGCCTTCGGGTCGTTGGAGAAATAGGAAAATCCCCGCGCGTAGGTGAACGTGTAGGTGCCGAAACCGGTGACGACGCCGAAGAGGCCGAGGCAGGCCAGCATCAGCCAGGCTTGTTTACCGGTGGGTCGGATGAATTTCATGCCGGGCGAGAAAAGTTGCCGAATTTAAGCACGATCAGGTTCGGTCAGGTTCAGTAAACGAACTCAAACTGGGCCCAGATTTTTTGAACTTTGGGGATGGTGAGACTGTCACGACGGAAGTTGGCGAATTTTACGAGGCCGGTGAGAGACTTGCCGAATTTTCGGGAGAGTTGCGCGTCGAACTCTTTTCCGAGTCGGGTGCTGCCGATGTCGGTTTCGAAGTGGCTATACGACGCGGTGAGAGTGAGGGCGGCGGGCAATGCAGCGGTGGCGCGCAGGTAGGTCTCGCGCAGGCCGGCGGCCGGAGTGGTGAGAAAGAGATCGGCCCAGCCGTTGAAGGCGTGGAGGGTGGCGAGGGGAGTTTTGAACCCGACTTTTTGGTCGGAACCGAGCTGTTCGTAACCGAGGGTGATCGTGCCGGGTTTTGCGACGATACCGGCGGAGAGCGCGGTGTAGGTGGCGGTGTAGTTGAGCAGACTGGGACCGTAGTCGGACTAGGTGGCGAACTCGGCGCGGTAGGCGAATTTAACGGTCGGCGTGAGCGAGCGGGTGCCGGTGAAGCTGGCGCCGTAGGTCGCGCAGGAATTGGCGGCGGCGTTGTTGAAATCGAGGAGGTAGGTGTAGCCGGTGAGCGTGCCGGCGGCGAAGCCGGTGTAGGCGGCGTTGAGCACGTGGGAGTCGGACGACCACTTGCCCTGCGGATGGCGGGCGCTGAAGACGCGGTTGATCTGGTCGAGGTAGGCGTAGGTGAGCGTGGTGGCGGGGAAGGCGGCGGATTGGACGACGAGGGCGTCGAACGTCTGCATGTTTTGCCGCCAGCCGACATCGCCGAGGAAACGGGCGTTGTCCAAGACGAGACGTTGGCGACCGAGTGTCGCGGTGGTTTTCTGCGCGGTGTAGGCGAGGAAGACCTGGTTAATCTCGTTCGTTTCGGGATCGGCGACCACCGCTCGGCCGGCAGCGGCGGGGTTGAGACCGGCTTGACTGTAGCGGTCGCCATCGGCGGCGATGACGTGCTCGGCCTCGACTAGGGCTTTGAGGCCCTGCCACGGGGCGGTGGCGAAGCCGAGGCGGGTGCGGAGGGTCAGCGCCTCGGCATCGCGGAGCGCGGACTGCCGCACGCCTTCGTAACGGAGCCGGGCGTTGAGGGAGAATTTGCCCCGGGCAAATGCATCGGCCAGCGAAGCGGGTTCGGCGGCGCAGACGGACGGCGCGGCCGAGGCGACGAGGAGCATCGAAACGCGGGCGAGACGGGCGTAGGTTTGCATCGTGAGAGGAGGCGGGGTTCGGCGAGCCTGCCCTACAATTTCAGGACGAGCGCGGCGGCGGCTTCGTCGAGGCCGCCTTTGAGGCCGAGGCGTTGGTGGGTGATTTCGCCTTGGGGGTTGAGGATCGTGACGAGGTTGGAGTGGGAGAAGGCGCCGTCGGCTTCTTGCTTGAACTTCACGCCGAGGAGGGCGGCGAGTTCGCGGACGGAATCGTCGGTGCCGCGGAGGAGGGTCCAGGAGGCGTCGAGGGAGCGTAGCGTGCGATACTTTGCGAGCACTTCCGTGGTGTCGCGAGCGACGTCGAAGGTGACGAGGACGAAGGCGGCGCGGTCGCGGATCGCGGCGGGGAGTTTGTCGCGGATGGCCTGCATGTCGGTGACGGTGAGCGGGCAAGCGTAACCGCAGGTGGCGAAGAACATCGCGAGGACGACGGGGCGGCCGCGGAGGGCGCCGAGTTTGAACGGCGCGCCGGTGTCGGTGGTGAAGGCGACGTCGGCTTGGTAGAGAGAATTTTTGGTGAACGGGACGGCGGTGAGTTCTTCGCAGCAGAGGTCTTTTTTGGGCGCGGGTTTTTCGACGGGGCAGCAGGGAGCGGCGGCGGGGGGATTTTCGATTTTCGATTTCGGAATTTCGATTGGCGGGACGGCGGCGGCGAGGGAGAGCGTGGCGGAAAGGAGAAAGAGTGCGGTGGATTTCATGGGAGAAAGAGGAAAGATTAAGTGGAAAGAGAAAGATTTACGGAGTGCGGGCGCAGCGGAAGCCGAGCGAGGTGGTGGTGTTGTTGGCTTTGAGTGAGGAGCGGAGGGCTTGGCGCATGAAGGCGGCGTAGTCGGTGGTGTCCTTGGCGCCAACGGAGCCGGCGCCGCAGAAGAGGTCGCGCTCGAGGCCGGAGTCGGCGCGGGATTCGCCGGTGACCATGGCGGTGTTGAAATCATCGACCCACTCCCAGACGAGGCCGTGGAGAGCGCGGATGCCGTGGAGGTTGGGACGGGCGGTGGAGACGGCGGCGAGGACGGTGGGCACGGGGCGGGCGAGCCAGGCGTAGAGGTCGCGCTTCAGAGCTTCATCGGTCTTGCCGTCGAGCTGGGTGTAGCCGGCGGCGGCGGCGAGT
>CALSBN010000202.1:0-9799 GCA_943373185.1 Opitutus sp. GAS368 | reverse complement strand
ATTGCCATCGGGCCACACACCGAGAATCTCAATCGCCAATTGGCGCCATCCGAAAGGTTTTGAAAGGTGCCCTTTGATCGCGGGCAAGCTGGCGATCTCGTCCAGCGAGGTCGACATGTTGTGACCGGTGATCAAGACGAACGCAGTCTCCGGCAGAACGGCGCTGGCACGCCGGATGAAGTCGAATCCGTTGATTTCCGGCATGTAGTAATCGCTCACGATTACCTGCGGGCTAAACTCGGCGATTGCGGCTAGGGCATCGGCGGGGCGGTAGTAAACGCGCACGTCGCAATCTAGATTGTCCTTGAGCAACTGCGTCATGAGGTCCGCGTAAGACTTTTCGTCATCGACGATAACAATAGTTTTTCGAGGCGCGGAATTCACAGGATGTTTTGTGAAAGTGGGCATTGCATCCTGGAAAGGCAACCCGTGAGACGCTTGCATCCCGCTTTTTTGGCGGCGAGATTCAGCCCATGATTCATGTGGTGCTTTTTCAACCGGAGATACCTCAAAACACAGGAAACATCGGTCGGATGTGCGCCCTGACGTGTTCGAGGCTTCACCTGATTCATCCGCTTGGATTCGTGATCAACGATCGAAATTTGCGACGTGCGGGGATGGACTACTGGAAATCGCTGGATGTCCACGAGCACCAAGATTGGAGCGCCTTTCGGAACAGTTCGGTGGCGCCAAAACGGCTTTGGCTGTTTACGACCAAGACGACGCGCAACTTCTGGAACGTGGAATTTGCAAGTGATGACGGTTTGGTTTTTGGCAGCGAGAGTTCTGGAGCTCCCGCATGGCTGCACGAGGAACTGGGTGAAGAGTTTCGCACCACGATTCCCCACGCGAATGCCGCGCTCCGTTCGCTGAACCTCAGCACGGCTGCGGGTATCGGAACCTACGAGGCGTTGCGACAAGTGGGTTTGCCGGTGGTGGCAATGGCGGCGACTCAATAACTGCGCGCGACGCTGGCACCGGCTTTGTCGCGAAAGAGCAAAAGCCGGTTTTCGGCATCGAGGCCGACGAACGTGATCCCCAAGCGCACGTGGGCGGGATCTCCTGCGCGGGTGAGCCGGTCATTAAGCATTACCCGACCCGGATTGCCTGGGAAGATACCGCTGATTTTTACGTTCATGACCCACGTTATGAACGTCTCGCCGGCTTCAATGGTGTCGGCAATCACGGGACTGGTAATCGAGATACCACCCCCAAGTTGAATGCGTTTGGGTTGAGCAATTGTGGCGACGATAGGTGCAGTTGGGCCAACGGGCACGACTTTTTGGGCGGATTTTGCCGCGTCGGTGCCGTCGGTCGGCTCTTCGGCTCCTTGGGCCAAGCTGAAGTCGATCAGAGACTGGGCCAGCTTTTCCTTTTCATCGGCGCTGACCGTTGTGTTCACCGGTGGTGGCGGCGCGATCGGTTTAGTCGGGTCGGCGGTGGCGGCAGTTCTGCCTCCGGCTTTGGTTGCAGAAGAAACGGTCCCTTGCGGATTGGCGATCACTCCGTCGAGGACACCCGTTCGGGAATTGTTCTTTTCCACCACAGCCTTTGTTTGGCCGATGACTTGCCCGGGAAGCGCGAAGATCTGACCAATGGCGCTGGTCGGAGCATTGGCAGCGGAATTAGCAGCGACGGGTGCGGCTTCTGCAACCGGGACCGGTGGAGTGTAGGCAAGGCCTTGGGTGCGTGACCGTTTTTTTTCATTGCCCTCGGAATGACTGATGACGTTGTCCAATTCGGCGACGCGTTCATCGTTGGAAGCGACCACGTCTTTGGTCTTGCCCATGACTTTGGCCGGCATCGCCAAAACCTCATTTACAGTTTTGAAAGGGGTGAGGCCTGCTTTGCTGTTCATTTTGGCCGCAATCGTCGGGTTCGAAATGCTGAGATAATAAAATAGCATTAACGTCACGATGGTCAGACCGACGAAAAGCTTCAGCAGGAGGGTGCAGAGCTTGATGATTCGAATGAGCGGGGAGCGCGCGGCGTTAAACGGCTCTGGTCCACCAAGGACGATGTCGGGAAGAGGAATGTCTTTTCTTGGAGTGGGCGCGGCTAACGACGGGGTGGGCGCGTTCAATCCCGGGTTCATTCCAGTCGGGGTTGGAGGAATGGTCGCGTTCGGGTCGATATGGGCCGGCAATGAAATCGAGATAGCGGCGGTCGCGCGCGATGGCGTCGAAGCAACGGAGTCGTCGTGCTGCTTTGGAGGCCCGTTCGGAGGCGTGGCGTTCGCCGATTCAAGGGGCGAATTTGGCTCGGCGCTCATGTGTTTGAATCGTGTTTGGAGTCTGACAGAAGCAAAGCCAAATGAACTATGCCAGCAGGTTGCTAACCGATCTCGGAGAGGCGGATGCAGGCGACCTCACGATCAGGTGAATCGGCGACGAGCGGGGGAACCGCATTCTTGCATTCGGCTCGGGCGTAAGCGCAACGGGGGTGGAAAGCGCAACCGGAGGGCGGATTGATGGGAGACGGGGGATCGCCGGAGAGAACGATTCGTTGCCGGGTGCGCTCGATGTCGGGGTTCGGTGTCGGGATCGCGCTGACTAGGGCGCGGGTGTAAGGGTGGCGAGGACGGTCAATCACATCGGCGGCCAATCCGAGTTCGACGATCTTTCCCAGATACATGACCGCGATCCGATCCGAAATGTGCTTCACGACGGAAAGATCGTGAGCGATGAAGATGAGGGTGAGGTTCATCTGCCTCGTCAGTTGGGCCAAGAGGTTCAGAATTTGAGCCTGAATGGACACATCGAGGGCGGAAACGGGTTCGTCGGCGACGATCACTTTGGGCTCGAGGGCGAGGGCGCGGGCGATGGCGATGCGTTGGCGTTGGCCGCCGGAAAACTCATGCGGATACTTTTGCATGAAGCGCGGTGCAAGGCCGACGACGCGCATGAGTTCGGCGACTCGCGCAGGAACGTTTGCGGGTGGGCAGACGTTGTGGACGAACAGCGGCTCGGCAAGGGTCGCGAAGACCGTCATGCGCGGATTGAGCGACGCATAGGGGTCTTGAAAAACCATTTGTAAGTCTCGGCGTGCGGCGAGCAATTCGCGGGCGGACGAGGAGGCGAGGTTGCGACCGTTCAGCACGACGGTTCCGCCGGTGGTTGGGACAAGTTGCAGGATTGTCCTGGCTAGGGTGGATTTGCCGCAGCCAGATTCACCGACGAGGCCGAGCACCTCGCCCCGACGAACCGTGAGGTTGACTCCGTCCACGGCCTTGACGGTTCCAATGTGTCGCTTGAGCAGGAAGCCCTGTGTAATCGGAAAGTGGGTTTTGACGTCGGTAAGCTGAAGAATCGTGTCGGACATAGTTCTCAATCGGGAATTCAAATGTTCGGCTGGGCCTGAGAAGGAATCAGATTTCGCCGGCCTGCACGCGGAGGCAGGCATGAGACTGGGTGGGCGAGAAGGCCGTCAGCTCCGGGACGCCCGTGGAGCAACGTGCGCTGGCGAATTCGCAACGCAGAGCAAAAGCGCAGCCGGATATTGCCTTCGAGACGTCGGGAGGGAGGCCTGGAATGGTGTAAAGCTCCACGCCTTTTGACTGAAGCGCTGGGATCGAGCGTTGCAGGGCTCGGGTGTAGGGATGGCGCGGCGCGTGAAAGAGCGTGCGCGTGTCGGCCGTCTCGACGATCCGACCGGCATACATAACTTGGACGCGGTCGCAGAGCCCGGAGACGACTCCGAGATCATGGGTGATAAACACAACCGCCATGCCGAGCTCGCGCTGCATTTTTTTGATCAGCTCAAGAATCTGCGCTTGCACCGTGACATCGAGCGCGGTGGTCGGTTCGTCGGCGATGAGAACCTCGGGTTTGGTGATGAGCGCCATGGCGATCATGACGCGCTGTCTCATGCCGCCGGAGAATTCGTGCGGGTAATAATGGATACGCTTGGCGGCGTCGTTGATGCCGACGGCGTCGAGCATCGCGAGGGCGCGGCTAAGGGCATCGCGGTGGGAAATTTTTTCGTGAATGAGAAGCGGTTCGATGAGTTGTTCGCTGACCCGCAAGTAGGGATTGAGCGAGGTCATCGGGTCTTGGAAAATCATGGCGACGCGCTTGCCGCGGATCGCGCGGGCTTCCGCGGGTGAACAGTGCAGGAGGTCCACGCCGTCAAACATCGCCGTGCCGCTCACAATACGACCCGGGGGCTGCGGAATGAGGCCCATGATCGAGTAACAGGTGACGGATTTACCGGAGCCTGATTCGCCGACGATGCCGAGCGTCTCGCCTCGTTCGATGCTGAAGCTGACTCCATCGACGGCGCGGTAGATGCCGTTGCGGGTGTAAAAGTGGGTGCGAAGATCGTGGACGGAGAGGAGGGGCACGCTTTGGAGGAGTGGTTGGAGTTGGGAGCCGAGTCAAACTGCTCCGGAGTGAGTTGTTGATGTCATTTCGCGGACGGCGGCGATGACGGTGGTCGGTTCAAGATCAAGGAGTGAACCTCCGCCGGTAGGCGGGCAACCTGGAGGTTGCAGAATGCGGGTCGGCGCTGAGAAAATAGGACCGGTGCGGAGCGGGTTAGTTGGCCCGAAGAGGGCGACGAGGGGCACGCCGAGAGCGTTGGCGAGATGCATGCCGCCTGTGTCGTTGGCGACAAGCAGGCGGCTTTGTCGAAGGTGTGCGGCGTAAGTAACCAAGTCGGTTTGGCCGGCAAGATCTTTGACGCGGTCCGGCGGAAATCCTCGGGCGATTTCGGCGGTAATGGCCGCATCGCGCGGGGTGCCGTAAAGCACGAACTTTTGCTCGGGCAAGCCGGCGATCAGGGCACGCCAATGAAGGACCGGCCAGCGTTTCTCGGGGTTGTTTTCCGATCCTGGAATCAACGCGATGGTGGGCTCCGGGCGATCCGACCGAGCGAGAACGGGAGACCGATCGGGTTGAGCTTCGAGGCCGAAGTGGCGGAACATGTTTTCCCAAACAGCGGTTTGGTGCTGGACGGCCTCATCGAAGCCTGCGGCAGGCCGAAAAACGTGAGACAAAAGAGGACGGCGACGACCCGGGCGCACGAGCCCGAAACGTTGGGGGCTGCACGTCAGCCACGCCTCCAGGTCGCCGCGAAACGAATTGGTGAGGAGCAAGACCACGTCGGGGTATCGCCTGCGGAGGCGCCAGAAATGCCGGAAGTAGCCGAAACCCCGTTTGGGCAGGCCTTCGAGATGATCGGCGATCGCCCACCCGCGAATCAATGGAAGGAATGCCGGCGCGGCGATGAATGTGAGTTCGGCGTCGGGCCGCGAAATCCGTAACGCGCGGAGCAGGGGCAGGGCCATGACCACGTCGCCGAGCCAATTGGGCAGGCGCACGAAAATGCGGGTCCGGCGGGGCAGGCCCGTCAGGTTACGCGCCGCAAGGTCGGCCTTGAGTAGATCGCGTTTGGCGGCGAGGCGGAACCGCTGCGACGGCATGTCCTGATTGCGCCAACGATCGTGGGACCAAAGCCAAGACGCACATAAATCGGAGTCGCCTATCAGCAAATTCTCCAACCAACGGTTGAGCGCTAGGGTTACCCCGGTGCTGCTGTTGTCATGGGCGATGGGGGCACAGCCAATTTCGACCCGCCAGAATCCGAGCCGGCGTGGATAAATCCCGAAAACGCGGGCGGAAAATTTCTCGGCCATGAGCCCGGGAAGTTCCGTCGTGGAACAAACGCGACCGAAGAGGGTGGTCAGGGCGCCTTGCAGGCCGGCATTTTGATCGAAGAGGACGCCCACGAAGCCTTGACGGCGAAGAATTTTCAAGGCCTCGGCAAAGCCGGTCTTGCGGGAGAGCAGTTTCATCCCGAAGCGCTCGCGCGAACCAACGACGAATGCGTTGGCCGTCGGGTTGTCGAGCGGCCGAAAGATAATGCCAAATTCGGGGAACGGCCCTGGAATCAAAAGGGGTTTGGCGGTCTGTGCCTCCCAGTAGGCAACATGAGGCGAGCAGATAAGCGTTGCGGCCGGTGTCCGACGGTGTTGAGCGTAGGCTTCGAGCAAAGAAGGAGAGACGGAGACGATCGTCCGCAGTCGAGATTCGCTCAAGAAAGGGGTCGCAAGCGAAAGCAGTCCGGTTTCAACCAAACGCCGGAAGCTCTCGCGGGCGATCGCGCGATGCCAAGTCTCGGCGCGTTCGGGGAAAGCGTGGTTAAGATTCGACAACGCGAGCCGACGTCTCCGAGGGAAGCCGAAATAAACGGCATCGCCGAGAACTGTGGGAAAGGAGCACAAGATCGATTCGGGGCAGTGTGCAGTGAGCCAACCGAGAGTCTTGAGCAGAAGAGTAAGCACGCGTGCGGGATTTGGCTTTGAATTTGGCCGGGAAACGCCATCAAACGTAACCCTCGCGCGGTTAAAAGCAGATTCTCTTTGCCTCCGTCGCACCACGCATGACCGAACTCCTCATCATCAAGCCTTCGTCGTTGGGCGATATCGTCCACGGCCTGCAGGTCGCGACGACGCTTAAGGCGCATCGGCCCGATCTCAGAATTTCGTGGATCGTGCGCGAGATGTTCGCACCGCTCGTCAAGGTATGTGAAGCGGTGGACCAAGTTTTCGTGTTTGAACGGGCGGGAGGAGCCACGGCCTTTTTGAAGCTGATGGCCGAGGTGAGGAAGACTAAGTTCGATTACGTTTTCGATTTTCAGGGTTTGCTGCGCACGGGTCTCATGACGTCGCGGGCACTGGCCAAAAAAAAGGTGGGGCGCACGGATGCGCGGGAGATGGCCGGAATCTTTTACGACGAGAAAGTGCCGCTTCCTCCGGAGGGGCGCCGCAGCCACGCGATCGACATTCTTCTGCAATTTTGTCCGGTCGTAGGGGTAAAACCGGAGTTGAGTGGCATCCTTAAATTCCGTGAAGCGGAGAGCTTAAACTTGAAGTTCACAGATGGTCGGGGGGGCGCAAAGCCGGTTTTGATGTTTCCCGACAGTCGCCGGGTCGAGAAGCGTTGGGGCGGATTCAAGCAACTCACCGAGTTGCTCCTGAAGGAAGACCGCTCGCGCAAAGTGGTCTGGGCGGGCAGCAATTACCTGCCGGACCGAAACTCGTTTTCGGCCGCGCAGTTTTTAAATCTCACGGGGAACACGAGTTTGGTCTCATTGCCTGCGCTCATTCGACGGGCGGAGTGGGTGATCACCAATGACAGCGGGCCGATGCATTTGGCTGCGGCCCAAGGCGTGCTCACGATGGGAATTTTTGGCCCGACCGATCCGCGTTTGTTTGGCCCGTATCCTTTAAACGGTCCGACCAATTTTGCGGTTCAGGCGCCGGTCGGTGATTTGAAATTGCTTCCGGCCAAGGATGTCTATGCCCGGCTCGAACGTGCCCGCTCGCGGTTTTCCAAATAGGACGCCGCCCGGATTTTTTGTTTTTTTCCCATGCTTGACCCAAAATTGATTCGCGAAACTCCTGAACTTGTTCGTGCCGCGCTCGCCAAGAAACACCTTTCGGTGGATCTCGATGCGGTGCTGGCGGTCGACGGTGCGTGGCGGACGCTGCTGCAGGAAGTCGAGCAGCTGCGTTCGACCCAAAAAGCGGCGAATGCGGCCATGGCGGCCTTGCCCAAAGGTTCGCCGGATTTTATCGCCAAGGTGCAGGAAATGAAGGCTGTCTCGAGCCAGGTAAAGGAGAGGGAAGTTCAGCTAAAGGACGCCGAGGAGAAGGTCCGGGTCGCGATGTTGTCGTTGCCCAATCTGCCGCATGTGAGCGTGCCCGAAGGCCGCACGCCGGAGGAGAATGTAACCTTCGCAACGCATGGCGATATCTCGTCCGTTTCCGGGCACGCGGTGCCGCACTGGGAAATCGCAGGGTTCGAAAGACTCTTTGATTTTGGGCGTGGCGCGAAAGTGACGGGGGCGGGTTTTCCGTTTTATGTGGGCGACGGGGCGCGGATCGTGAGGGCTTTGCTTCAGTTCTTTTTGGATGAAGACGTGAAGGCCGGCTACACCGAGGTTTCCCCTCCGATCTTTGTGAACGCGGCGAGCGCGACGGCGACCGGGCAGTTGCCCGACAAGGAGGGGCAAATGTATGAGACTTCCGATCCGCTTTACGCGGTCCCGACCGCTGAAGTTCCGTTAACCAATTTCTTCCGGGACGAGATCGTAGACGAGAGCATGCTGCCAATTTACCGCTGCGCGTATACACCCTGTTTTCGGCGCGAGGCAGGCAGTTACGGCAAGGATGTGCGGGGGTTGAACCGTCTGCATCAATTCGACAAAGTGGAATTGCTCAAGTGGGTGCATCCGGCAATGAGCTACGACGAGTTGGACAAGTTGCGTGGCGATGCGGAGCGGCTGTTGCAGAAACTAGAGTTACCCTATCGGGTGCTGTTGATGTGCGGCGGTGACGTGGGCTTTGCTCAGGCCAAAAAATACGATCTTGAAGTTTGGGCGGCGGGTCAGAAGCGCTGGCTCGAGGTGTCGAGTTGCTCAAATTTCGAGGCTTTCCAAGCGCGTCGGGCGCAGATTCGTTTTCGAGCCAAGGACACGGGAAGGCCAGAACTTGTCCATACGATTAATGGTTCCGGGCTGGCGGTGCCACGGGTGCTGGCGGCGCTCCTTGAGAACAATCTTCAGTCGGATGGGCGGGTCAGGATTCCTGCGTCTTTGGTTCCCTATTTTGGCAAGGAATACCTGAGTTTTGCATGACTCGGTCATTTCGGGAGAATGTGCGGACGGAAGTTTTAAGGTTAAATGAATCGTCACCCGATCGATTGGCCGGTAGTCGCGAAGCGGCTGGGTCAGTTGATTCCACGGGAGCGCTTGCACGCTGAGGTTTTGTCTTGGGCGAATAACCGGCCAGCCCGGGAGCGGTGGGCCGTTGCGCTCTCGGGCGGAGCGGATTCCACCGCTCTGTTGTTGCTGCTTTGGGCGCACTGGCCGGAAAAGCGTCAACGGATGCTTGCGCTGCATTTCGATCACCGATTGCGGGGTAAGGCTTCGCGGGATGACGCTCTCTTTTGCCATAACGTTTGTTTGGGGCTTGGGGTGGTTCTTGTCGGGGGGCATTGGTCACGTCCGCCGAAAGCCCCGAGCGAAGCGGTGGCACGAACCAGGCGATTTGAATTTTTTCAAAGAGAGCTAGGCCGGAGGCGCATCTCGGCTCTCTGGCTTGGGCAACAGCAGGATGATATTGCCGAGACGCTCTTGATGAGATTGGCCCGAGGGAGTGGGACTGCGGGACTGTCGGCGCCCAGACCTATTCATATCCTGCCGAAAAACCGAATCCACCTCCGGCCGATGTTGACGTTAAGAAAGGAGGCGATCCAAACCAGTTTGGTTTCTGCCGGAGCTAACTGGAGAGAGGACGCGACTAATCAAGAAGGCACTTATTTTCGGAACCGGGTGCGGAACAACGTTCTGTCAGTTTGGGCGGAAGCTTCAAAACGGGATGCGGTGGCGGGCGCAGCACTGTCGAGAGAGCTTTTGGCCGAGGACGACGACGCATTGTTGCGCTGGCTTGATCAACTGTTTCCAGACGGGATTGATCGATCCTTAGATTTGAGGAGATTTTCCGGAGCACCGCGGGCGATCATAAGGCGGGCTTTGCATCGTTGGCTGGCGGCGCAACCGGGACCAGTAGAGCTCTCCAAGCAGGGCTTTGAACGGCTTTTGGCGGCGACGCAGCTCGGGCGTGACACGCGTCAAAGTTTGGGTCGGCGGGTGTTTGCGCGTATTCGGAAAGGTGTATTGGAGGCTCAAAAAGCGCGGTAAGGTGTCGATGGGATTGGTCCATCCTTTTCCGCGGGCCGCCAATTGACTTATTGCTCGGGAACATCACTCTCCTCTAACCAGTCCACATTGAAAT
>CALSBN010000201.1:0-9946 GCA_943373185.1 Opitutus sp. GAS368 | reverse complement strand
ACGGCAGGTTGCTGCGAAAATAGCCGAGATCGTCAGGTTTTTCCGTCTCAAGGGCGGCGAGACTCTTCAGCAGATTCCCCGTCGTCCCGCGCGCACCGAGCTTGAATTCCATCACGAGCGGCTGGGCAGCGAGCTCAAGCCCGGCCTTGGCGTCGATGCGCCCGGTGCCCGCAAGCCGCAACTCGGGCGCGATCAACGTAAAATCCTTGAGCGTCGTGTTCAGCGCCGCGTCGCGGCTGAGCACCACGTTGAGCTGATCATACTCAATCGCAGAGATCATTTTCGACAACGACGCCACGGCCTCGGCTTTGCTTGCGGCGTCGCTGATGTCCTTACGCCCCGTGAGCGCACCGGCCAAGTTACCCAGGGTCGCCAAGGTGGAGGCGGTCTTGGTCGTGGTCGCCACTTTCGAGGAGACGTCCGCCGACAACGCGCGAAACACGCCTCCCTTGCTCGTCAGCGAGAAATCACCCGCCGCGCGTTCGCCGATTTCGCCGAGGTTGCGGGCGTTGCCCGTGACTTTGCTGGCGACGGAAAACTTCCCTTCCACCGTGGGCGGCTGGCCCGGATTCAGCGCCCGTAGCACCGGAGCCGGATCAAAATTGGTCAAATCGAGATCAAGGGCGACGCCGTAAGGCTCGGGCGCGGTGGACGTAAACGTGAGCCCGCCATTCAGCTTGAGTTCACTGCCCTCGCCCAAACCGGCGCGCACGCCGACCAACTTGAGCGCTCCGGCATCGATGCGGATCGTGCCGCCAATATCGGCGACTTCGAATTTTTGACCATAGACGACTTTCTTGAGCGCGAGCGCGAGTTGCCCGCTGATGCCGGACCAGACGGGTTTAGCGTCGCGGCCGGCGGGTTTGGCGGGCGAGGCCGGATCAGCGGGATCTCCACCGGTGAATGGGGCCGCGAGAATCTGGACATCTTCGACGAATACTTGGCTGCTCGTCAGTCGGGCGTCGACGGTCAGGCCAGTCGGCTTGGTTTGGCTTAAGGAACCGGCCAACGTGAAATCCGATTTGCGGCCGTCACGGGTGACGAGCAGCGGCACGTTCAGGGTGATCTTGCCGTCGGCCGCGACATCGGCGCGGACCTGGACGGAGATGGAAGGAAGTTTTTCGCGACTGAGCTTCGGGTCGGCCTCGAGGTCAGTGAGCGCGAGATTGGCCTCTACCGAAGTTGCCGCCGCGAGCGTGGCCACGAAATCACCCGAGGCGTTGCCGCTGACGATCCCCGCCACCCCGGCCGCAGCCGGCTGGGCCAGAAGTGCGGGGAGACTAGAACTCCACTGGCCTGTCGTCTTGATCGGTTGATCCTTGCCCGCCAGTTGCCCGGCCTTGGCATTCAGAGTGAAGAGCTTGGCCCCGGCGCTTTGCAGGGTGAGTGACGTGACCTCGGCCTGCCAACCCGCAGGCGCGTAGTCAGCCGATACATTCAATGCGAGATCGACCGCTTCCAGCATCGGCTGGCCGGCTTGCGCAAGCGTCAGCCCGCTGGTGGAGAGCGGCACGCGGGCCCGCAGCGCCACGCCGCCGTTGTTGGCCGTAGCCGCAAACTCACCCCGAAGATCACCGCCGGTGAGCGTGAGCCCCGACAGAAACGGTTGCGCCCATGCGAGCGGCAGCCCGTGCAGCGTGATCGCCACGAGTTCCCGAGCGGGATCGGCAACCTTCAGCTCGCCGGTCTTGGCGTTGAATTCAAATGCTTGCAGGGACTCGATGGCCGCAACGGGCCGGGCTCCTGATAGCTCGGTCTTTAATCGATCGATCCGCGTCGAATCGCCCCGTTGCGCGAGGTCGAACTCCGCGAGCAGCCGGATCGCTCCGATGGCGGCGAGCTCAGACTTGAAAACACCGAGCTGGTCAGCCTTCACATCGAGTTGGCCGTGGGTCCGGATCTCGGAGAACGCAGTATCGGTCGAGAATGTGCCTTCGCCCGTGGCGGCAAACATCGGGAGGGCGTGGCCCAAAGTGAACGGCGCGAGATCGGCGGAGCGCAGATCCACTTTCCACGAGCCGCCGAGCGTGCGATTCGCGGCCGCAAGGTCGGCGGTGACGGAGACAAGTTGTTGAGCCGGATTCGCGACCGTCAGGGTGTAACTCTCGCCGCCGGGCGTGCGGGTGGCCGAGATCACCGCGGAGAGCGTCACGCCCGGCGGGAACTGCGGGCCTACCGCTACGGCCTTCGGCTCAGCCGAAAAGCGATTGAACGTGCGGGCGGAGTCCATCGTGGCGACGAGCGCTGATTGCAGCGTCACGTTGTTCACCGCGAGGTTCTCGCCAGTGAAAGTGGCGCTGAGGTTGAGTTTGAAGCGCCCCTCTTTACTGACGCCAAGACCGCCGCCCGCCAACGTCACGCGCGCGCGTGCGGCCGGTCCACCGCCGGGCGCGGGCGGGAGGATCACTTCGCCTTCGAGATCGACGCTGTCCAACGCCAAATCGACCGGAAGCCGCAACTGCCCGAGCACGCCTTCAAACGCCCGCGCAACGGCCGCTTGATTTGACGCGACAATCGGATTTGGCGTCGAAGGCACCGAAGCCGCCGCTCCGGTCGGCGCAGTCGTGACATTCGTCGGGGACGCGCTTGGCGGCGGTTGAGCCGCGGTTTTGCTGAGATCAATGGTCCAGCCGCGGGCGGTCAGTTTGCCGACGCTTACTTTTTGCGAAAAACCCGCTGCGATGATCGGCAGCTCGACCGTGAGTGAAGGAACCGTAATGACCGCGCCATTCATCTCGGCGCGCAATGCTTTGACCTCGGCCCGGCCAAGTCCGATCGCAACGGACTCCAGCGTCGCTCTTACCGACGGTTGGCCGGCAAGAATTTTTCTGGCGGCCCAAGTCTGCACCCCGGAATTGAAGGCGAGCCCGACCGCGACGAGCGCGAGAACCGTGAGGAAACCGAGAGAAATCAGCAGAATACGAGCCGGCTTCATAAAGTGGAGGAAGGACACGGGGGCCGATCAGAAGTTGCGGGCCACCGGAAGTTTGAAGGGCAAAATGCGCTGAATTCTCGCCGCACGGAGGCGAGTGGCGGGCCATCAAGGCGAGGCTCGACCCGTGCCTCGCGCCGCCTAGTTGGACATCAGCGCATCGGGCAAACCGACGGCTTTGCGGACTTTGGCGACCGCGACATTGTAGCTGTAGAAGGATTGAATTTGGTTTGTGCGGGCTGTGGTGAGGTCGACCTGCGATTGGAGCACATCGAGCTGGGTCGCCGTGCCCGCACCGTAGCGGGCATTGGCGAGCCGAAGACTTTCCTCGGCCTGCGCCACCACTTTCTGAGAGGCCTCGGCCAACTCCGTGGCCTCCTGCAAAGACGAGAGCGCGCGGCGGACCTCGACGTCGATTGCGAGGGACTGCTCGTTGAGTCCGAGGCGGGACTGCTCGACCGCCGAGCGGGCTTGGGCGACGCGGCCGTTGGTGGCGGCACCGTCGAAGATATTCCACTGCGACTGCACGCCCACAAGCCAGCCGTCCCTGGAATCGCTGAAGGAATCGGTCGTGCCTTTGCGCAATTGCCAGCCGCCGAACGCTGAAACGTCGGGGTAGCGGTTGGCCTTCGCCGTCGTAACCGACGTTTCGCGGGCGTCAACGAGCTTGGCGAGACGGGCGAGTTCGGGGCGGCCGGCGCGGGCAGCGTCAAGTGAGGCTTGGAGCTCAAAAGTCACGGGGACAAAATCGAGCGTGCCGGCGAACTCCGGGACCTTGCGGAGCGTCTCGGGGGTGTTGGTCACAAAGCCCAACGATTGGCGCAGTGCCTCGATCGCGAGACGGTAGGCGTTGCGCGCGGTGATGAGCGGCACTTGGGAATTGGCAAGAGCGACCTCGGCGCGAAGTTTCTCGAAGGCTGAAACGGTGCCGGCTTCGAACCGGTCCGTGGCGTTCTTTAGCTGCTGGCGGAGCAATTCGGCGTTGGACTCCTGAACCTTGATTTTCTCCTTGGCCAGAAGGATATCGTAGAACTTGACCCGGACATCGAGGAGCGCGTCGTTGACCACGGCCTTGAGTTCGAGGAGGGCTGCCTCGCGGGAGAGCTCCGAGCTCTTGACCGCCGAGCGGACGCCGCCACCGGAGAAGAGCGTCTGGCTCGCCGTGATGCTGAGATTCCACGCGCGATCGGAAGCCGGAAAGGACTGGGAAAGCGTCTCGTCGTTGAGCTGATAGCTGCCGGCGGCTGCGACGTTGGGAATGGCGCGTGCCTTCACTTCGACGACGACTCCCTCCTGTTGCTTGATGCGCTCACGCGCTTGGCGGATCGAGAAGTTGTTTTCGACGGCGAAGCGCAACGCCGTCGGAAGGTCGAGCGTCTCGGGGATGCCCTGCATCGGAGCCGGCTGGGCCGAAACCAATGAGGTTGCAAACAACAGAGCGGTGGGGAGGCGGAACGTTTTCATGGCGACAGAAGATTATTTTGCGAGAACCGGAGCGGCCGCAACCTCGGGAGCGTGAGTGCGGTCTTTGGAGTGGTCGCGGGCGATCAACATATAGAAGGCCGGCACCACGTAGAGGGTGAAGACCGTGCCGACCGCCATTCCCACGACCAACACCCAGCCGATGCTGTTACGAGCCGCCGCACCGGGGCCGGTGACGAAGATCAGCATCAGGTGGCCGAAGACCGTCGCGGCCGAGGTCATGAGGACCGGGCGCAATCGGGTAGCAGAGGCGCGGCGGATGGCGTCGATCTTGGCGACGCCCTGCTCCTGCAGGCCGTTGGCGAACTCGACGATGAGAATGCCGTTCTTCGCGATCAGACCGACGAGGGTGATCAGGCCGATCTGCGAGTAGATGTTGAGCGAGGTTTTCCAGAGGAAGATCGGCAACATTGCCCCGACGATCGCGAGCGGCACCGACCCGAGCAAGATGATGAACGGATCGCGGAAACTGTTAAATTGGGCCGCGAGCACGAGAAAGATGAGCAGGCCCGCCATCGCAAAGGCCTTCCACAAGGCATCTCCCTCGGTGCGGAGTTGCCGCGACTGGCCGCCGTAGTCGATCGAGTATCCGGGCGGCAGAATTTCGGCGGCCTTGGCCTCGAGCTTCTTCAGCGCGAGGTCGATGCTCGGACCGACCCCGGTGATCTTGACGGCGTTCAGCTGCTGGAACCGGTTCAGCGTGCGCGGCTGGACGGTGTGGTTCAGCGTGGCAAATGTGTCCAAGCTGACCAATTGGCCGTTGGGTCCCCGCAACTTGTAGTCGAGCAATTGCTCGGCGTTGAGCCGCTCGCCGCGCTCGACCTGCGGTATGACCCGGTAACTGCGGCCATCATTGACGAAACGATTCACATAGCCGCCGCCCAGCATGGAACCGAGATCGCGGGCCACGTCGGTGAGATTGAGGCCCATCGAAGCAACCTTGTCTTTGTCGATCTCGACCGAGACTTGGGGCAAGTCGAACTTTAGATCGCTGTCGGCAAAATAGAACGTAGGGGCGGCGTTGGGGGTATTGGCCTCCGTGTTGGCGTAGCGGACCAACTGCTCGGCATACTCCATCATCTCTTTGTGGTCCGCCGTGGAACGCAGGACGAATTCGATGGGGAATTGACCGCCGGCCGGCAACGGCTCGGGCGTGGTCACGATGACATTCATGCCGACGATGGATGCCGCCGGCCCCTGCAGTGACTCCTGAATCTGGATCGAGGAACGTTTGCGCTCCGACCAAGGCTTCAAAATCACTCCGGAGAAACCAAAATTGGCGCCGGTGATCTGGAACGAGTTTTCATACTCGGGGAAGCTGGTGAACATCTTCTGCACTTCTCCCGCAAACATCACGTTTTGATCGATCGTCGAGGTGGGCGATGGCAGCAAAATACTGAAGACCACGCCTTGGTCCTCCTTCGGGGCGAGTTCCCGCTGGGCGAACATCAAAAAAGGAACGAGCAAGAGCGTGAGCAAAACCGCCGCGGTGATGGTCACCGGCACCCAGCCGAGGCTCGCGCCGATCATCCGTTCGTAGCGATTGCGAACCCGCTCAAACAGCCGGTTGATCGATCCGCCCAACCCGCTCTGATGGCCGGGCGCGTGGGGCTTCAACAAATAAGCGCTCATCATCGGCGAGAGCGTAAGGGCGACAAAACCCGAGACAGTCACCGCGCCGGCGAGGGTCATTGCAAACTCGCGGAAGAGCGCTCCCGTGAGACCGCCTTGGAACGCGATCGGAGCGTAAACGGCGGCGAGCGTGATCGTCATGGAGATGACGGGACCGACAAGTTCGCGGGCACCGAGGATCGCCGCGTCAACCCGGGACTTACCTTCGGCGATATGGCGCTCGATATTTTCGACGACCACGATCGCGTCGTCGACGACGATACCGACCGCCAAAACAATCGCGAGGAGCGTGAGCAGGTTGATCGTAAACCCAAACGCATACATGAGCGCCATCGCACCGACCAACGAGAGCGGCATGGCGACGATCGGAATCAACACCGAGCGGAATGAGCCCATGAATAGGAAGATCACGATCATCACGATGATCAGCGTCTCGATCAGCGTGGTGAGAATCTCCTTCAACGCGTCGTCGATGTATTTGCTGGCGTCGTAGGCGATCTTGACGTTCAGACCGGCCGGCAGAGCGCGCTCGATCTCGGGCATGACGGCGCGGACTCGCTTGATCACTTCGACCGTGCTGTCCGTCGGTAAGACCCAGATGCCCATGAAGGTCGCGGTCTGGCCGCCGAAGCGGACTTCCGTGTTGTAGTCCTCGGCACCGAGCACGACCTCGGCGATGTCGGAGAGGCGGATGATCGTGCCGTTGCGCTCGGCGACGACGAGTTTCTTGAAGTCGTCCACGTTCTTGAGGTCGGTGTTGGCGACGAGGCTCATGCTAAGCATCGAGCCTTTGGTCGAACCGACTGCGGCGAGCGCGTTGTTGTTTTGCAGAGCAACCCGGACGTCGGCCGGGCTGATACCCCGGGCGGCGAGTTCGGCCGGCTTCAACCAAACGCGCATCGCGAATACCCGGCCGCCCAACACGTCGGCGCGTTGCACGCCTTTGACCGAGGAGAGCCTCGGCTGCACCATGCGGTTCAAATAGTCGGTAATCTGGTTCTGATCGAGGGTATCTGAGTAGAAACTCAGGTAAGCGGAGGCGAACTGGCTGTCGGCGGTCTCGACGTTGATCGTCGGCGTTTCGGCCCCCGGCGGCAGTTCGTTGCGGACCTGGTCGATCTTGGCGCTGACTTGGGCGAGCGCCGCGTTGGTGTCGTAGTTGAGCCGGAGAAAAACCTTGATCGTGCTGATGCCGGCGCCGCTCGTGGACTCGATGTAGTCGATGCCGTCGGCGCTGGAGATGACTCGCTCAAGCTGCGTGGTGATGTAACCGCGCACGGTGTCGGCGCTGGCACCGTAGTAGATCGTGGTAACGTTGACCACCGCGCTGTCGCTGCGCGGATACTGGCGGGTGTTCAGCTTGGTGTAGGCGACGATGCCGATGACCAAGATGACGATGTTCACCACCAGCGCGATGACCGGCTTGCGGATGAACAGATCGGTGAAACTTTTATTGAGCATGACGGGGAGGCGGGAGAACGGACGCCGATCAGGTGTTGGCGGGCTTCGGCGTCGGGGAGGCGGAGGGCTGGACGGAATTGTTGACCTGCACATGCGCGCCGTTGCGGAGTTTGAAGACCCCCGCGGAGACGACCTGTTCGCCCGGCTTGACGCCGCCTTCGATGGCCACGAGGTCGCCGCGAGTTGCGCCGAGCTTCACGATCTGTTGGCGCACCCCGAGGTATTCTTTGCCGCCGGCGTCTTTCATTTTTTCGATCACGTAGACGGAGTTTCCGTAGGGAGCGTAGGCGATGGCCGTGGCCGGCAACACCACCTGCGGTTCGCCCGCCGGGAGCTCGACCTCGACCTGGACAAACATGCCGGAGCGCAGGCGTTCGCCGGGGTTGGCCAGAAGGGCCTGCACCGAAACGTTGCGCGTGCTCGGATCAACCTCGGAGTTGATCGCCACAACTTTGCCGGGGTAAGGAGCGGGGAATGAATCAACTTTGGCCACCACGTTTTGGCCGACGCTGAGCGCCGCAAGGTGGCGCTGAGGAATCGTGAAATTCACGTAGATCGGATCGAGCTTCTGCAGCGGAACGAGCAGGCGCCCACGCGCGACATATTGACCGACGTTGACCTGCCGGATGCCGACGCGGCCGTCGAACGGAGCGCGGATGAACTTCCGTTCGATCGTAGCCTTCAACGCCGCCACATCGGCATTGGACTGGGCGAGCTGGGCCGCCGCGGTGTCGGACTCGGCTTTGCTGATCGTGTTTTTGGAAATAAGCTCGGCGGTGCGGTCGCTTTGGATTTTCGCCAGCGCCGCGCGCGCCTCCAGCGAGGCGAGCTGCGCCACCTCGACGGTGGTATCGATTTCAAAAAGCAAATCGCCGGCCCTGACCGAAGCTCCGTTCTCGGCCGCAACCCGGACGATGATGCCCTCGGCGTCCGCGGCGATGGAGACACCCTCCACCGGGGCGAGTGTGCCGATGATACCGATGACGGGTTGCCACGTAACGGCCTTCGCTTCGTAGGAGCTCACCGAACTCGGCGGCTGCTCATGCGACATTCCGGACATGGCTTTGATCTGGGAAACTTTGACCGCACCCAGCGCGAGCACGACGACGGCGAAGCCGCCGATGGCGATGATGAATTTCTTAATCATAATAGTAGGAGTCGATTGAAGGGAGTTTGGGAAAGTGACTCAGCAGGTGAGAGGCGGGCGGGGCGCCGGCTCGATTGCCGGGACGGAAATCTCACCCGCATTTTCGAGGACCTTGGTCAGCAAACGGACAAGCGTCTTCCGCTCGCTTTCCGAGAGTGGAGCCATAATCCGCGTCATCAGCTTAAAGTGGGCCGGTAAAATACCGACCAGAAACCGCTCGGCCTTCTCGGTGAGCAGCACCGACATCATTCGTCGGTCCTTCGGGTCCGGCTCACGGCGAACAAACCCGTCCCGTTCGAGCGTATCGATAAGCCCCGTCATCGTGGCTCGGGTCACACCCGCCGCATCGGCCAATTCAGCCGGCGTGCGCGGACCGGTCGGACAATCGCCGACGGCATGGGCCGCGTCGATCCGGCGTTGCGCCGGATTCCACAGCAGCATTAACACGCCAAAGCGGCCATGGGAGATGCCGTGCACCGTGAGATCTTCTTCTACCAACGAAAACACCTCGTCGCTCGTCCGCAGCAAATGCAAGAACGCCTCACAGGCCGAGGGATCCAAGTCAGGAAACTCCTTGGCTCCCTCCAGCAAACACTCGTAGCGCGGCAAGTCCTTTAGCAGCAGGAGCGGCATAGAGAATAAGGGCTGAGCGGAACCATAAGGCGGCGGATAGTTAGGAGGCTAACTATAAAAGCAAGCACCCGCTGCAGAAAGAATCGGAAACCCCGGAGAAGGCCGAAACACGCAGACTGAACTCCCGCGGGAAGAGAGACGCCCCCCACCACCGACGGTCCCCCGGGCAGGGGACCTTTATCCGCACAAAATCGTGGAGAAACTAGAGACTCCGTGCAGCCGCCACCACCGCTTCGGTTGTAATTCCCAATTCCTTGTAGACCTGAGGCGCAGGAGCACTGATGCCGAAACGGTCAATACCGACCACTTTGCCATCAAGCCCGACATACTTGCGCCAAAGTCCACTCACACCCGCTTCGACCGCGACCCGCGCGCGACACGAGGGGGGAATGATACTGTCCCGATACTCTGCGGTCTGGCGCTCAAAGCGTTCGAACGACGGCAGAGAGACCACGCGCGTTCCAGCTCCGAGTTCCTTCGCCGCTGCCAAAGCGAGCTGCAGTTCGCTTCCCGTAGAGAGCAGCACATGCGTGAGGGGCGCCGTCTCTTGAACCGCAACATAGCCGCCCTTGAGCACGCCTGCGCGTCGAATGTGCGGCGGTATCTCGTTGAGCACCGGCACCGCTTGCCGGGAGAGCGCAATCAAGGTCGGGCCATCG
>CALSBN010000200.1:0-9969 GCA_943373185.1 Opitutus sp. GAS368 | reverse complement strand
CGGAGCTGCCGCACGTGATTCTCGCGTTCACGTTTGAGATCGACGGGCGGGTCGCGACGGGGGTCGCGGCGGACCATCTGCCGCCGAAGTGGTTCACGAAGGATCCGGTGCGCGCGCCGAAGGACGAGATCGAGGATATGCTGGAGGTGATCCGTGCGGCGGTGGACCACGCGGTCGGGGTGAAGGCGGCGACGGTGTTCGAGTTTTGGCGCGAGCTGTATGCGGTGCAGGCGGCGTGGGCGGCCGGGGAAAAGATCGCGCCGCTGCTCGCGCATTTCGGGACCTCGCTGGTGGAGCGCGGGCTGATCGATGCGTTTGGCCGGATGCACGGGGCGGGATTCGCGGCGGGCTTGCGGGCGAATATTTTTGGCGTGGACCTCGGGGTGTTGTGGCCGGAGCTGGCCGGCTCGGAGCCGCGCGACTGGCTGCCGGCGGTCCCGGCCGAGGTGGTCACGGTGCGGCATACGGTGGGGCTGGGCGATCCGCTGGAGGACGGCGACATCCCCGCGGAAGAACGGCTCAACGACCGGCTGCCGCACGCGCTCGATGCGTGCGTGCGCGTCTACGGGCTGCGTCATTTCAAACTGAAAATCAACGGGGAGGAGCCGCGCGATTTCGAACGCCTGGCGCGGATGGCGAAGATTTTTTCGAAGGAGTGCGCGGGGACGGACTGGGCGTTCTCCCTCGACGGCAACGAAAGTTTTCGGACGGTCGGGGCTTTTGCGGACTACGCGCGCCGGCTGATGGCGGCGCCGGAATTGAAGGCGTTGTGGCCGCGGCTGATGTTCATCGAGCAACCGTGGCACCGGGAGGTCGCGTTGTCGGGCGCGATCGGCGAGCTGGCGCGGGCGTGGCCGGACCGGCCGCCGATCATCATCGACGAGTCGGATGCGGAGACGGGTAGCGTGCCGGCGGCGCTGGAGCTGGGCTACGCGGGGACGAGTCACAAGAATTGCAAAGGCATCTTCAAAGGGGTGGCCAACGCGTGCCGGTTGGCGCAGCGGCGGGCGGCGGGCGAACCGGGGATGCTCTCGGGCGAGGATCTGGCGAATGTGGGCCCGGTGGCGGTGTTGCAGGATCTGGCGGTGCAGGCCGCGCTCGGGGTGGAGAGCGTGGAGCGCAATGGGCACCATTATTTCGCGGGCCTCTCGGGGTGGCCGACCGCGGTGCAGGAGCATGTGCTCGCGCACCACGACGATGTTTATTGCCGGGCGGTGGTGGCGCCGAACTGGCCCCGGATGGATGTGCGGATGGGCGAAGTGCGGATCGGTTCGTTGACGCGCACGCCGGGTCTCGGCGCCGAGCCGCCGCCGTTGGACGGATTGGCGGCGGAGGCGCTGTAAGGCGGCGGGCCGTAGGCTGGTGTGCGACAGTCCGGCCTTGCGCGGGGCGGGGGGACGCGGCTGTTTCGGCGCATGAAAGTTTCGTTCACAGCCAAGGAATATGCCCGCATCCTCGAACTCGCCTACCTCGGGTTGCGCGTAGCAAGCAGCGGCAGCGATGCGCCGGACGTGTTGCCGGAGCGTTATGCCGATGCGGCGCAAAAACTGTTCGCGCTCGCGACTCCGCTCGGGTGCGCCGATCTCGTCGAGGAAGTCGCCGAGGGTGAGTTTCAGCCGTCGGAAAAATTGGAGTCCGAGGCGCTGCTGGAAAAACTGGCGCGGTTTGAAGAAGACTCCTTTTGGCGCGAACTGGTCGAGCGGCTGGCGGAGCGCGATCTCAAGGCCGAGCTGGGTTCGACCAAGCTCAGCGGGGAACTGACCGAGGACGAGCACAAGCGTCTGGAGGAGCTCGAGGACGGCTACTGGCGCGAATTCGAATCGAAGGGGACGGATTTTCTCGTGCTGCTCAAGGGTGGGCGAGGCTAGGGCGGCGCGTATGGTTGCCGGTGCATCGCCGGCGAAACCAAACCCGAACCCCGGAAAATTTAACCACGAATGGCTCCGCTACCGCTACGCCTTCAAAGTGGGTTTCGACTGATCGTCTCCACGGGCGATTTTGGGCCGGCTGATCGCCGGTGGGCTTTGGAACTTTTGAATTTAATCAAGAGGCTGTCTCCTCTCGCCCTTACCGAAGACCGAGGAATCAGAAATCAAGCGAGCCGGGCGGCGAGGGCGGTTTTGAGCGGGGCAATGAACTTCGCCATGCCCTTGTAGGCGGCGACTTCGGCGGGAAGGTGTTCGAGCGTGCGCAGCAGCAGCCGGGTGGCGTCGGGCGTGGGCAAGGCTTCGAGCAGCGGGTGGAGGTGGGTGCGAATGGTGAAGACGACGGCCTGGCTCGCAGGCAAGCGACGCAGGGTCTGGCGCTCCGTGCGGAGGAAAACGGACGAGAGCACCGTCTCCGGCGTAAGGTCGTCGCGGCCGGGCACCGCATGGGGCGCGAATAGGTGGTCGGAGTCGTGCAGCGTCCAATTGAGCCGCCACACGGGTTTGTCCACGGTGAGGCGCTCAAGAAAACTCTGGGTGGCGGAACCGATGGTGGTGGCGAATTTGGGCACGGGCCCGTGAATCGCGGGCGAGGCTTGGCCGAACTTTTCCGGCAGGTTCCAGCGGGAGGGGAAACACACGGCACCGGCCGTGATCGTGACGGGTGCGGCCGGGGCGAGGACGCAGAGATCTTCCTGCACCCAGCAAGCCACGGTCGAAAGCAATGCGCGGGCATCCGCTTCGGGCGGCGGGGTGAGCGGAAACGCGCGATCGAGGGCGCGAACGGTCAGCGAGGTCGAGTCGGCCGTGTAGAGGTCGGGGTGATGAACGGGAAGATGGGCGGCGAGCGTCGCGTAGAGTTCGCGGCAGGCGACTTCCGACTCGGGTGAGGCGCGGAGCACGAGCGCGTGCTCGCGCGCGAGGAGATCGGCCTTGAGGCGGAGTTGGACCGCTTGCTGGAGGTCAGGCTCCAGCCAGTGGGCGAGGTCGAGGGGCTTGAGTCCCATGGCCGGTTGATAGGGCTCGCCGGTGAAAGGGAAGTAAGGGACGGGCATGGACGGAGGCTGGAACGTGGAAACAGAATACAGACGTCGGAAGGCAGAAGTCTGTTCTCTGATCTTCTCGGCTCTAGCACGACGTGGAGCGGGTGCCGAGGGGAGTTTTTTATCAATTACAGGTTTATCTTTCTCCGCCGGTGATGTTGGGTCGGCGCATGCAACCTACTCTGCTCGTGCTCGCTGCCGGGATGGGCTCGCGTTACGGCGGCCTCAAACAGATTGATCCGGTCGGACCTTCGGGCGAGACGGTTTTGGATTATGCCGTGTTCGATGCGGTGCGGGCGGGTTTCAAGCGCGTGGTGTTCGTGATCCGCGAGGAATTTGCCGAGCTCTTCAAAGCGCAGGTCGCCGCGAAATACGCCGGGCACATCGCGGTCGATTATGTGTTTCAATCGCTCGGGGCGTTGCCCGAGGGGTTCGCGGTGCCGGCGGGGCGCGAGAAACCGTGGGGCACGGGACACGCGGTGTGGTGCGCGGGCAAGGTGCTCGGCGGCAACTTCGCGGTGATCAACGCGGATGATTTCTACGGCGCCGATTCGTTTGCGCAGCTCGGCGGATTTCTGGTCGCGTCCGCGTCCGGCTACGACCCGATGTCGGGGCACCGGCCGCCGAAGACGCCGCCGGCGGAGTTTGCGATGGTGGGCTTTCGGCTGGATCGCACATTGTCGGAGCACGGCGCGGTGTCGCGCGGGGTGTGCTCGGTAAGGTTCGGGCTGTTGAACGGGATCGTGGAGCAGACGGGGATCTTGCCGACCGAGGTGGGCGCCGGGAAAAACTACACGGGCGAGGAAACCGTTTCGATGAACTGCTGGGGCTTTACGCCGGCGGTGTTGACGGGACTGGATGAGCAGTTCCGGGAGTTTCTGTCGACCCGAGGCACGGAGCCCAAAGCGGAGTTCTACCTGCCGGCGGCGGTGGCGGGCATGGTGGCGCGGGCGCAGGCGACGGTGCGGGTGCTGCCGACGGCGAGCACTTGGTTCGGCGTGACGTATCGCGAGGACAAGCCGCGCGTGCAGGCGTCGATCGCGGAGTTGGTCGCGAGCGGGGCCTATCCGGCGAAGTTGTTTTGAGCGACCGAAAGGCTGCCGCTTGACGACGCCGGGAGTCGTCGGCTCGCTTTCTCTCCTATGGCAACTGCTCCCAATTATCGCACCATGGCCGAGTATTACATCCGCGGCCTCACGGAAGGTTTCATCGACGCGGCGGAAGTGATCGCGTGGACCGACGGCGTGGTCGTCGAGGCGGCGAAGACGGAAGACTGGATGCTCGATATTTCCTCGGCCAGTCCCGAAGACCGCATGGGCGTGCTGCATCACCTCCACGCCGTGCAGGGCGAGGTCGACGAGGCCGCGTTGGCGGCGCTCTTGGCGGCGAAGAAATAAACACGGTCCCGAGCGGAATGGTCCGATGAAATTCTCCCGTCCTGAAGCCGATGTGTTTTTACCTGCCGGCGGCGATGCCGCGCGCGCGCTCGCGCGGACGACGCACCTGTGCGTCATCGCCCACCAAGATGACATCGAGATCAACGCCTACCCGGCGGTGACCGAATGTCTCGGGCGGGCCGACCGGTTTTTCACCGGGGTCGTCATGACCAACGGCGCGGGCTCGGCGCGCACGGGGAAATTTGCCCATGTGACCGACGCCGAGATGCAACTGATCCGGCGCGACGAGCAACGCGCGGCCGCGGTGCTGGGTAACTATAATCTGCAGCTCCAGCTCGCGCATCCGAGCGGCGACGTGAAGCAAGCCGGCCACGCGGGCGTGACGGCGGACCTCGCGGCGATTTTTGGCGGCTGCCGGCCCGAGGTGGTTTACCTGCACCAGCCGGCGGACAAGCACGACACGCACGTCGCGTGTTTTCTGCGGTGCATCGAGGCATTGCGGGCGTTGCCGCGCGACCGACGGCCGGCGCGGGTGCTCGGCGTCGAAGGTTGGCGTGACCTCGACTGGCTCGCGGACAACGAGAAGGTGGCGATGGACGCCAGCGCGAATCCGGAGCTGGCGGCAAAACTTGTCGGAGTCTTTGAGTCGCAGATCGCCGGCGGCAAACGCTACGACCTCGCGGCGATGGGCCGGCGGTTGGCCAACGCGACGTTTTTCAATTCACACGCCACCGATGCGACGAACGCGATTTCCCTCGCGATGGACCTCACGCCGCTGGTGCGCGACGACACGCTGAGCGTGCGGGAGTTTGCCTTGGGCCATATCGACCGGCTGCGCGCGGATGTCGCCGGGCGAATCGAACGATTCGGGGGCTGAGGCGGCGGGCGCGCCAGCGGCTTCACCGTTTGGCTGAGCTCAAAGGGGCGATGTTTTTCATCTGTCATGGGGCTTTCTCTTGGGCTGACCCAAACCGAATCAGGAGCCCGAGGATAAAGCCGACGACCAAGCCGAGCCCGCCAAAGATCAGGCCGACCAAAAGTCCGGTTTTTCCGTCGCCAAGAATACCGATCACACCACCGATAACCCCGCCTGATACAAAACCAAGTGCGCTGCAGAGTTTCACCACGTTCCAACTGGCCGGATCGAGCCCGCGTTTGAATCGCCGTTCCAACACCCATGTGGAAACGATGCTTTGCGGCCCAACGTATATGTAGGCCATGAGCAGCACGAATAGACTGCCTGTAAGCCAGCTTAGAAGCGCCTTCGTTGCCTCTGCATTTTTCGTGGCAATTTCCCAGACGGACAGGCCCGCCATCACCAACGAGAGAAAACTCGCCCCGATGGCTGCCGGGCCAAGCAGTTCCAGCGCGATACGTTTGCCTCGGGTGAATTTCATGTGGGGCGTTCCCGGTGGATCGTCCAGCGCGCGGCCAGTTCTTTGGCCGCCGCTGGCCAGTGTGGGTGGCTAAACTTGAATCCGCTTGCGAGCAGCCGGCCCGGCACCACGCGGCGGCTCTTCAGGATCAACTCGGTTTCGGTGCGCATGAAAAACGCGCCGATCTCTAAGGCCCAGCCTGGCACCGGCAACCCGAGCGTCGCCCGCAACGCTTTCCGCAGACCCTGCATGAAGTCGCGGTTCGGCAGCGGATGCGGTGCGGCTAGGTTGAAGGCCCCGCTCAAGTCGGCCCGAGCGATGAGAAAGCGAATCGCCGCCACAAAATCGTGTTCGTGAATCCACGAGACGTATTGGCGGCCGTCGCCCTGCCGCCCGACCCCAAGCCCGCTCAAGGTCGTCAGCACGTGAAACACCCCGCCCCGGTCCGGGCTCATCGTCATCGCCGAGCGCAGAATCACTTTGCGCGTGAGCGGCGTGGCAGCCGCTGCGATCTCCGCCTCCCACGCCTGCGCAATCTCGATGCTTCGGGCCCATAGCGCCGGCACGCCCGGCTCCGTGCCGCCGATGAGGCCGGTCGTTTCATCGTTGGGCGCATCGTAGCGATGAGCGTAGATCGTCGCCGTGCCGGCTTGCAGCCAGACGCGCGGCGGATTTTTTGCCTGCGCGATGGCGTGGCCGATCACCCGCGTCGATTCGACCCGCGAGTCCATCATGGCGCGCAAATTTCGGTCGTGATAGCGGCAATCCACCGACCGGCCGGCGAGATTGATCACGACGTCCGCCCCCGCAAACTCTGCCGCCCAAGGGCCCAACGTCCGCCCATCCCAAGCCACCAGCCGCAACCCGGGCGTCTCTTTACGGTTCGCGCTAAGTTTCCGCGTCAGAACCACGCATTCATCCCCGGTCGCCAGGAACGCGCGTGTGAGCATATTTCCCACCTGTCCTTGCCCGCCGGGGATGATGATTTTCATGGGCTGATTGGGTTAGGGTTTGGGCAGGGCCGTGGTCACTAGCGCCGGCGGTGTATCCGGCCGCAGTCCCTTCTTCCGCATTTTGTCGAAGTTGAAGAGATTGAAGAAGTGCATGGCCCCGAGCACGAGCAGCACGACGCCCAACTTAGTGCTGAGGAATTCGATCATCGCCTGGGTGGTTTCCGGCTTGTCTCCGTAGCGCAGCGCGAAGGCGATGAATCCGATGTTGATCAGGTAAAACCCCACCACGAGGAGGTGATTGACCGAATCGGCCATTTCCTCGTTGCCCCGAAATGCCTGCACCAGAAACACCCGGCCATTCTTGTGCAGCGTCCGCGCGACCCAGGCGGTCATGCCCACCGCCACGGGTAGGTAGATCAGATAAGCTGTTACGGTGTGGTTCATATATTTCCTTGTTTTTAGTTATTTCTGTTATCTGAGAAATTTGGTTTCAAAAAAAGATTTTACCCGACCAATCGAAAGACTTTGTCCCCGAGCTTGCAAAGGCGCTTGGCCGCCGCCGGCGACATCGCCTGCGCCCGATCCGCCCAGCCGGAGCTGAGTTCCATGAACTCGATCAGTTCGGCCAGCCGCTCCCCGGTGTGGGGTGGTTCTTGCTTGTCCTTGGCCGCATCCGTCGCGCACTCGCGCAGCGTTTGCAGGGTGGGATCGATTTCACGTTTTTTGCGCTCGCGCAGAATGATGAGAAACATTTCCCAGACATCCCTGAGGGTCTCAAAATGCTCGCGCCGGTCGCCAAAGACGTGGACGACGCGCACTAGGCCCCAGCCCTGGAGTTCCTTGAGGCTGTTGCTGACGTTCGACCTGGCGACGCCGAGGCTCTCGCAGATTTCCTCCGCCGACAGCGGCTTGGTCGTCATCATCAAGAGCGCGTGCACTTGCGCCACCGAGCGGTTGATGCCCCAACGCCAGCCCATCTCCCCCCAGTGGAGGATAAACTTTTCCATAGTCGGGGTCAGCTTCATGGTTATTTCTGTAATTACAGAAAATATATTAGCAAGCTTTCTTTTTCTAGATTCCGCCTGCGCTGAGCCAAAAGGCCGAGCCGAGGCGGTCTGGCCGTTGTTTGTTGGTCATTCGGCGGAACCATAGTCCTCGACTCCCCGCGCTCGCTCTTCCGCTTGATGGGCTTCTCTTTTTCTCTCCCGTTTCTCTCCCGCTGTTTCGAAAACAAATCCCGTTTCCCGCCATCGGCGCACGTTCGACAACCGGAACCGCGTGATCGTCTAGGCGAAGGCGTAAACGTCAGCCGGACCTCCTGCTGGCTTGTTGCTCGGGCACGCTTCAAACCCGTAAGCCTACCCCTCGTCCGCTGGCTCTTGAGTCTTTAGTGGCTTAACTCGTGTCCGTCGATTCGGGGCATCCTCAGTTTACAGGACGGCAAGGATGATCAGGAGCGCGTCGGGTGTGCGGGTGGTCGGCGCGGGTGCCACGCGGGCGGCTCTTCAATCGATGGCGAAATGCACGCCCTTCAGCGGATGGACGTCGAGCAAGACGTCGTGCCAGCCGCGAACCCGCGGATCGACCAGACTTTTGGAAGTGTAGTAATAGAGCGGCATGACCGGCATTTCCTCGGCGAGGATCGAGCCGAGTTTATGGAACAGATTCACTCGCGTGGTGCGGTCGCCTTCCCGGGCCACGCGCGCGGCGATTTCGTCGTATCGGGCGTTGGAGAAGCCGGAGTGGTTGTTGCCCGCCCCGGTGAGGAGCAGATTGGAAAAAACGGTGCCGTCGTTGTAGGTGGCGACCCATCCGGCGCGACTGATGTCGTAGTTGCCCTGCCGCCGGTTGCCCAGGTAGATCTGCCACTCTTGGTTGGTCATGCGGATGTCGATGCCGAGATTGACGCGCCACATCTGCTGCACGGCCTCGGCAATGGCGCGGTGCGCCTCGAGGGTGTTGTAGAGAATCTCCAGGCGGGGGAAACCGCGGCCCCCGGGAAAACCGGCCTCGGCCAGCAAACGATGCGCCTCGGCCAAATCCTCGGTGAAGGCGGGGGCGGGGCGGTTGTCCAGGGTGCCGGGATGCAGCAGACTGTAGGCGGGGGTTTCGCCGGCCTGGGTCACGCTCTTCACGATGGCGGACCGATCTACCGCCAGACTGAGGGCGCGTCGCACGCGGGGATCCGTTAGCGGCGGGCGGTTGACGTTGAATTCGTAATAATAGACGGCGAGGAACGGTGCGACCCGCAGTTCAGGTGCGCCGGCGGCCCGCATCCTTGGGATCAGGTGTGAGGGCACCGTATTGGTGACGTGCAACTGGCCGCTGCGGAAGGCGCGTTCCTCGGTGTCGGCGGATTCGATGGGGAACCAGCGGATGCCGTTCAACTTCACCGCCGAGCGATCCCAGTAGTTTGGATTCGGCTTCATTTCGATGATACTGTTGCTGCGCCACTCGGTCAGGATGAAGGGGCCGTTGCCCACAAGATTGCCGGGCCGCGTCCATTGGGTGCCGCGTTGGTCCATGCGGCCGTGCTTTTCGATGGTGGCGCGATGGACGGGGTTGAAAGTGTTGTGCGTCAGCAGGCCGAGCAGATAGGGCACCGGGTGGTCGAGCTCGACGCGAAAGGTGTGGTCGTCGAGCGCGCGGATGCCGACCTCGTCCCAGGGCTTGGTGCCCGCGTGAAAGGCCGTCGCGTGGCGGATGGGCTCATAAAGATAGGTGTAGCGGTTGCCGAGGGCCGGAGAGAGCACGCGGCGCCAGCCGTAAACGAAGTCGTGGGCGGTGACCGGATTGCCATTGGACCAACGGGCATCACGGCGCAGATAAAACGTGTAGGTGCGGCCTTCGTCGGAAATTTCCCAGCGTTCGGCCACGCCGGGGATGACCGAGAGATCCTTGGGGTCGTAAGCCGTGAGGCCCTCGAACAGCGCGCCCGTGAGCCGGTATTCCGGTATGCCGGTGGTGATATGCGGATCGAGATCTTCCGGCTCGGTGCCGTTGCCGATGAGGAGAATGCCTTCACGAAGAGCTTTGTCGGCAGGCGATTCCTTCCGTGTGCAGCCGGAGAAAAGCAGCGCGGCCGTGAGTGCCGTCGTGAGGAATGACAGGAAACCGGCCCGGCGCGACAGGATGCTCATGCGGGCAGCGGAACGTCTTACGCGACCGGTGGCAATTCACTGATACGGAACTGGAATTTTCAGGGGAAGCGGGTCTGGGAGGTTGCCCTGAATGGGCGGACACATCCAGGCTGACGGGCCGTCGAAGAGGATCCA
>CALSBN010000199.1:0-10108 GCA_943373185.1 Opitutus sp. GAS368 | reverse complement strand
CCGTCAGCCGCACGCACCCGCAGTCCGCCATCCGCGTCGGCCCGTGGAAACTTATCCGCGACTACGAAGCCGATCAGGATCACCTCTTCAATTTAGCCGCCGATCCGGGTGAGCAGCGCGACCTCGCTCCGTCTCAGCCGGATCGCGCCCGGGAGCTGCACCGGCGCCTCGACGCATCGTTGCTTGCGGCGGGCGCGCGCTTCCCGACCCGTTTATGAGACGCCTCCTCCTCGCCGCGCTTTTCTTGGCAGCCGTCGCTACCGCAGCGGAACCGCGCCCCAACGTTCTCTTTATCGCCGTCGATGATCTGCGCGTAAACCTCGGCTGTTTCGGCGACCCCGTGGCGATTACGCCGCACCTCGATGCGCTGGCGGCGCGCGGCGTGCGCTTCACGCGCGCGTATTGCCAGCAGGCCGTCTGCAACCCTTCGCGCGCTTCCGTGATCACCGGCCGCCGCCCCGACGCGCTCCGGGTTTGGGATAACCGGACGCACTTTCGGCAGCACCTACCCAATGTTGTCACGCTGCCGCAGCATTTTAAGAACCAAGGCTATCACACCGAAGCCATCGGCAAGATCTTGCACGACCCGCCGAAGTTTCGCGACATCCCGAGTTGGTCCGTGCCCGCACAGCTCGACGACACCGAGGATGTTCGCGGAAAATACGCCCGCGAGGACAATCTCCTCATTTATCAACCGGCGGGACAAAAGGGCCGCGAGAAAGCCGCCGCTTCCGAAGCCGCTGTCGTGCCCGACAACGCCTACATCGACGGCCGCGTCGCCGAACTCGTCGTCACCCGGTTGGGCGAGCTTGCGGCGCAGGCCCAACCGTTTTTCCTCGCGGTGGGTTTTCGGCGGCCGCACCTGCCGTTTTCCGCGCCCCAGCGCTATTGGGACCTTTATGATCCGGCAAAGCTATCTGCTATCCCTCAACCCGATCCGCCCCGTCGCGCGCCCGCCGTGGCGCTGCACACATCACCCGAGTTGCGTGGCTACACCGACCTGCCGAGGACCGGGCCGCTCAGTCTCGCCCAAGTCACGACACTTAGGCATGGCTACTACGCCTCGATGAGTTTCGTCGACGCGCAAATCGGCCGCGTGCTGTCCGCTCTGCGCGAGCACGGTGCCGAGCGAAACACCCTCGTGGTCCTTTGGAGCGATCACGGTTATCACCTCGGCGAACACGGCCTCTGGAGTAAAACCACCAACTACGAAGTCGACACGCGCGTTCCGCTCATCATCGCCCGCCCCGGCGGTGCGCGCGCCGGTGTGGCCTCGACTGCACTGACCGAGCTGCTCGATCTCTTTCCGACTCTCGCCGATCTCTGCGGGTTGCCCGTGCCGCAGGAGCTCGAGGGTCGCTCGCTTCGTCCGTGGCTCGACAATCCCTATCACCCCTCGCGTTCAGCCGCGTTCAGTCAGTTTCCACGACCATGGCCCTACGGCAATCAGCCCGAAGTCATGGGCTACGCGGTGCGCACCGCGACTCACCGTTACATCGAGTGGCGCGGTTTCACCGGTTTCACGGTCACCGCCCGCGAGCTCTACGCTTACCGCGACGACGACCTCTTCGAAACGGAGAATCTCGCCGACGATCCCGCACATGCTCCCCTCCTGCGCGAGCTAGCCGCCCTGCTACCGAGCGCTTCCCCCTCCCTGCCATGAAGCTCCTTCGTCCCGCACTCCTCGCTCTCTTGCTCTTCGTCTCAGCTGCCCGCGCCGCTGCGCCGTTCCTCGAGAAAGTGCATCTCTTTGAGGAAAACACCGACGGTTTTGTCTCCTATCGTATCCCGGCCATCGTCGTCACCGCGAAGGGCTCTGTGCTCGTCTTCTGCGAGGCGCGGAAATACTCCGGCTTGGACTGGGGCGAGATCGAGATTCATCAACGTCGCAGCACGGACGCCGGCCGCTCTTTCAGTCCGGCCCGACAAGTCGCGCACCTCGGCGCCCGACTGCCGCGTAATCCGGCCAACGCCGATCAAGCGCCCGGCAAAGTGATCGGCGAGCCCGGGCAGCAGACGGTGAATAACCCCGTGGCGATCGCCGACCGTGACGGCACCGTGCATCTCATTTATTGCGTCGAATACATGCGCACCTTCTACGTGCGCAGCGCCGACGACGGCCTCACGTGGAGCCGGCCTGTGGATATCACGGGCGCGGTGGATCGTTTCCGGCCGGAATGGCCGTGGCGCGTGGTCGCAACCGGCCCTTGCCACGGCATCCAGCTGCGAGACGGTCGCCTGGTTGTTCCCGTGTGGCTGGCCAAGGCGGAAGGCGGCGCCCACGGTAAGGCCGTCGTGGCGACGATTTACAGCGATGACAAAGGGGCCACTTGGCAGCCCAGCGAGATCGCGGTGCACAACACCACCGTCACTCCCGGCGTGAGCGAGGCCACTGTGGCGCAACTCAGCGATGGACGGGTGATGCTCGTCGCCCGCAACCATGCTCGAGCGCATCGGAAGGTAGTGGTTTTCAGTCGCGACGGCGCGACCGGCTGGAGTCGCCCGGAGTTCGCCGAGGCGCTACCCGAGCCCATCTGCCAGGCGAGCTTGCTCAGCTATGACGATCCCGCCGCGCCGGGCAAATCGCGGCTGCTGTTCTCCGGGCCGGAATCGCTGGAGCGCGCTGACGGCAAGGCCGAACCCGGCGTCCGCCGGGACCGCCAAAAGCTCGCCGTCAAACTTAGCCGCGACAATGGAAGCTCCTGGGTGGCGACCCGCACGAGTATCTCAAGAAACGCCGCCGCCAAGAGCTTGGCTCCATCATCACCATCGGCTTAAAAGGCCGGTTTTAACGCCGCCATCCGACGGGTCTCGCCCTCCGCACCGCGCTCGTTTCGCATCCAGCTCAATGCCGCCCTCCTCCGTCGCTTTTGGCGCCCTGAATTACCTTGCGCTCGGTGTCTACCTGATCGGCACCCTGTGGCTCGGTCTTTGGTTCGCGCGGCGCAACCGCAGCACATCCGATTACTTTTCGGCCGGCCGGCGGATTCCCTGGTGGGTGATGGGCATCAGCATCTCGAACGTCAGTTCGATCTCCTACATGTCGATTCCCGCGAAGGCCTACGCGGAGAACTGGACGATCTTTTGGGTCAACGTGCCGATCGTGCTGCTTGCGCCGTTTGTGATTTTCGTGCTTTTGCCGGTTTTCGCTCGGCTGCGCTCGGCCTCGGCCTACGAGTTTCTGGAAACGCGCTTCGGCCTCGGCGCACGTCTCTACGGCGCCACCGCGTTCGTGCTGCTCCAACTCGGCCGGATGGCGCTCGTCATCTATTTGCCCGCCCTCGCGCTCGCCGCGGTCACCGATCTGAACGTCATCGCGTGCATCATGCTCATCGGCGCCGTCAGCGCGGTCTATTCGGTGGTCGGCGGCATCGAGGGCGTGGTGTGGACGGATTTCGCCCAGACGGTTTTTCTCATCGGTGCGGCGCTGCTGAGCTTCGCGCTCATCGTGTGGCGGCTCGACGGCGGTTTTGGCACGTTGGTCCAGGTCGCCTCGGAGCACGACAAGTTCCGCTCGATCCGTTGGTCGGGTGACTACACGACGACTGCGATCTGGGTCGTTCTGATCGGCAGTCTCTTCAGCCAGTTGGTGCCCTATATTTCGGATCAGAGCATGATCCAGCGCTACCAGACGACCACCGATGTCGCGGCGGCCGGTCGCGCGTTGTGGACCAATGCCGGGATCGCACTGATCAACACCTGCCTGCTGCTTGGTGTGGGCACGGCGATGTTTGTCTACTACCGGCAATTTCCCACGCACCTCGCCGGCCTGCCGAAGGCCGACGCGATCTTGCCCTTCTTCATCGCGCGCGAGCTGCCGCCCGGTGTGGCGGGCCTCGTGGTGGCGGGCATCTTTGCCGCAGCCCAGTCCGCGATTTCGACCAGCCTGAACTCGACGTCCACGGTGATCGTCACCGACTTCCTGCAGCGCCTTAGCCCGCCACGCGACGACGTTTATTGGCTCCGCCGAGCCAAAGTGATCACGGCGATCGCCGGCGTCGTGGCGGTGTCCCTGGCCTGCCTCCTCGCCGTCACTCCCATGGAATCGGCTTTCGATTTCTTCCAACGGCTGCTGGGCCTGACTTCGAGCGGCCTAGCCGGTCTTTTCATCCTCGGGATTTTTACCCGGCGCACCCGCACCGCCGGCACGCTCACCGGGGCGCTCACCAGTGCTTTCGTGCTCTACCTCGTGCAGTCCCAGACGAAGGTGCACGTGTATCTTTACGCACTCACTGGCATCGGCGTGTGCGTGATCGTGGGCTATACCGTGAGTCTGCTGCTTAACGCCGTGCGCCCGCTACCCGCCACCGCGAACCGCTGATACCGGCACCGCCCCACCCAAAAAAGTTCCCTTTATGCACCTCATCCGCTCGCTCCTCCTGATCCTCGGCGCCGTCTCCGCGCTTCGCGCCGCGCCGCTTTTGGAATTCTCCGGCGTCTTCCCCGCCAACTCCAACGGTATCGTGCGCCACCGCATCCCCGGTGTCGTCGTCACGCCCAAGGGCACCGTGCTCGCCTACTGCGAAGCGCGTAAAAACAGCAGTTCCGACTGGGGCGAGATCGAGGTCCACCTGCGCCGCTCCACCGATGGAGGAAAGACGTGGGACGCTCCCCGCCAGATCGCCCACAGCGCCGCGCGCCTCGAGGGCAATCCGCGCAAGAAACAGGGCGGCGACCGCGAGCAGACCGTCAACAACCCGGTCGCCATCGTCGATCATACGACCGGCGCGATCGAGTTCCTCTACTGCGTGAACTACGCACGCGCTTTCTCCATGCGCAGCACGGACGACGGTGTCACTTGGAGCGACCCCGTCGACATCACGGCGAGCTTTGAACCGTTCCGCCGTCACTACGACTGGAAGGTCATCGCCACCGGCCCCGGCCACGGCCTCCAACTCAAGAGCGGTCGCCTCGTTGTCCCCATCTGGCTCGCCTACGGTGCCACCGGAGACCACAAACCCTCCGCCTCTGGGACGATTTACAGTGATGACCACGGCAAGACGTGGCTCGCGGGCGACATTGCTTTCCCGAATGCCGGCGAATTCGGCGATCCTAACGAAACCATGATCACCACGCTCGCCGACGGTCGCGTGATGCTCGTGGCGCGCAATGTCTCCAGGGCCAACCGCAAGCTCGTCAGCATCAGTGCCGACGGCGCAACCGGCTGGAGCACACCGAAGTTCCACGATCAACTCTGGGAGCCGATCTGCATGGCGAGCATTGTCGCGCACCCGGCGCAGCCCGGAATGCAGATCTATTCCGCGCCCCACACCCTCGGGCGCGACGCCGCCGGCAAGGAGATCCCCGCCGGCCGGGGCAAGCGCGAGAACCTCTCGATCAAACTCAGCCGCGACGACGGCGAAACGTGGTCCGTGAACAAAACCCTCGACGCCGGCCCCAGCGCCTACTCCGACCTCGCCGTGCTGCCCGACGGCACCGTGCTATGCCTCTACGAGAAAGGCGCCGACATCGTCGCGGCCCGCTTCAACCTCGAATGGCTCACCGGTGCGACTGCCACTCGATGACGCCGGAGCGCGTCACGAATCAAAACGACGAGTCATCGATCCACTCACCGCCGCGTCTTCCGATATCTCGATCGGACCTAAGAAACTGAGTTCCTCGCCTTTCCATGCAAAACCGAATTCGCGGCCTCGTCGCCGCCCCGTTCACGCCCTTCAACGCTGATCGCTCGATCAATCTCGACGTGATCCCCAGCTACGCCCGTCTCCTCAAAGAGAACGGCGTCGGCGCCGCCTTCGTCTGCGGCACGACGGGCGAGGGACTTTCCCTGACGTTGGAAGAACGTCTCGCCGTTGCGGCCAAGTGGGTGGAGTCAACCGGCGGGTCTCTGCCGGTGATCGTCCACGTCGGGCACACCTGCCTTGAGGACGCCCGAAAACTCACGGCGCACGCGGCCCAGATCGGCGCGGCGGCCGTCTCCGCATTGGCTCCGATGTTCTTTAAACCGCGCACGATCGACGAACTCGCGGAATGGTGCGAGGCAGTGGCCTCGGCGGCTCCGACTCTCCCGTTCTATTACTACAACATTCCCTCGATGACCGGCGTCTCTCTGCCGGTGGCGGAGTTTCTGGCGAAAGCCGCGAGCCGCATCCCGACTCTCGCGGGGGTGAAATACACCCACGAGGATCTTCCGGATTTCAGCGCGTGCGTGACTACGGCCGGTGGGCAGTTCGACATCCTGTTCGGTCGCGACGAACTTCTGCTCGAGGGTTGGAAGGCGGGTGCCCGCGGGGCGGTCGGCAGCACTTACAATTACGCGGCGCCGCTTTATCTCCGGCTCCTGACG
The DNA here is from genome assembly GCA_943373185.1 of Opitutus sp. GAS368. Classification (GTDB taxonomy): domain Bacteria; phylum Verrucomicrobiota; class Verrucomicrobiia; order Opitutales; family Opitutaceae; genus Tous-C4FEB. The sequence continues at coordinate 3,801 of CALSBN010000199.1, read as the reverse complement.
GCGCACCAAAATGGCGACGAGGCCACCGCCCGGAAGTTGCAAGATACCGCGATCAAGATGATCGCGATCTGTAACGGCATCGGCGTCACCCACCTCGCCGCCTCGAAGGCGCTCATGGCCATGCTCGGGGTTGACTGCGGCCCGGTGCGGCTTCCGTTGACCACGCCCAACGCGGCGCAACTCGGGACCCTCCGCGCGCGATTGACCGAAATCGGCTTCTTTGAGTTTGCCTGTCGGCCAGTTTGAGCGGCGGGCAACGGGGCGGCTCAAGAGCCGGTCGGTGGAGCGGAGGTTGAGCCCCCTGCGGCAAATTTTGGGAGGAGCGCGGCGGATGAACGCGGGGAGGGGCTGCGGTTGAGTATTTGCAAAAGCGATCCGACTATCTTCTTCGCGAACGAGTGGGGATCGACCCGGTAGCGCGCGGGTTCGGGGACCAGTGATGCCAGAAACGGATCGTCGTCGCGTGAGATGAGGGCGATGTCCTGCGGCACCCGCAGTCCGCGCTGGGCAAGCACACTGGCGGTCGAGAGGTAAGCGTAGGAATTGCTCACGACGAGGGCGGTGGGCGGATTCTTCCGATCAAGGACGGTGCGCAGGGCGCGCGCGACGGAGTCGACGTCATCGCGGTGGTAGGCGATCACGGCGGTGGCGTCGCGGTGCGGCGACCGGCGCACGCCTTCGACGAATCCGCGTTCGCTGTCGACGTCGCCGGCACGCCGCGATTCGCGATTGAGCAAGGCGAGGCGCCGATGACCAAGGCGCAGCAGCACCCCGGCGGCGTGCCGGCAAATCGCGCGGTAATCCAAATCATAGTGGGGTAGCGCGATGTCCGGATAAGTGGAACCGGCGACGAGACACGGGGTGTTTCGCCGGGCAAACCAGCGTTGCATCGCTTCCGAGGAAAGCGTGAGGACCCAAGCGCTGTGCGCGTGCTGGCCGATCAGGCGGTCCAGTGCCCGGGCCGGATTGGTCTGGTAGCATTGACGGCCCTCGTGGATGCGAAGCCGATAGCCTTCTTCGATGAGCAAATCTTTGAGCTCGTCGATCCACAGTGCGATGAGGGGGCGGAGGTGCCCGATGGGCTCGGGAATGAGCACCCCGACGGTTCTCGTCTGATGTTCGACGATGGCCGGTTTGGCTGTGCCGACCACACGATTACCCAGTCCTCGGACGGGTTCGATCAGACTATCGGCTTTGAGTTGTTCGAGGGCGGCGCGAACGGTGTTGCGGCTCGCCTGCAGGGTGCGGCTGAGGACCCGCTCGCTGGGCAACCATCCGCGCCACGTGCCTTTTGTCAGCTCGGCGCGCAGTTGCACGGCGAGCTGGCTGGCGACGGTGCGGTGGGGAATCAGCGTCATGGGCGTTACGAGCACGCACGACGGAGCCGGCGACGGCGAAATTATTTTTTGGCCGGATGCTCGGCGACAGGGGCGGACCAGACGCGGGCCGAGCGCACGCCGGGCCGCGCTTCACCGCCCGGCACCACGATCTGTCCGCGCCACGTGGTCAGGGTTGTGGTGACGAGGGAGAACGGCACCTCTCCGGCACGACTCCAGGTGTCGTCGGCAACACGGTAGGCCAGGGTGTCGCGGGGAAATCCCCGATGTTCGGTGGGGGCGAGCGCGACTTGGGCACCGTCATCACCGCCAAAAATCAAGATGCGCCCGTCGATCACGGGAGCAGGGGAGGGCGCGGCAACTGAAACGCGCGGAAGGTCCGCGAGACGTTTCCAGCCGGTTGCCGGGCTATAGCGATACGCGTCGCGCAGCCATTCTCGTGAAGTTTTGCCCAGTCCGGCGGGAACGAGACGGGCCCCGCTGAACAGAAAGAACGCATCGCCGTGAGCGGCGGCGGTGGCGAGGAAACGTTCCGCACCGGGCCAAGTCGGGAGTTCGCGCCAACCGCTCGCGAGCTGATCGAGGTCGAGGGCGAAGAAAGCGTTTTGGGCCGCGGCGGCGTCCGGCCGGTCAAGCCCGCTCGCGACATAGAGGGTGCGTCCGACGAGGGCGCCGGCCGCCATCGCCAGCGGTTTGGGCAGATGCGGCCACGCGGTGAAGGTGACCGTTTCCCGCTCCCAGCGGGCGAGCCAAACTTCGTTGAAATTGCGGGTAGCATCACCCCCGCCGATCAAGACGAAGCCCTCGGGCGTGTTCACCGACACACCGTAGCCGCCCGCGTGCGGCAAACGTCCGGCGTTGCGCCAAGTGGTCGCGGCGGGCTCGAGCACAAAGAGGCGGTCATACCAGATTTTTGCGCCGCCCTCCCACGGGCGTTTGTCGGGAAAGTTAGCCCCACCGGCTACGATCAGCGCGTCCCCGCTGACGCCGGCGTAGCTGCCGGCAAAGCCCTCGCGGTCAGGCAAGGCCGGGAGTTCGTTCCAACGGAGCGGTGGGGAAGTGGTCATGTCGGGGGCGGATTCGGCGCTGGCGGCGGCGGCCAGATAAAACGCAACGATGCAAAAGGCGACGGACGGACAACGCATGGGGGTGATTGGGTTGTTTCTTGGTTGGTTGAACCGGTAGGGGCAAGTGGGGGGTAGTGGATCGATTATTGAACCGCCAACAAAGTCGATTGTTCGGCGGTTCCCTTGCTTCACCGCTTGCGCAATTCGCCGATTCGTTTTTAACCGACCGGGCATGCCGATCTACGAGTATTACTGTCCGCAGAATCACACGGTCTATCAATTCTACGCGAAGACGCTGGCGCAGGGGAAAACGGTGCCGAAGTGTCCGGATAATCCGCGGTTCAAGCTGCAAAAGATGATGTCGACGTTTGCCGTCACAAGCGGCGGTCGGAGCGATGAAGCTCCGCCGGCAGCGGCTTCGGGCGGGGCCGAAACCGGCCCGGAAGATGCGCGAATGGAGGCGGCGATGGGCGCGATGGAGAAAGAATTTTCGAGTGTGGATGAAAACGATCCGCGGGCGATGGGCCGGATGATGCGGCGGATGGCGGAAATGACCGGAGAGAAAATCGACGGTGAGATGGAGGAAGTGGTGCGGAAGCTGGAAGAAGGCACCGACCCGGAGGCGTTGGAGGAGCAGATGGGCGGCGGGCCGGGGGGCGATGCGGACATGGACGGGATGGAACCGGGGATGGCGGGAATGAAACCCAAGGAGCAGCGCGAGGCGCGGGCTCGGCTCAAGGCGAGGCGCGGGCCGGCGCTGCGTGATCCGAAGCTTTACGATTACGAGTGAGGCGCGTGCGAAAGGATTTGGCGGGCGGCGGCGGCGGATGTTTGCTGGAAAAATGGCGAACGACGAACTCCTGAAACGAATCGAAGCGGCGAAGCGCGCGGTGTTGGCGCAAACGGAGCTGTTGCACCGTGAGTTTGGGCGCGCGGAGAGCCGCTGGAAAAGCGATGGCACGCGGGTGACGGCGGTCGACGTGGCGATCTCGGAGAACATTTTTCGTGAGCTGGCGGCGCAGTTTCCGGGCGATCAGTTCTTCAGCGAGGAACTGGCCGAGACCGACGCACCGATTCCGGTGACGGCGGAGTTTTCCTGGGTGCTCGATCCGATCGACGGGACCAATAATTTCGCACTCGGCATCCCGCATTGCGCGATCTCGCTCGGCCTGTGCGTGCGGGGTGAGCCGGTGTATGGCGTCGTCTATGATTTGAGCCGGCGGGTGTTGATGCACGGTGGTCCGGGTTTCGGCATGCACGACGGCGATCGGGCGGTCACGGTGTTGAACGTGGCGCCGCACGCGGAGAGTATCGTGGGCTTTCACCGGCCCGGTGATCCGGCGCGGATGCCGGCGGCCAACGCGATTTTGGGGCAGTTCAAGATTCGCGGGTTGGGG
>CALSBN010000198.1:0-10152 GCA_943373185.1 Opitutus sp. GAS368 | reverse complement strand
GGTGATCGGCGATTTCGCGCGCTGGCAGGACCGCATCGTGTTCGGTTGCGACGACACGGCGAAAAACGAGTTTCTGAACAAACGGAAGATGAAGGCGGAGATCGCGGCGCCGCAGTCGCAGTCCAACCTCTGGTTCGTCGCGCCCGCGCAGCTCGACGCGTTCGGCCCGGTGCTCGGCCGCGGCTCGGTCTGGCTGCGCGAAGACGTGGCCGCGGCGCGCCCGAGCGACCCGATGCTCTTCGCCGGATTTCCGTTCCGCGGCGCACACCTGGCCCACGGCGGCGACGCGCCGGTGACGCTGCGGTTCGAGTTCGACGTGCGCGGCGACGGCACGTGGACGCCGGGTCCCGAGGTCCCGTTGCCGCCGCGCGGCTACGCGTGGATCGATCTCGGCGGCGCGCCCGAAGCCGCCTGGGTGCGGGTGGTGAGCGCGCAGGCGCTGCAGGGCGCGACGGTCGCCTTTCACTCCCGCGGCCGCGATGGGCGCACCGAGCACGCCGACGAGCGTTTCGACGGCCTCGCGACACCGCAGAGCGCGGGGCTCGTGGGCGGCGCCGTCCGCACCTCCGGCGACGACGCGCGGCGCACCTTGCAGTTCGAAGCGCGCGCTGCCGCGGGCGGCGCCACGCGCGACCTCGGGCTCTACGAACTCACGGGCGAACTGGAGCTGCGGCGGATCGAAACGCCGGACGCGCTCGCGGAGCACCGGCGGAAAACGCCGCTGCCCGCCGGCGTGATCCAGAGCGATGCGGCGTCGGTGCTCGTCGTCGACGACCGCGGTCGTCGCTGGCGGCTACCGCGCGGCTTCGCGGACGTGACGCCCGACGGGCCGCTGGGGCCGACGCGCGTGGCGCGCGAGGTCGTGACGGAGCGCGACCTGCTGAATGCGTTCGGCACCTTCTTCGAGTTGCCGGCGGAAAACGCCGGCGGTTTTGCCAAACTGCGCCCGATCGCGACCCACGGGCGGCGGATCGTGGACTATGCGTCGTTTCGCGGTCTGCTCGTGCTTTCGGGCGTGGACCTCGCGGCGGCGGCCGACAATCCGCATGTGATCCGCTCCGCCGACGGTGCGGCGGCGCTGTGGGTCGGCGCGATCGACGATCTCTGGGGCCTTGGCCGGCCCCGCGGCACCGGCGGGCCCTGGAAGCACACGCCGGTCGAGGCCCGGGCCCCCAGCGATCCCTACCTGCTCACCGGCTACGACGAGAAGCGCCTCGTGCTTTCCCACGACGCCGCGCAGCCGGTCGACATCGTCGTCGAGATCGACCCCGACGGCACCGGGCTGTGGCAACCCTACCGCACCTTTACGGTGCCGCCGGGTGCGGAGACGACGCACACCTTTCCCGCGTCCTTCCAGGCCTACTGGCTGCGCACCGTGGCCGGCGCGGCCTGCCGCGCGACCGTGCAGCTCGACTACCGCTGAACGCCCGCCGGGCGGCGCGCGCGCATTTTTCCATCCCAACCCCCAATCCATGAAACCCAACACCCTCACCCTCATTTTCGCCGGCGGGTTCGCGTTCGCACAGGCGGCGCAAGCCCAAGTCGCGGCGCCTGCTGCCGCCAAAGAACCCGACCCCGTCGTCCAGCTCGATCCTTTCACGATCAAGGCCGCGCCCGACGACGGCTATTTCTCCAAGTCCACCGCCGCGTTCGGCCGCGTCGTCATGAGCTTGGAAAACGTCCCGCAGAAAGTGGACGTGTTCAACGCGCAGTTCATCGCCGACATCGCGCCCACGTCGATCACCGACATCACGCGCTACTCCTCGGCGGTGAATTACAACAACTCCGAGCGGAACAACGGCAGCACGAGCCTCGTGCGCGGGTTCAACGCCTCGGTGCGGCGCAACGGCGAGAATCTCGGCGACCTCGTGGGCTTGGCCGCCGTGGAGACGATCGAGCAGGCCGAGGTCGTGAAAGGTCCGTCCGCCGTGCTCTACGGTGCGAGCCAGCCGGGCGGTGTCATCAACTACGTGACGAAGATCCCCAAGTTCAAACGCGAGACGGTCGTCACCGGCCAGCTCCACAGCTTCGGCGGTTACACCGCGTCGCTCGATACCACCGGCCCGATCGGCTCCGCCTCGCGGCCGGGCGGCCCCATCGCCGCCTACCGTGTCGTGCTCGTGAACGACGACCGGAAAGAGTATCAGGACAACGACGACTATTTCGAGCGGCAGGTCTTCTTCGGCAAAATGCTCTTCCGCCCCGCGCCGTGGGTGAGCTTCACGCTCGAGGCGGAGCGCAACACGCTCGACGCGGCCTTCTTCAACTCCCAGGTGCCGCTGCAGGCCGACTACAACGCCTCGCGCGCCGCGCCCTACAGCGCGACCGTGCCCAACCCGGCGCTCGTGCGCGAACCGTTCTTCCTGCCGGTGGAGTGGACCTACCAGACCGAGGGCACCTACCGGAAAGACGACGCCGAGATCTACCAGGCGACGGTCACGCTCGACCGCGATTTGGGCCGCCTCGGGCGTTGGACGCTGCGCAGCTTCTATTCGCTCCACCAAAACGAGACCGACCGCTGGCTGGTCGACGTGCCCAACTCCGGTTACCCTCAGCCCGTCACCGCCGCCGACATCGGCCTCGTGGTGAACCGCACCCAGACCGTGACCGCGGCCGACGTGGCGGCGGCGCGCCTGTGGATTCCACAGCGGAGCCTTCGCCGGATCAGCGACGTCGGTGCCCGCAGCGCCCGCAACCAGTTCGACCTGACCGGCCAATTCGAGACCGGCCCCGTGAAGCACACGTTCCTCGCGGGCACGGAGCTGTTCTTGGGTCAGAAGTCGCGCATCTCACCCTACGGCGGCGCGGTGCCCGGCGGCACCTCGCGTTTCGCTTACGAGGGCGCGGCGGGCCGGGCGTATGCCATGTGGGTTGACCGGCCGGACTACGCCGAAATCCCCGTGAACTGGGACGACGTCCGCTCCGCGGCCAATCCCAACGGTGCGATCCGCCTCCAGCCGCCGGCCGCCGCCGTCCCGCGCGACGACATCGCGTTCGACGTGCCTTTCCTCACCGAGAAGCCGACCAGCTACTACTTCTTCGACGCTCTCTCCCTCTTCGAAGACCGGCTGCAACTTTCGCTCGGTCTGCGTCACGACGACATCGACCAGCAGTTCCGCGACGCCACCGGCGCGACGCGCACCGCATCGTCCAGCCAATGGACCCGGCGCGTGGGCTTTGTCTATAAGCTCCGGCCCGCGCTGCACGTCTACGCGCTCTACAACGAGTCGTTCAACCCCAACGCCGCCGGCGCGCTCAACGCGTGGCAGCAGGCGCTGGCACCGCAGGACGGCGAGCAGCGCGAGGCAGGCGTGCGGCTGAACCTCTGGCGCGACCGCCTTGCGATCGACCTCTCGTATTTTGAGATCAGCAACCAGAACGTCTATCAGAACGATCCGTTCGGGAAGCTGCCTACGCGCTTCCCGCCCGGCACGGATCTCGCCACGATCCCCAACACCGTGCTCTGGCCGAACACACCGGGGCTCGAAAACAAAGGCTTCGATCTCGACGTGAAGCTGAACCTTGGCCGCGACACGCAGGTGCTCCTCGCCTATACGCGCAACGACATGCAGGCGACCGGCACGGTCACCCAGCAGCTCGCGCTCGGCCGGGCGACCTACCCGGTCAACAACGTGCCCGACGACCAGGTGTCGCTCTGGGGGAAATGGTCGCCGTCGGACGGGCCGCTCGCGGCGTTCAACTTCGGGTTGGGCTACCGCTATGTCGGCGAACGGCTCGGCGGCCCGGTCGGCAACGTCGGCCAGATCGCGCTCTCCGCCTACAGCGTCATCGACGCTTCGGTCGGGTATCGCTACAAGCGGTGGAGTGCCAACCTCGCCCTGCGCAACCTCGCCGACGAATACGCCTTCCGCGCCGCCTCCGGCTCGGACCGGCTCTATCCCGAGAAACCACGTCATGCGATTCTCTCGATCACGACCCGGTTCTGAGGCCCCCCCGCGGCGGTATCGGGCGGCGTTGCTCCCGATGCACGTCCCGTTTGGCGCCGAGCGAGTTCTCCGCGGCCTCGTGCTCTTCATCGCCGCATGCTCGTGCATGAGCACGGCGGCGGCCGGCACGCCGCCGCCGCGGCCCAACGTCCTCCTGATCCTGATCGACGATCTCAACGATCAGGTCGGCTGCCTCGGCGGCGCGGCGCTCACGCCGCACATCGACGGGCTCGCCCGCCGCGGGACGCTGTTCGCCAACGCCCACACGCAGGCTCCCTGGTGCGCGCCTTCGCGCACGAGCCTGCTCACAGGCCTGCGGCCTTCGACGACCGGCATCTACACCCTGTCGCCGTGGTTTCGCGACGTGCCCGCGTTGCGCGACCTCGTGACGCTGCCGCAGCACTTCGCCGCGCACGGCTACGAGACGTTCGGCGCCGGCAAGGTCTTCCACGACGGGCATCCGCCTGTCGGCGCCGCGCAACGCGAGTTCGCCGTGCTCGGCGAGCGCGGCTCCCACGCCGAGCCGACGCCGTCGCAAAAACTGAACCCGGCGCCGGGGTTCCGGCAGGACTTCGGCCGGTTTCCCGAGCGTGACGAGCAGCAAAGCGACTGGCAGGTCGTCGATTCGGCCATCGCTTATCTGCAGGGGGCACGCGCGAAGACCTTCTTCATGGCGGTCGGGCTGCGACGGCCCCACTATCCGCTCTATGCCCCGGAAAAATGGTTCGCGCTCTACGAAGGCGCCGCCGCATGGCTGCCCGAGGTGCCGGCCTATGATCGGGACGACCTCCCGCGTTTTGCGCACTACCTCAAGCTGGGCAATACCGAGCCGGTGCTGCCGACGCTGGCCGCGGCGGGTCTGTGGCGGGCGCACAACCACGCCTATCTCGCGTGCGTGAGCTTCGCCGACAGCCAGGTCGGCCGGCTGCTCTCCGCGCTCGAAGTGTCGGGCCGCGCCGCCGACACCGTCGTGGTGCTGGTCAGCGACCACGGATTTCACCTCGGGGAAAAGCAGGTGTTCGCCAAGCGCACCCTGTGGGAGCGCGCGACGCGCGTGCCGTTGATCGTCGCAGGGCCCGGCGTGAATCGCGGCGTCTGCGCCCGGCCCGTCGAGCTGCTCGACCTCTATCCCACGCTGGCCGACGTCTGCGGGCTGCCGCCGCCGCCCGGGCTGGAAGGGCTCTCGCTCGGGCCGCAGTTGCGCGACGCCGCCGCGCCGCGCGAGCGTCCGGCGCTGACCGGCCAGATGCGGGGCAGTTTCGCGGTGCGCTCGGAAGCCTGGCGCTACATCCGCTACGCCAACGGCGAGGAGGAACTCTACGACCGCGCGCGCGACCCGCACGAGCATCGCAACCTCGCCGCCGTCCCCGCGCTGGCGGAGATAAAATCCGGGCTGGCGCGCTGGATTCCGTCCGACCCCGCCGCACCTGCGCCCGGCTCCGAGAAAACGCCCGGAGGGTTTCTGACCTACGTCAACGGAGTCGCCCGCCTCGACGGCGTGCCGATCGAGCCATGACCTCGCGCGTCCGCTTTCACACTCTCTTCGGCCGCCTCGTGTTCGCGCTTGCGGTCGCCGCGGGCGCACGCGCGGGCGCGCCCAATCTCCTCGTCGTGCTCGCGGATGACCTGCGTTTCGACGCGCTCGGCGCCAACGGCAATCCGCATATCCGCACGCCGCACCTCGATGCGCTGGCGGCGCGGAGCGTGCGTTTCACGCAGGCGAGCGTGGTCATGTCGCTCTGCAGTCCGTCGCGCGCGGCGATCCTCACCGGCCGCTACGGCAGCGCCAACGGCGTGACGAGCCTCGACGCGCCGCTGCGCGCCGGCGAGACCACGGTGGCCGAGCGGTTGCGCGAGGCCGGCTACCGCACGGCGATGGTCGGCAAGTGGCACATCGGCGGCACGCCGCAGAACGCCGGCTTCGACGAGGCGTTTTATTTCCGCGGCAACGGCCCGTTTCACCGGCGCCGCGTGATCGACGGAGAGCGCGAGCTGCGGCCGGAGGAGCATGTGGACGACGTCTGCGTGGAACGGTCGATCGCGTTTCTGCAGACGCAGGCCGCCAGCGGCCGGCCGTTCTTCCTCGTGCATGCAACTCAGCTGCCCCACATGGACGACCGCCACGCGTGGCCGTCTCCCGCGGAGTTCCGCGACCGCTACGATCCGGCGGAGCTTCCGCTGCCCGCCACGGCCGGCGGCGATCTCACCGGCAAGCCGCCGTATCTCGCCGCCGTGCGCAACCGCACGCAGGCCGACAGCTACGGTTACCACGAGACGGACCGGCTCCGCGCGCACCTGCGCGACTACTACGCGGTGGTGACGCAGCTCGATACCATGATCGGCCGCCTGCTCGCGGCGCTCGACCGGCTCGGCCTGCGCGAGACGACATGGATCGTGTTTCTAAGCGACAACGGCTGGCTGCTCGGCGAGCACCGCATGACGAGCAAGGTGCTGCCTTATGCGGACTCAGTGCGCGTGCCACTGACGATCGCCGGGCCGGGCGTGGTGCCCCGCGTCGAGGCGCGCCTCGCATTGAACCTAGACTTGGCGCCGACGCTGCTCGAGCTCGCGGGGGCGGCGCGTCCGGCGGCCTTGCACGGCACGAGCCTGCTGCCGCTCGTTCGGGGCGGGGCCGCGCCAGAGTGGCGGCGCAGCTTCGTCTACGAATGTCTCGACGGCTACGGCGGCACGCAGCCCCTGCTCGCGGCCATCTCCCCCGAGTGGACGCTGGTGCATACGTGGAACGCCGCGGACGCTGTGGGCCGGCAGGCGCCCGACTTCGTCGAACTCTACAACCTGGTCGCGGATCCGGCCGAACGTCGGAATGTCGCCGACTCGGCCGAGGCGAGCGAGGTCCGGCGAATGCTTGCGGCCGAGATCGACGCGCACATCGCGCGCCATTTGCGGCCGTGAAAGCGACCGGGCCCGAGGCGCCGCGGGGATAACGGCGCCGATCCCACGCGGACGTTCCGGCCATTCGGGCGGGCGGACGGCATGTTCCCGACGGAGGCAACCACGCCTACGGCAGCGGCTGGAGTTGGTCGGCGGGGACTTTGACGAGCAGGCCCTGCTGGAGCACGTCGACGGAGAGGATGATGCCTTGCGGATTGGCGGGGTTGTCGACGAGGCCTTCGAGGCCGTGGAGCGGGCCGCCGACGATCTTCACGCGGCGGCCTTTCGTCAGGAGCGGCTTCACGCTCAGCTCGAAACCGGAGGCGACGATCACCTTCACGTCCGCGAGCTGGCGCAAGAATTTCGGCACATCCTCGACGATGATCGCGCGTGCGAGCAGATCCATCTGGTAGATGCGCGGCTTCAGGTCGACCGAAAGCGAGCAGAAAGGAGCGATCAAGAAAGGGTCAGCAACGGTCTTTCATGCGAGGGTAAAATCGGGATTTTTGAGCAGGTGATTGAGGGGACGACGAGCTTCCGCATCACGGCCGTGAGCGCCACTTTTTTGGGTTTACCGGCGGCGACCAAGCGGGAGTAAAACGCTTTGAGCACGGTGTTGTAGCGGGAGGCAACGACAGCGGCCATGTAGAGGACCCGGCGAACTTTGACCCTGCCGCTGCGGATCGTCCGGCGGCCGCGATGTGCGTCGCTGTCGCAGTTGTAGGGTGCGAGGCCAGCGAGGGTGCCGGCCTCAAAATGGATCGCCGCCTAGTCAAACTCCAGCCCGCCAACCCCACCGCGCATTACAACCTCGCCTGCAGCCTCGCGCTCACCCGCCGCCGCGATGCCGCCCTGCGCTCCCTGCGGGCCGCCGTAACTCTCGGCTACCGGGATTTCGATTGGATGGCGCAAGACCCCGATCTTGAAGTCCTGAAATCCCTGCCCGCATTCGTTTCGCTGCTCACCCAGCTCAAGCCCCAGAGCTAAACTTTGCCCGCGAGCGCGTAGTCACCGAGACGCCGCGGAGCCGTCCAGCGAGAGGGGGGCGAATGTGAGCGAAGGCCATTCCTCGGCTTAGGCTTTCGCCTGGATCAAAAGAGACCGGCAAAGCCCAAGTCCAGAAACCGGGCTTGATGTTCAACCACTGCAATCCCTTCTCGGCGAATGACAGCTCCCCAACTTCGGCTTTGGGGCTAGGTCGAATAACACGGGTCGGCAAGACACCACCTATGATCACTCAAACTAAAATTCTCGGTTGGATGCCAACGATGGCAGTTATTTCAATTGTGGCCCTAGTTTACGTGGCATGGATCGTTGCTTTCGCGCAGCTTGGCCGCTGGCCATCCCCTTCGGAAGACGATCCGCAATCTATCGGTGGTGTGTCGGCCATCGTAAGCGCGGTCGCATCAGAAATCATTCTGGTGCTTCTCGGTGGTTGGATTGTGACTACCTTGGCCATGTCGGTCATCGCTCTACTTCCGCGCACATCGGAAAGAGTATGGTGGTGGAAGCAGATCGGAGTAGGCATTGTAGCAATGGTCCTGATGATTCTTTCGGCACATTATTCTCCAGGAAGCGCCGTGACATGGTTTCTCGATTGACCTCAAATTGGCGAGGGCCGGTCAAAAAGGGTCATGCTTTATCTACTAATATTTGCCGTCGGCGACGCCCATAGAATCGAGGCATCTCACTCGGAGCCCGAAAGCATTTTGCCTCTACCGCGTCGTCGCTGCCTTCTTCGCCAGATACTTTACGCCCGGCAGGTCTTTGAAGTGCTCGTCATGCGTCCAAAGCGTCGCCCCATGGCGCAACGCCGTCGCATAGATCAAGCTGTCGGCCAGCGGTAGCGGGTAACGGGCGGCATCCAACGCCAGCGCTGAATCCAGTTCGATCACCTGACCGCCCTGCATCATACCGGCCACTTGCAGCGCTTCGTTCTCTCCGCGTTCGCGCAACACTTTTTTAAAGACTTCGTAGATCGTGATCACCGGCACGAGCAAATGCTCGGTATCTTCGTTCACCGGCGCAAAAAGCGCCGCGCTCTTGCTGTCCGCGAGATATTCAAGTCACCCGACGAGTCCACCATGTGCGTCCCGCTCACAATCGGTCTGGCTCCCGCACAAGCGAAGTATCCATCCCCCGCAGAAATCCCCGCATCTGTTTTATCGGCCGGACCGGAATGAATTCGACCCGGTCGGCGTAGGGGATGACGCGCAACTTCTCACCGCCGGTAAGTCCCAGCACCCGGCGCACGGCCTGCGGAATCACGACCCGAAATTTGGATGAAAGGGTAACGGTTTCCATATCGACCGCGGAAGAGGAGTTCAACCCCCTGATCGAGGCAAGCCCCTGCTTCGCCGAGCACGGCGAAAACAGTCCACCGCTGGCGCGTTCCGGAAACGAGGCCACGACTTCGACCGGTGCCCGTCAATTCGGGACAACCTCACCTTCAGGCTGCCACGCCGTCGTGACCGCAACGCACCGCGGTTCACTTCGCCCTCAGATCGGCCAACCCTTGTCCCTGCAGCCAAGCAATGTTCAGCGCGGCCTCGCTGGCAAACTACCGGATCTCCACCAGTCGCGTGCCTTGGCCGAGCAAGGCCACGATCTCGGGTAAGCGCGACACCAACCATGCGCGCAAGGCCGCGTTGGATGTATTGCCTACCCGCAGCCACACCACGCACGGGCCGCGTTCGGTTGCATACACGCGTGACGCGAAGTCCTCATCCTTGGTCACAATGACCCACCCGCCGCTCTCGGCGTGTCGCCAGATCGCGCCGTCATTGGCTTCCCGCAAGCCGATCTCGCGCACCGCCTGCGCCTCGTAACCGCCTTCAGCCAGCCAGTGCGCAAGGGCGGGTGGCAACTGGGCGTCGACCAAGAATTTCACCGGCTCGCCACTAGCACAGGGTGATCGAGCTGGGCGGCAGCATATTCCAAGCTCGCCTTGATGTCGTCCGCCTCAAGGTCCGGATAATCCGCCAAGATTTCCGCCTCAGGGACCCCGGCAGCGACGAGGTCGAGCACGTCCTTCACGCGGATTCGCATACCCCGGACGCAAGGCCGTCCGCCGCACTGGTTCGGATTAAAGGTGATACGTTCCATATAGTTCATGCCGATACACTGCGCGCCGGATGCGCCTTCCGCAAGGCCTGTGTCCGGCCTTGAACCCGGAACCGACTAAGTTTGGCGCAAAGAGAGCATGCAAAAGATCGGATTTTAGCTTTTGAATTTGCCATCGGCGACGCCCCCACGGATCGACGCGTTCTGCTTGAAATCGCTCCGGTCACGGCCCGAACGGGAGCGCGGGCGG
>CALSBN010000197.1:0-10234 GCA_943373185.1 Opitutus sp. GAS368 | reverse complement strand
CCGCCCTGCTGCTCGTCATCGGCGTGTCGCTCGTCATGCAACTCGTCGGGCTCTCCGCCGCCCTCGGCACCTTCGTCGCCGGCGTGGTTTTGGCCAACAGCGAGTATCGCCACGAACTCGAATCCGACCTCGAGCCGTTCAAGGGCCTGCTGCTCGGGCTGTTCTTCATCACCGTCGGCGCCGGCATTGATCTCGCCCTCGTCGCCGCCCAACCCGGCCTCATCGCCGGCTTGGTCGTCGGCTTGCTGCTCGTGAAGTTCGCCGTGCTCTTCGCGCTTTCGCGCCTCTTCAAGCTCTCCACGCCCCACGGCATGCTCTTCGCCTTCGCCCTCGCCCAAGGCGGTGAATTCGCGTTCGTGCTGCTTTCGTTCGTCGTCAACCAGCACGTGCTCACCGCCGCCCAAGCCGCGCCGCTCACGGCCACCGTCGCCCTCACGATGGCGCTCACGCCGCTCCTTTTCGTGATCAACGAAAAATTCATCCAACCCCGCTTTGCCCCGCCCGCCGCTCCCGAGCGCGCCGCCGATACCATCGATTCCGCCGAACACGAAAACCCCGTCATCATCGCCGGCTTCGGCCGCTTCGGCCACATCGTCGGCCGCCTCCTCCGCGCCAACGGCGTCGGCACCACCGTCCTCGATCTCGACGCCGACCAGATCGGGATCATCCGTCGTCTCGGCATCAAGGTCTTCTACGGCGACGCCACCCGTCTCGATCTGCTCCACGCCGCCGGGGCCGCCCGCGCCAAGCTCATCGTCATCGCCATCGACGACGAGGCCAAGGCCGTCGAACTCGCCGAAACCGTCCAAAAGCATTTCCCCCATCTCAAAATTTTCGCCCGCGCCGCCGGCCGCGTCCATGCCTACGAGTTCCAAAAACGCGGCATCACCACGTTCTACCGCGAAACTCTCGGCAGTTCGCTCGACCTCGGTGTCGATGTCCTGCGCAGCCTCGGCTTCCGCGCCCATCAGGCCCATCGCGCCGCGCGGGCCTTCAAACGGCACGACGAGAGCGCCGTCCGCGAACTCGCCCAATACTGGGAAGACGACGACCGTTATTTCTCCGAAGCCCGCCGTCACATCGAGGCCTTTGATCGCATGTTCGCCTCCGACACCCCCGAGCGCCGCGCCGAAGGCGACCGCGGCTGGGAACCCATCCCCACCGGCGACTCCTCGCGGGGCTAAATCGCAACTCTTCCCTTCTTCATCCGTCCCGCCTTTAACCTATCCTCCATGAATCCCACCCGACGCACGTTTCTTAAAACCTCCCTCGCCGCTTCCGCCACCGCCGCACTTTCCGTCCGCGCCGCCTCCGGCGCCGGGTCTTCGGGCGCGCCCCGTGAATTTTACGAACTCCGTGCCTACCGGCTGAAGCCCGGCGCTTCCACCGCCCAGCTCGACCACTATCTCGAAGCCGCCCTCATCCCCGCTCTGGGCAAGCGCGGCCTCGGCCCCGTCGGCGCGTTTACCGAACTGGAAGTGGACAAAAAGGCGGGCACCTCAAAACCCAAAGTCGGCACCGCCGAAGCGCCCGCCGTGCTCTGGTTGTTGATCACCCATCCCAACCTCGACTCATTCATCGGCGTTGCGGCCGATCTCAACACCGATGCCGCCGTGCAAGCCGCCGGGCGCGACTACCTGCTCACGCCCAAAACCAGCCCCGCCTACACCCGCGTGGACTCCTGGCTCCTCCGCGCCTTCGCCGGCATGCCCAAACTCGCCGTCCCCGCTTTCTCCAAAACGAAAGTGGCGACCCGTGTCTTCGAGATGCGCGACTACGAGAGCCACAGCGAGGAGCGGGCGCTCAACAAAATGGCCATGTTCGACGACGGCGAGATCGAGGTCATGCGCGATCTCGGCATGGCCCCGCTCTTCTTCGGTCAAGCCGTCGCCGGACCCAACTTGCCGCACCTCCGCTACATCACGTGCGCCGCCGATCTCACGACCCACTTGGCCAACTGGAAAAAATTCGGTCCCGATCCCCGTTGGGTGAAGATGAAGGACGAGCCGCGCTACAAGGACAACACGTCCAAGAACACCGCGCGCTTCCTCGTCCCGACGTCCTACTCGCAGCTTTGACCGCGCCGGGCCGCGTGCACTCGACGCGGCCCGCTCGGGTGCAAATCAGAGCAACCGCTTGATCGCATCCATCCCGGCACCCGTCGCTAGGACGTAGAGCAGCCGGCCGTCCGACCACACCGCCGCCGCATTTGAGGCTTGGGCCACCAGCGTCGGTTTTTTTCCAAGGTTCAGCTCCGACTTCGCGTCGACGGGCATCGCATAAAGATGGAACGAGAGTCCGCCATTTTTGAAGCACACTTCCGCCACTTCACGTCCACCGAGACTGACCGTGCGGCAACCCAGAGCCTTCATTTCCGCGAAGTTTAGCCCGGAACTCGCCGCCAGTTTCCCGCCCGACGCACTCAGCCAAGCCTTCAACTCGCCCTTGGCTGCGGAATACCCTTCGTGTTTACCGTCGCCTAGCCCCGCGATTGCCAGCTCCGCCAAGTGTTTGGCTGCTCTGTCTGCTTCGCGTCCTCCGGAAAGAAATGTTCCGGCAACGGCCAACAACAGCGCGACCGCCGCCGCCGCGAGCCAGACCGGCTGCCGCCACCAAAGCCGCGGCGCCGCGCTCGCTTTCGCGCCCGCAAGAATCGACGCCCGCAATCCCGGCGGCGGCGCGACCTCACGTAGTTTCGCCACGATCAACGCATCCAACGCCTGCTCCCGAGCCAGCCAAGCGCCCAACTGGGGATCGCGCTTCGCCTGCGCCAGGGCCTCGGCAAATTTCGGATCGCCCGCGTCTTGTCCGCCCGCGCGATAAGCACCGAGCGTAAACTTTGCCTCTTGGTTCGTCATACGGATTTTCCTTTCTTCAGTTCGGGAAACGACACGACCTTCGTGTTCGCCCCCGCATCTTCCCGGGCCAAAATCGCCCGCAACTGCGCCTTCCCGCGCGAGAGCCGCGACATCACCGTGCCGATCGGCACGTCGAGCGCCTCCGCGATTTCATGGTAGGCCAAATCTTCCAGATAAAACAAAGTCAGCGGCGCCCGAAACACTTCGTCCACCTGCTGCAACGCCGCGACCACCGTCGCCCCGTCCAGCTTCGCGACTTGGTCCACCGCTTCGGCCGCGATGTCCGTCTCGCCCGGCGGCAGATCTTCGATAAACGTCTCCCGCCCCCCCCGGCGCCGCCCGCGCAAAAATTCCCGGTAGAGCGTCGTGAACAACCACGACTTCGCCTTCGCCGTTTCCCTCAAACTCGCGCCCTTGGTGGCCCAAATATAAAACGTCTGCTGCACCAGATCACCCGCGTCCGCCGAGTTGCGCGCCAAGCTCAGGGCAAAGCGGTAGAGCGACGTGTAGTGCGCATCGACCAATTGGGCAAAAACCTCGTTACTCATGGGTGTGTGGAGTTCGGAGTTGCCAGTGCCGGAGTTTATTCCCGGAACTCAGCGTTTCCTGCAACATGCTTCGCCTCATCCTCCCGCCCAACCTCGCCGCCGCCGTCCTCCGCGACGCCATTCCGGTGAAAGTTGAGCTCGATCCGGCCGCCCACCCTGCTCCCGGGCTGTTCCCCGTTCTCGCTCACCTGCAACGGCTCTGCGGCACCGCCACGCCCCCCGTATTCATCCAGCTCACCCGCGCCCAACTCCGCGACCTCGCCGCCGCCGCCGCGCTCGAACCCATCTTCGTCCACAACGGCCAAGCCGGCGTCTGGCGCCACGCCGCCCTCCTCGGCACCCCGACCCCACCGACCCCGCCGAAATCAATTCCGGCAATCAAGAATCAAGAATCAAAAATCAAAAATCCGTCATCGCCCTCGGCGATGACGGTGGACGGCTCCGAGAACTTCCTCGCCCTCACGCTCCCTTCGCCCGAGCACCCGCTCTACGCCCGCGCCGTCGAACTCGTCAAAACCTCCGGCTTCGCCCTCGATCCGTCCACGCGCAAATGGTGGCTCCGCGACCGCCACAAGACCCTCAACTTCCTCGCCGCCCACGGCGAGCGCCTCCGGAAAACCTTCGACGCCGATTTCACCGCCAACTTCGACACGCACACCGCTCGCCTGCGCACCGCCGAGGTCATCGCCGACGCCACCGAGACCGCCGGCGGTTTCAACCTCACGGTCGGCCTGAAAGCCGGCCCCGCCGACGACGCCACCCTCCGCGAAGCCATCGCCACCAACCGCCGCTACCTCGAGGCCGGCGGTCAAGTTTACCTAATCGCACCCGACCAGCTCGAGAAACTCGCCACCGCCCAGCGCGCCCTCGCCGGCGACCCCACCGCTTCCGTCGCCCCCCGCCGCGCGCAACGCGTCAGCAGCGCCCGCGTCGCCGAGGCTGAGACCATTCTCGAAGAACTCGCCCCGGGTTTCCAACCGCCCGAGACGTGGAAGACCCGTAGCGCCGCGCTCCGCAACCTCACCACCCTCGCTCCCGCGCCCATCGAGTCCGCGCTCAACGACCAACTCCGCCCCTACCAACGCCTCGGCGTTGCCTGGCTCTGGCACCTCCACCGCTCCGAACTCGGCGGCATCCTCGCCGACGAAATGGGCCTCGGCAAAACCCTGCAGGCGCTTGCACTGATTTCATCGGTCCACGCGCAGTTGAGAGTTGAGAGTTCAGAGTTGAGAGAACCCAGCCGCCCTCAGTTCCAGCTCCGCCGCACCCCGACTCCCAACTCTCAACCATCAACTCTCAACTCCCGGCCCGCTTCTCTGGTCGTGGCCCCCGCCAGTCTCCTCGAAAACTGGCGCCGCGAAACGCTCCGCTTCGCCCCCGCTCTCCGCGTCTTCGTCCACCACGGGGACCACCGCCTTGCCGCCGCCGCCGATTTTGCCGCGCACGATCTCATCATCACGAGCTACGGCACGCTCACCCGCGACCAAGACCTTTTCAGCTCGGTCGACTTCGCCGTCGTCATCGCTGACGAAGCCCAACACATCAAAAACCGCCGCTCCCAAAACGCCGCCGCCCTTCGCGCCCTCCGCGCCCGCAGCCGATTTCTCCTCACCGGCACCCCGCTGGAAAACTCGCTCGACGACCTCCGCTCCCTTTTCGAATTCCTCCTCCCCGGCTATCTGCAAAAAGTCCCCGCCGGCCTCCGCGGCGACGAACGCGCCTGGTTCGACCAACGCCTCCGCGCCCAGACTGCGCCCTATATTCTACGTCGCACAAAACTCGCCGTCGCCCCCGAGCTCCCGGAAAAGATCGAGCAGATCATCTGGTGCGACCTCACTCCCGCGCAGGCCAAGCTCTACCGCGACACGCAGGAAAACTCCGAACGCCAACTCCTCGACCTCGCCGCCGCTGGCGCCAGCGAGAACCGCCTCCAATTCGCCGCCCTCACCCAACTCCTCCGCCTCCGCCAAATCTGCTGCGACCCCCGCCTGATTGATAAAGCGACCGTGCCGTCGAGCCCCGACTCCGATGTAGGGCGCGACCTCGCGTCGCGCCGTCCGGCCTCGGAAAACTCCCCAGCCGACTTCGCCGACTCCGCGAAATTAAACGCCTTCACCGAACTCCTCGCCGAAGCCATCGACGACGGCCACCGTCTCCTCGTCTTCTCGCAGTTCACCTCGCTCCTCGCCCTGCTCCGCGAAGAACTCGACGCGCAGTCCATCAGCTACTGCTACCTCGACGGCTCGATGACCCCCGCCGCCCGCCAAGCTCAGGTCGACCGCTTCCAAGGCACGCCCTCCGCCCGCTCTTCCGCCTCCGTTTCCGGCTCTCACCTATCAGCTCTCAACTCTCAACTTCCACCCATCTTCCTCCTCTCGCTCAAAGCCGGCGGCACCGGCCTCAACCTCACCGGCGCCGACACCGTCATTCACTTCGACCCGTGGTGGAATCCCGCCGCCGAAGCGCAAGCCACCGACCGCGCCCACCGCATCGGCCAAACCCGCACCGTGACGAGCTACAAACTCATCTGCGCCGGCACGGTGGAGGAAAAAGTCTTGGCGCTTCAGGCCGAAAAACGCGCCCTCCTCGCCGACGTCTTCGAAGCCAGCGACGCCGCCGCCGCCAAACTCTCCCTCGCCGACCTCCGCGACCTCCTGCGCTAGCCCAGCAGTAGCGCGGCCACCCGGCCGCAATTCACCATTCTCCATTCCATTCTTTTCCCATGACCCGCCCATCCCTCCCTCTCTCCGTCTCTCTTTCTCTCCTTCTCACCCTCACTTTCTCCGCCGTTCTCGCGCCTACGCTCTCGGCCAGCCAGCTCGTCCTCGTCGCCGGCGGCGCCGACACCCCGGCCGAGTCTCAACTCCGCGAGCCTTTCGGCGTCGAGTTCAACTCCGCCGGCGACGCCTTCGTCATCGAAATGGCGAAGGGCAACCGCCTCCTCCGTCTCGACTCAAAGACCGGCGCGCTCACCCACGTCGCCGGCCAATCCACCCCAGGCGACTCCGGCGACGGTGGCCCCGCCCTCCGCGCCCAGTTCAACGGCCCCCACAACCTCGCCGTCCACCCCGACGGCCGCGTCTTTATCTCCGACACGTGGAACGGCCGCATCCGCGTCTACGAGCCCGCCACCGGCCTGGTCACTTCGCTCGCCGGCTACGGCGTCCCCGCCGCTCAGGGCCGCGCCAACGGCCCTTATTGCGTCGCCCTCAACCCCGCAGGCACCCACCTTTTCATCGCCGATCTTCGCCGCATCCACGCGCTTGATCTCGCCACAGGCCAACTCGCCGTCATCGCCGGCAATGGCGAGAAAGGCATCCCCGCCGATGGCGTCCTCGCCACCGCCGCGCCCCTCGTCGATCCCCGCGCCGTCGCCGTCGATCGTCACGGCCACGTCTACATCCTCGAACGCAACGGCCACGCCCTCCGCGTCGTCACGCCCGACGGCCGCATCCGCACCGTCGTCAACGCCGCCGGAAAAAAGGGTGCCACCGGCGACGGCGGCGACGCCCTCCTCGCCACGCTCAACGGCCCCAAGCACCTGTGCATCGACCGCGACGACTCCGTCCTCATCGCCGACGCCGAGAACAACCTCATCCGCCGCTACGTGCCCGCCACCGGAAAAATTCTCCGCGTCGCCGGCACCGGCAAAAAGGGCGCCGCCGGCCTCGACGGCCCGCCTGAATCCGCCGAGCTCGCCCGCCCCCACGGCGTCACGGTCCACCGCGACGGCACGCTTTACATCACCGACAGCTACAACGACCGCATTTTGAAGATCGTGCGCTGAACCGCCTCACCCGTGGCGGACGAGGTCACGAGGCCGTCCGCGCCTGTCCCCTCCCGCCGCGCCCGCCTCCTCACGTCGTCGGCTTCCTAGGCACCTGACCGCCACGGCCTAGGCCTCGTCTGGACAACCCCGCCCGAGCCAACCCGTCTTCTCCTGCTCAAAAACCCCTTGGCGTCCCCCTGCCTTCCCCCTCCCATCTCCCCCACTCTCCTTTCCTCCCTCTCTCCTTCTCCGCCCTCCGAATGTCGCTGCCCGATCTGCTACCCATCACACCGTTCACCCGGCCCGTCCGTGGCGAGGTCATCGTGCCCGGCTCCAAGAGCCTGACCAACCGCGCCCTCCTGCTCGCGGCCCTCGGCGCAAAGCCCGTTACGCTCACCGGTGCGCTGTTTAGCGAGGACACCCGACTCATGGCCGACGCGTTGCGCCGACTCGGTTTCACCGTCACCGCCGACGAAACTGCCCTCACCGTCCGCGTATCCGACCAAGCCAAGGCCTTCCCCGCACCGGCCTCCGCCTCCGCCGCGCCCGTCGAACTCTTCGTCGGCCTTGCCGGCACCGCCGCCCGTTTTCTCACCGCGCTCTGCGCCGCCGCACCTCGCGGCGTTTACCGCCTCGATGGCGTGCCCCAGATGCGCAAGCGCCCCATGCGCGCCCTGATCGAGGCCTTGCGCTCGCTCGGCGCCGACATCCGCTGCCTCGGCGACGAGGGCTATTTTCCCATCGAGATCCACGCCCGCGGTCTGCGCGGCGGATCCGTGAGCATCGACGCCAGCGAGAGCAGCCAACTCCTCTCCGCCCTCCTCATGGTCGCGCCGCTCGCCGCCGGCCCGGTCGCCATCGCGCTCACCGCCGAGGTCCGTCGCCCGTTCATCGAGATGACCACGCGCCTCATGGCCGAGTTCGGCTACGAGGTCGGCGCGCAAGCCAACACCGAAGCTTTCATCTTGAACCCCGGTCGCTACGACCCGCCCGCCCGCTACGCCGTCGAGCCCGACGCCACCGCCGCCAGCTATTTCCTCGCCTTGCCGATCGTCACCGGCGGCAAACTTCACCTGCCCTTCCTCCGCGCTCCCGGGGTCGGTCTTCAGGGCGACACGCATTTCGCCGAGGTGCTCACCCGCGTCGGCGCCACGATTCGCCCCGCTTCGGGCGGCCTCGACTCGGCCTTCTCGCAAACGAACATGCAACGCGGCGTCACTCAAAATTTCTCCGAATTCTCCGACACGTTCCTCACCCTCGCCGCGATTTCCCCGCTGCTCGCCGGCCCCACAAAAATCTCCGGCATCGCCCACACGCGCAAACAGGAGACCGACCGCGTCGCCGGCATGGCCCGCGAGCTCACCCGCCTCGGCCAACACGTCGTGGAAAAACCCGACGCGCTCGAAATCCAACCGCGCTACCTCCGCAGCGGCGAGACCATCGAGACCTACGGCGACCACCGCTTCGCCATGAGCTTCGCCATTCTCGGCTGTCTCGATCTCCGCGGCGACGGCCAGCCTTGGCTCACCATCAAGGACCCGGGCTGCTGCGCCAAAACTTTCCCGCACTTTTTCGAGTTGCTGGAAACCGTCCGGCAAAATTCGTTCGCACCCTGATGCCCCGTTCCCCCTTCCTCATCGTCGCGATCGACGGCGGCGCCGCCTCGGGCAAGTCCTCCACGTCCCGCACCCTCAGCGAACGGTTTCACTTCCTTCACGCCGACACCGGCTCCTATTACCGCGCGCTCACCGCCGAACTCCTCCGCCGCGGCGTCACGCCCACCGACCTCGCCGGCGTTAAAACCGCCCTCGCCGCCGTCGTTTTCACGACGCGCGTCACCGGCCGCAACGCCGAGATCGAACTCTCCGGCCACCTTATCCCCGACGCCGAGATCCGCAGCGCCGAGGTCACCGCCCACGTCGCCTCCTTCGCCGCGATTCCCGAGGTGCGCACCGCCCTGCTCGACTATCAACGCAGCCAGGCCGATACCGCCCGCCGCCACGATTTTCGCGGCCTTGTGATGGAGGGCCGCGACATCGGCTCGAAGATCTTCCCCGACGCCGATTTCCGTTTCTTCCTTTTTGCCGATCCCGTCGAACGCGCCCGTCGCCGCGAACAACAGGGCCTGCACGATCAAGTCGCCCGCCGCGACACCCTCGACCGCCAACGCCTCGAAGAAAGCCTGCAAGGCGCCACCGTGATCGACGGCACCCACCTTACCCTCGCCGAGGTCGTGGACAAAATCGCCACCCCCATCGCCGCGAAACTCGCCGCCCCATGACCCGCCCTTCAGTTTCCAAGCCCCGATTTCCGGCTCTCAGATCTCAACACTCAGCTCTCAACGCTCAACTTCTTCCGCCCCCCACCCCATGAGCCGCGCGTTTCCCCAGGTCGAGATGGAGCCCATCTACGGCTTTTTTCACTATGTGGCCCACGTCGTTTACAGCATGTGGTTCCGGGGTGACGCCTTCGGCCGGGAGCACCTGCCGGCCAGCGGCGCCTACCTCATCGCCGCCAACCACGCCAGCCACCTCGATCCACCCATCGTCGGTTCACACCTCCCGCAGCAGGTGTGCTTCTTCGCCCGGAAGACTCTCTGGAAACCCGGCCTCGCCTCCTGGTGGCTGGACGCCGTCGGCACCATCCCGGTCGACCGCGACGGCGGCTCCGATGTCACCGCAATCAAGCGCGTCCTCGGCGCGCTCAAAAAAGAAAAGGTCGTCATTCTCTTCCCCGAGGGCACGCGCTCGCAGGACGGCCGGCTCCAACCACCCAAGCCCGGCGTCGGTATGCTCGCCTGCCGCGCGCGAGTGCCAGTGGTTCCCGTCCGCATTTTCGGATCGTTTGAAGCCTTCGACCGCCGCGGCCGGCTCAACCTCGGAAGCCCCATCTCGCTCGTCTTCGGCGCGCCCCTCGCCCCGTCCGACTACGATCATGCGACCGACGCGAAAGAGGTCCGCTACCAACGCGCCGCCGAACGCATCATGGCCGCGATCGCAAAACTCCAGCCGCCGCCGGTCACGGTGATCTGACGCTCAAACCCGGGCCTGATACCGCGC
>CALSBN010000196.1:0-10237 GCA_943373185.1 Opitutus sp. GAS368 | reverse complement strand
TTTGAAAACCGACTATTCCGGGGAGGCTTTCTTTCCGGCTTTGCCGGGAGTGCCCCGCTCGGCGGCGCCGTCCCGCCAGAACGGCTCGATCATCTCGCGATTGATTCGCTCCCAAGCGGCGACGAGTTCGCGAAGCTTCTCCGGATGGGTGTCCGCGAGGTTCACCTTCTCGCCGAGATCCTGGCGCAAATTGTAAAGGTGAACGCCGGCGGTGTTGGCCTGGCCATCACGTGGATTCTCGGCGCTCACCCCGGCGCCGGGGGCCTTGAGGATTTTCCAGTCGCCCATGCGCAGCGCGAGCTGGGGACCAAACCGCCAATAGAGCACGTCATGGGGCACGGCGGAGTTTTTCCCGGTGAGAAACGGTAGCAGATTGACCCCGTCGAGCTTCCACTCGGGCTTGGCCTTGATCCCGGCGGCGGCGAGCGCGGTCGGCAGCACGTCGAGCTGAATGACCGGACGTTCGTCGACCGTGCCGGCGGGAAGGGTGCCCGGCCATTGCATCATAAACGGCACGCGAATGCCGCCTTCCCACGTCTGTGATTTGAAGCCGCGGAGCGGGCCGTTCCCCGAAGTGGTGCTCGGCGTCGGTCCCCCGTTGTCGCTGAAGAAAACGACGAGGGTGTCGCTCTCGAGGCGGTGTTCGCGCAGTTTGGCAAGAACCACGCCGACTGCATCGTCCATCGCGGATTGGAGCGCCGCGTAAGCGCGACGCTTCGGGTCCGCGATGTGCTTGAAGCGGTCGAGGTATTCTTCCGTCGCCTGGAGCGGCGCGTGAACAGCGTTGAAGGCGAGGTAGCAAAGCCACGGAGCGGCCTTGTGTTTGTCGATGAAGGCGGCGGCCTCGCGACCGAGGGCGTCGGTGAGGTAGTCGAGAGAAGTGATCCGCTCGGTGCCGCGGAGAATGGGGTTGGCCGCGTCGGCGTCGGCATCGAGGAAGTCGTGCATGCCGCCGAGAAAGCCGAAGAAATCATCGAACCCGCGCTTGAGCGGATGAAACTGCGGGGCGTAGCCAAGGTGCGATTTTCCAATCCAGCCGGTCTTGTAGCCGGCGGCTTTGAAGCGGTCGCCAAAGGTGGCTTCGGAAAGCGGCAGACCGACGTTGGGCGGCGTGCGTTGGGCGGTGCTGGGGTTTAGCTCGTGACCGAAGCGCTGTTGATAACGGCCGGTCAAAAGGCCGGCGCGAGTCGGGCTGCAATAGGGACCGCTGACGTAACCGCTCGTGAAACGCACGCCGTTCCGCGCGATGCTGTCGAGGTGGGGGGTGGGGATTTCGGAGGTGAAGCCCTGGCTGCCCAGTTCACCGTAGCCGAGGTCGTCGGCGACGATGATGAGGACGTTGGGCCTGCGCTCGGCGGCGGACAAAGCTGAGGCTGCAACGCTGGCGAAGAAGGCAAGCGCCAACCAGACCAACCGTTGGGTGAATTTTTTCATGTGGAGTGGGGTTAGTTGGCGCCCGGCCGCGTGAAGCTGCGGTCGCGTGCTTCGGCGAGGAAGCGTTTCATTTTCGCGACTTGGTCCGCATGGGTGGCGGAGACGTCGTTGGTCTCGGATGGGTCGTCTTTGAGGTTAAAGAGTTCGTCGCGCTTCGGCCCCGCGTGGGTTTTCTTGCCGGTCTTGGTCGAGGGGCGGGGCTCGAACTTTGGCGCCCCGACGCGCTCGATGAGCTTCCAATCGCCGAGGCGCAGTGCATAGGTGCCGTCGGCGGCTTGCATGATAAAGTGATCGCGCACCGGCGGGCCGGGTGTGGGCTCGGTGAAGGCGCGGAGGATGTTGAAACTGTCCTCGGCGGCGCCTTTTGGCAGTGGCGCGTTGAGCACGGCTGCCACCGTGGCGAGCACGTCGGGTAACGCGATGACCTGGTCGCTCACGGTGTTGGAGGGCACGCGGCCCGGCCAGCGGACGACAAACGGCTCGCGGAATCCGCCTTCATACTCGGTGTGCTTGCCGCCGAGCAGAGGCCCGTTGATGGCGAGACCGGCCTCCATCGCTTGGCCCGTGTTGCCGTTCCCGGCGTCGACGATTCCGCCGTTGTCGCTGGTGAAAATCATGAGCGTGTCCTCGGTGAGCTTGAGGCGGTCAAGGGTCGCGAGCACTTGGCCGACGCTCCAGTCGAGCTCTTGGATGAAGTCGCCGTAGCTGCCGTAGGGGCTGCCGGTGAACCGCGCATTCGGCGCGATGGGGCCGTGCACGGCGTTGGGCGCGAAGTAGAGGAAGAACGGGGCCGCGTGGTTGGCCTCGAGCCAGCCGGTCGCTTTCGCGGTGAGAGTTTCCATGATGCGGTCCACGACCCGCGGTGTGCGGATTCCGGTCGTCGTGCCCTTCGCGCCCGCGCTGGCGACGACGACCTTTTCGCCGGGGATGCGGCCGACGACTTGCTCGTTTTCGATGAAGGCGTGCGGGCCGTTGCCCGGGTTGCCGCCGAGGCCGAAAAAGTAATCGAAACCGACGGCGCGCGGGCCGGGCTGCAGCGGTTGGTTCCAATCCGTCGCCGCAACGCCCCTCTGCAGGCCGAGGTGCCACTTGCCGACAGCGCCGGTGCGGTAGCCTTGGGCTTTGCAGAGCGAGGCGATCGTGAGCCGGGTCGGCTCGATGTGGAGCGGCGCAGTCGGCGTGAGAACCTCGCCGTCCTTGATCGAGGTGCGCCAATAGTAGCGGCCGGTCAGCAAGCCGTAGCGGGAGGGCGAGCAGACGGAGCCGGGAGCGTAGGCGTGGGTGAACCTCCGGCCCTCGCGGGCAAGGCGATCAAGGTTCGGCGTGTTCAGGCCCTTGGCGCCGTAGGGCGTGGAGGAACCCCAACCGAAATCATCGGCGAGGATGACAACGATGTTGGGCTTGGCGGACTCCTTGGCGCCGAGGGCCACGCTACCCAGCGCCATGAACCATGCGACCATCGGAAGAAGTTTCATGGCGGCTACGATCAGTGCTTCGCCGGCTGCTTTTTTTGCTTCGAGAGCGCTTCCGATCGGCCGGGATTTTTCGGGGTCTTCACGACGGCGAATTCACGCGGCTTCACGTCGTCGGCGAGCATCACGGCGACCAGCGGATCGCGGTTGGCCTCACCCCATTTTCGGAGCCGCTCGCGCATGGCGAGGAGCGTTTCGCGATGGGCGGGATCGCGAGCGAGGTTGATCGTCTCGCCGGGATCTTTTTCGAGATCGACGAGCGATTCGCGGCTCCGGCCGTGGACGTAGACGCAATATTTGTAGCGGTCGGTGCGGATCATGCGGCCCTCGGTGGTCGGCACGTTGCCGTCAACGGCGTGGGTTTGGGACATGTTGTTCTGCACGACGACATCGTCGCGCCACGCAGCGACGGACTGGCCCAACGCGATGGGACGGAGACTGGCGCCGGAGAGTTTCGCGGGCCGGGCGAGGCCGGCAAAGTCGAGCATCGTCGGCAAAAGGTCGGTCCCGGTGTTGGTGAAGTTCTCCGCCGCCCGGCCGGTGCGCTGACCCGGGACGCTGATGATGAGCGGCACGCGGGCCGCCTCCTCGAGGAACACGGTCTTTTGGTTGAAGCCGTGCGCCCCGGCGCACTCGCCGTGGTCGGCGGTGAAGACGATGAGCGTGTTCTCCTCGAGGCCGGCGGCTTGGAGCGTGTCGAGGACTTTGCCGATTTCGGCGTCGACCTTTTCGATGAGCCGGTAGTAACCCCAGCGGAGAGCTTGCCACATCTTCGGGTTGAAGTTGCCGACCGGGAACTGGGGATTGGCGTGATAGCCGGCGCGGATGCGGGTCATGGTGTCGGGCTCGTCGCGGGGCGGTGCGAGATTGGCCGGCGCGGGCGGGAGTTTTTCGGCGACAGCCGGCGGTTCGCCGATCGGGCCGTTGTTCAGTTCCTGGCCGCGCGCGAGTTCGCAGACGTTGTGCGGGTTGAGAAAACTGACGACGAGGAGGAACGGTTTGTCGTGTTTCTGCCCAAGAAATTTCGTGGCGAGCGTAGCGTTCTCGGCGTCGATGTGGCCGGTTTCTAACGTTTCAAAACCGTGGAACTTGGTTGCGCTCTCGTCGTAAGCGAGGTGCCACTTCCCTAAGTAAGCGGTCCGGTAGCCGGCTTGGCGGAAGTGGGTGCCCATCGTGACAAACTCGGCGGCATCGAGCGTTATCTTGGTGTTGTCGGTGATCCCGGTTTCGTGCGGATAGCGACCGGTGAAGATCGAGTTGCGCGCGGGCATGCAGAGCGGGTTGGGGGTATAGGCGCGCGAGAAAAACGTGCCGCGGGCGGCGAGCCGGTCGAGCGCGGGCGTCTTCAAGTAGCGGTCGCCCATGCGGCAACTCAACGCGTCGGCCGAGTGCTGGTCGGTCATGATGAAAACGATGTTGGGCGGGGCGGCGGACGCGACGGCGAGGGACGCGGCGAGAGCGAGGCAGGCGAGGATGGTTTTCATCGGGGCGAAAGCGGGTGGGGTCGACTCAAGGGGCCGGAAGGGCGGGGGCGGCGGGCGACTCAGGGATCTTCGTCGTCGAGGCCGAGTTTTTTCTTCTTCTTGGCTTCGGCTTTGGCCCGGTTCGGCGGCGGGAGAGACTTGATCGCTTCGAGCCGTTTGCCGAGGTGGCTGGCCTCGGCGGCGGGGCGGCCGAGCGGGCCGCGGGCGCCGACCAGAAACATCCGCCGATACAAGTGCGGCTCCGTCGCGTCGCGTGAGCCGAGCAGCATCACGGCGTCCGGGTGCGCGTTTCGCGCGATCGCCGTCGTGCCGAAAGAGAAAACTTTCGAAGAGATGAGAATGTCGCCCTTGGTCCAAGTGAGGCCGCCGTCTTTGGTGTTCCACCAGCCGATCTCGTTGGCGCCGTCGTGCTCGGTAGAGAGGATCATCCGCACCGAGAGCGGGGAATCGACGATGAAGTCGCCGTCGCCCACGCGTCCATGGCCGGCGGCGACGCTCACGGGCTTTTGCCAGGCTTTGCCGTCCCAACGATAGTAGCGGATGTCGCGGCCAACCGGGAAAGCGACATGGGGGTGGCCGTTGGTGTCGACGTGGCACGTCCCGTGAGTCGACCGCACGGTGCCGGTCGCTTCGATGAGAGTGAACCGATCGGCTGACTCTTTGGTGACCGGCAACGTGAGGCGTTCGCCCTGCACGTTCGTCCAGTTACCATCACGAGCATTCATCTGCATGAAATAGACATTTTGCCGGTGGGCGTTGTGCTTCGGATTCGCGCACGGGTGATAGACGTAGGAGGCGGTGATGGTTTCGCCGAGGCCGGGGTCGAACCACGCATACCAGGAGTCGTTGATCGTGGGCGAAACGGTGCTGACCTTGTGTTTGAGGACGGAAACGGGCGCAGAAAACGTCAGACCGTCGTCGGTGGATTTCTGATAGACCCAGTCGCTGCGATGGCCGCCGTGGCGATAGAACAAATACAGATCACCGCTCGGAAGTTTGACCCACTGATTGTAGGTGCCGAACGGCGGAAGGTTGTCCACGACGCGCCAAGCGGAGATGTCACCGGGCTTTTGCGAGACGACGTGGGTCATCTTGCCCTTCGTGCCCATGAAGAATTCGCCGAGCGGATTTTGCCCGAATTTGGGGTCGCCGCCGTGTGAGCCGAACACGAGGTGGACGTAGCCCTTGCGATCGATGACGAGCGCGGGCTTGCCGTGGTTGTCGAGTTCGGCGGGATCGATCTGATCCGGTGATTTGCCCATGGGGTTCACGCCGGCTTGGACGGGGCCGGTCCACTGCCGCGTGGTGTGGTTGTAGGCGGCCACGTAGGGATCCTCGTGCGGCCCCTGGTAAGCGACGTAGGTCACTCCTTGGTGATGCTCGGCGGCGGGATGTTGGAGGGAACTGACGGGATTGCCGTAGCCGTTGTCGGTGAAGAACGGAACTTCCGCGGCGACGGCGAACGTCGCCAGATTGAGTGCGGCGACGAGCGCCGCGAGGAGGCTGAAAGGAGAATGCAACGGTGCCATGGCGAAACGAATTGGAGTGGGGCATGGGCAGACAACGGCGCGACCCCGCGGATGTCAGGTGCGCCGCGATGCAACTGTTGCATTGCCTGCGCTTGCAACCGTGAGACAGCCTGCGTGACTCCTTGGTCTGAACGCCGCGCTCGCCCATTTTGGTCTCACGCAACTGGAGTCCCTTTTTGTCGCCTGGGGTTACAAGCCCTCCCACGCGGCGCGGATTTTGCGGGCGTATTTTGCGGGCGGAGGCGAGGTGGGCGCGGCGACCGGGTTAACGTTGCCCGGGGGTTTGACGGAGCGAATTGAGACGGCGCTGGCTTTGCCGTCCGGGGTGCCGGCGACGAGCTCACTGGCGGTCCGGCAGGTGGCGACCGATGGCACGACGAAGTTGCTCCTGCGGCTGCACGACGGACGGACGGTCGAATCGGTGTTGATGCCCGATTACCACGCGGACCGCGCGGCGGGCTGTATCTCTTCGCAGGTCGGCTGCGCGATGGGTTGCGATTTCTGCGCGACGACAAAAACGGGGTTTGAGCGCAACCTCTCGGCCGGTGAAATCGTGGAGCAGTTTTTGGCGCTGCGACGCGAGGCCCTCGCCGGCGGACGGACTTTGCGCACGCTGGTCTTTATGGGGATGGGCGAGCCGATGCTCAATCTCGACGCGGTGCTTACGGCGATCGACCGCATCGCGGACAACCGGTTCGGTGCGCTGGGTTGGCGGCAGATTACGGTTTCCACCGTGGGGATTGTGCCGGGGATTGAGGCGCTCACGGCGGCAGGTCTCAACGTGCAGCTCGCGGTGTCGCTGCACGCGCCCGACGACGCGACGCGGGCTCGCTTGCTCCCGATGGGGCGGCGATTCGCGATCGCCGAAATCCTCGCGGCGGCCGACCGTTTTCAAGCCAGCCGCGGTCGGCCGGTGACGATCCAATATTGCCTGCTGCGGGGAGTGAACGACACGCCGGAGCAAGCGCACGCGTTGGCTGGGGTGCTCGGGAAACGGCGGATGCACGTGAACCTGCTGCGCTACAATCCCACGGGCCTGAGTCTGCTGGGCCGCAGCTACGAGCCCTCGGACGACGCGACGTCGGATGCGTTTGCCTTAATTCTCCGCGGGCAGGGATTGGTGGCGCACCATCGCCGTTCGCGCGGGCCGGACATCGACGCGGCCTGCGGGCAACTCCGACGGCGGGCGGCGGCTGAAGCTCTCAGTCACGGCGGCAACCTCTGACGGGCGCGCCGGCGGTCGCGGCACGCGGCGGGGTGGCCGCCCGGTAGCCAAAAACCGGATCAAACCCCGCGACGCGGCGGCCAAACCATGCGCAACTTCAGGCTCGGATTGGATCCCGACTGAATCGGAAACGGTCGTTGTCGCGACTCATCGTCCGCGCCTTTCCGAAGTTTCCGCTTTCCTGAAAATCTCGCCCGGTTAGGTTCCGCACCGAGGCTGTGTCCGCCCGTTGAGACACTTCCCCCGCACCCCTCGTTTGATCGCTTTTGCTTTTTTATGAAATTCACCCGACGGCAGTTTTTGAAAACAACGGCAATGGTTTTGGGCGTCCCCACGTTTATTCCGGCTTCGGCGCTCGGCCGCGATGGCACCGTGGCGCCAGCAATCGGATCGTGGTGGGCGGCATCGGGCTCGGCCCGCGGGGCCGCGAGGTATTGAAGGCGTTTCTCGCTCAACCCGAGGTGCAGTTCGTGATGATCGCCGACGTGCAGGAGACGCGGCGCGAAGTCGTTCGCGTCATGGCCAACCGGCATCACGCCAACCAAGACTGCGTCAAGACCCGCGATATGTATGATGTGCTTGCCCGCCCAGATATCGACGCGGTCGTGATCGCAACCGGAGATCGGTGGCATGCGGTGTTGAGCATCCTCGCGGCGAAGGCGGGCTAGGACATTTATTGCGAGAAACCGTGTAGCATGACGGTGCGCGAAAGCCAGGAACTGGCCGACGCGATCAACCGCTACGGCCGGGTTTTTCAAGCCGGCACGCAGCGACGCAACGTCGACAATTTCCGCTTTGCGGCGGAACTCGCCGTGAGTGGACGGCTCGGCGAAATCCACACGGTCCACGCGGGAATCCTGCCGTTGGAAGAGAGTTTCAAATTGTTGCCGGAGCAACCGGAGCCGGCCCGGGACGTGGTCGATTGGGATCGTTGGCTCGGCCCGGCACCGTGGCGGCCCTACAACAAGGACTACGTGAACGGACGTTGGCGCGGCTACTATGATTTCCATGGCGGGGCGGCCCTCCCGGAGTGGGGCGCGCACACGGTCGATCTCTGCCAGTGGGCGGCCAACGCGGATGACACGACGCCCGTCGCTTATGAGGCCGACGGCCAGACGATCTACGGTCGCTATGCGAACGGCACGAAACTCGTCATGCGCCTTTCCGGATTTAAAGGTGAGGGCAATTGGGTCGCACCCGGCACGTGCCCGGTTCGATTCGAGGGCGACGAAGGTTGGATCGAGGCCGCCGACACCGGCAAGGTTGCGGTATCGTCGCCGAAACTCGTGGAAGGCGGAGCCCCGGCGACGATGCCGGGCACGAATCCGACCAAGCACGTTCGCGATTTCCTCAATTGCGTAAAATCCCGCGCCAAACCGGCCGGCAACGCCGACATCACGCGCCGGGGCCACATCATTTCCCACGCTGCGTCAATCGGTTGGCGGCTCGGCCGCAAGGTGGAATTCGATCCCGTCACCGAGACATTTGTGAACGATGCCGACGCCAACCGCATGTGCAGCCGCGCGCGTCGGTCCCCTTGGCACGCCTGAACCCAAGTCCGAGATTGTCCCATGAGCTTTATCCGCGCTCTTTTTCCTGCCCTTGTCGTATTGGCGCTGGCCGGCTGTGCCACCGTTCCAACAACTCCACCGAGTCCCGTCGAAACCGCAGCCCTCGCCGTGCTCGCATCTGACGCAGGGCTCCGGGAAAAGGCCCGCGCGTGCCAGGAACTCGGTGACTTCGGCGGGCCCGCGTCGGTTCCGGCGCTGGCCGCTTTTTTGGGCAAGGAACATCTCGCAGACTATGCGCGCAGCGGACTTGAAGGCATCAAAGATCCTTCGGCCGGAGCGGCGTTGCGCGCGGCTCTGCCCACGCTCGAAGGCCGCTATTTGGTCGGTGCGGTGAACTCACTGGGCGTCCGGCGCGATGCCGCGGCCGCGCCGGCCTTGCAGAAACTGGCGTTCGATCCAAAGCGGGTCGCGGCTGCGGCCGAGGCCGCGATCGCTTCGCTGGGGATGATCGCGACGCCCGCCGCGACCAAAACGCTGCAGGAAATTTTGGCCAGTGGTCCTGCGGCCCTGCGGGTCCCCGCCGCACACGCCGCGCTCGTGGCCGCCGAGCAATTGGCCAGAAACGGAAACACGACAGGAGCGCGCACCGTGTTGAATGCGGTCGTGCAAGCGTTGCCGCCCGGACACCTTGCAACCGCGGCAAACGACAGGGCCGCCGCGCTAAGCGGTTGGCCGGGTTCGTCGGCGCGAAAGTAGGCGGCAAGGCGCAACAACCTCAGAGGAACATATTCTTCGCCGATGCCAGAACCGGCGCTGCTTCGGACCAAACTTCCTGCTCCTGTTCACCGAAATTGGCGACGGGGCTAATCACGGTGTCCGATGCTGAGTCGGGGAGCGAATCTTGAGCTGACAGAAAAGGATTTCAAATGTGCAGCTGTCGAATTCCTCGGTGGCAGCGACGCGAAATCGAGCCTCACGCGACGCGACGGGACCACTGTTGCGGAAGCTCTGTCGTGAGGAATTTGCCCGTCTGCGGCGGTCGTGTCGTCCGTTGGAAACGGGTTGCGGTTTTGGAACGATGCGCCGCTTGCCTCGTCGAGGCGGCACCGATTTTTCTTCCGCCCACACCCATGAATACCGTCAAAAAAATCATCCTGTCCCTCACGCTCGCCGGCTCTTTCGTAGTGCCCGTGCGCGTCCTCGCCATCAGCTCCGGCGGCCCGGCACCCATCACCGCGCAGGAGCTGTCCTCGGCTCACCAAGCTTGGTGCGATGCGCTGCTGAAGATCAGTAAAACCAACCGGGACGGCGGCAACGCCCGGGCGGTCGCCGAGCAGGTCATCGATGGAGCTTACAACTACGCCGCCGCTCCCGTCCTCTTTAAACCCACGCTGACGCACGGAGAGCAGACCTTCCGCATGACCCGCGCCGGGGCGCTCGCATACTTCGTCGGCGGCGACAAAAACTTCCCCGACGACACCGGCTTCGCGCTCAAGCCATGGACGGCCGCTTCGTTCAAGATCGCGGGCACCTACATCGAGGGCCCCATCGGAATCACCATGGGTCACGTCACCCTCACGGA
>CALSBN010000195.1:0-10261 GCA_943373185.1 Opitutus sp. GAS368 | reverse complement strand
GGATCGCCGTCCAATGGCCGCCACCGGGGCGACCCATGCCGCAGATGAATTCGCTGCAACCCGTGAAATGAAGTGCGTCGCCGCCCAAGCGTGCCGCCCAGCGGATTTGCCGGGGGCCGGTGTGGCGTTGATAGGACATGATCTTCGGCAAACGCGACGGGAGCAGCGGAAGCAGGTAGGCGAGACGGGAGAAGCTGTGCAACACGTCGGGCTGGAAAGCGCGCACGGCGCGGCGGAGCGCAAGGGCGTTGTGCAACGTGTCCAACCGGCCGGTCGGTGAGGCACCGGGCCAGGCGAACCGTGCATCGACGTCCGCCTTGGAGTCGGGATGGGCAACGAGGCCGACGGTGTGTCCGGCGGCGCGGTAGTGGCGTAGCAGGGCGTCCACGATGCGCTCGATTCCGCCGTAGCCGACCGGCGGCACGGGAATCATGGGATCAGCAGTGAGGAGAAGGCGCACGGTCAGACGGTGGAAGCGTGGACGAGAACAAGATTGGGCGATCCAGACCACGGCCGGTAACCGCACTCGGCGAGGAAGGTTTTGATCTTGGCCGAGTTGAGACCGCGGCGGAGCAGGAGCGGCGGGTGAAGCTCGAGGGCGAGCGCCTTGACCCGGCCGGAACGAAACAAGTCGGGACTGCCGAGGACCGCCTCGTATTCCCAGCCCTCGATGTCGATTTTCAAAAGGTCGCACGCGTCGACCGAATGCCGGCCAAAAATCTCCGCGAGCGTGAGACACTGCACGGTCTGGCGGGCGAGAGGATAGCGGGTCGGACGGATGAGTGAAGACGCGCTGTTGTTGACGCCGGGAGTGAGATGGAGCGCGGCCTCGCCGGGGCGATCGGAGACGGCGTAAGGGGCGAGTTCGGCGCGCGCGCAGGCGTTGAGCGCGAAATTCCGCTGGAGCACGGGATGGAGCCGATTCTGAGGTTCGACGGCAAGCACCCGCCCGGCGGGGCCGGCGCGGCGGGCGGCCGCGACGGAAAAATAGCCTTCGTTGGCTCCGACATCGGCGAAGGTCCCGCCGGCGCGCACGAAGTGATCGACGACGTCGAGCATCTCCGGCTCGTAGTTCCCGGTCTCTAGCAACGTGAGCCCGAGGTAGCTTGCCGGATCGAGCCAAAAGCGTCCTTCGGCGGTCGTGGCTTCGACGCGGCGCACGCGGAGCAGATACTTCAGAAGTGCGGCGAGTGGGGCCGGCCGAATGCCCATCAGAAAACGCCCGCGGCGGATTTCAGATTGAAACGTCATGCGAGGGCGGTGCGAACGGTTTGGAGAAACACGGCTTGTTCGTGATCCCAGTTGTAGCGGGACCGGCCGAGATGCCGGGCGTGGTTGGCGGCGGACGCAAGGCGCGAGGGCGATCCGAGCCAGCCGTCGAGTGTGTCAGCGGCGGCGACGGGATCGGAGAAGTCCAATGCGAGCGCGGCTGCGCCAAGGTCGGGAGCGAGGCGGCGTTGGGCGGCGGTGGGAGTGAGCAACACGGGAATACCGGAGAGGAGGTAAGTGAAGATCTTGTTTGTCAGACACAGATCGCGGTTGCGCGGGGTGCTTTGCTCGAGGGAGAGACCGAGCGTGTGGGCGGCGGCCAGCGGCAGCATCGTTGCGGGCTGGGCCAGCGGGAGGAAATTCACCTCGCCGCGAAAGCCGGCGGCGCGGGCGCGGGCTGTTAGTTTCTCGGGGAAATCGCCGGAGGGAAGTCCGCGCAGGTTCAGATCGCACGCCGTGCGCAGCCGGGCGAGAACGTCGACCAGCGCTTCAAGCCCGCGGCCGGGTCCGACGGTCTGGGAAAACCAATAGAGAGAAGGTCGGGGCGGCGGCGGCGGCATTGTGGCGGGGGCCTCGGCGAGCGGGAACACGTTCAGCACAACGGGAGGGACGGGCACGCCGCAAGCGTCGGAGTAGGCCTCGGCGATAAGCGGAGACGCGGCCGTGAGATGGCGGCAGCGGGGCACCCAATGCTCCTCAAGCACGGCGAGGTCGGGCGACGGTGTATCGGAGTTCTCGTTGCGGTGAAAATCCTCGGCGTCGAAGCCGAGGCGGGCGCCACGCCGGGCAGCGGCGAGCCCGGCGGCGGCGAGCCCGGCGAGACAATGCCCGAGGTAGAGATCGGCGGGCTCGCGCGCGGCGGCGGCGGCGAGCCGAAACGCGAGCGGTTGGTGAGCCCAAAGCGCAAGGCGGGGCGAAGGCCGGGTGAGCCGACGCGCGAGTTCTTGGATGAACCGACGGGCCAAATAGGCGGGGCGAGGGCCGAGCGTCACGCGATCGCAGTGCCATGCCGTGCGGGCCAAAATGCTCTCGTCGAGCGGCCGCACCGCCGCGAAGTGATCGGCGGCGACCACGCGAACTTTGAAACCGGCCGCATGGAGGGCGTCGGCCTCCTTGACGAGGCGCGGCGTCGAGGAGAGGTGGCCCGGCGTAACGAGACAGACGCGTGCACTCATGCAAGAGCCGCGCGGACGGCGGTGGCAAGGGCGAGGCGGTAGTCGGACCATTGGTGCGTGGCGGCAGTCGCAAGGGCGGCCTCACGCATGGCGGCGAGTTCGGCCCTGTGGCCAAGGCACCAGGCGATGCTGGTGGCGATGGCGTCGGCGCTCGCGGCGGTGATGATGTGACCGTTTTCCCCATGGCGCACGAGATCAGCGGCACCGGCGCAGTCGGTGGTGATTACCGGCAATCCGCGGGAGAACGCTTCGGTGACGACGAGACCGAAACCATCGCAGAGCGTCGGGAAAATGAGCGCGTCGGAGCGCCGGTAAACGTCCATCAGCTGCTCGCGCGGGATGGAGCCGCCGAACTCGATCCCCGGCGGAAGCGCCGCAAGCAGCCGCTCGGGCAAGGTGACGGCGCCGTGGATGCGGAGGCGGGCGTGGACGCCGAAATTGTTTTTCCGCCAAGCTTCGAGAAGGTAATGCGCGCCTTTGCGAATGCCGAAGGTGCCGGCCCAGAGCAGTTGCAGCGGGGCCGATTGGGGCGGGCCGTCGAGCGCGATGTCCCGCGCGACCGGCGGAGGGGCGCCGTAGGGGACGACCCGGACCTTGGTGCCGTCGAGGCCGGCGGCGACGTAGGTGCGTTTGGTAAACTCGGAGTTGGCGATCACGGTGTCAGCCGCGTGCCATTCGGCGCGGCGGCGGGCGATGCGGCGTTCTTCGCGCTCCTCGGTGTGGCGGTGGTAAGGGTTGTCGAGCTCGGGGAACTGCGCGATCTCGCGGTTGAGCATGGCCTGAACGAAGCGGGGCTCCGGCGCGGGCACGTCGTAGATGACTTT
Source organism: Opitutus sp. GAS368 (assembly GCA_943373185.1). GTDB lineage: Bacteria > Verrucomicrobiota > Verrucomicrobiia > Opitutales > Opitutaceae > Tous-C4FEB. The sequence continues at coordinate 6,993 of CALSBN010000195.1, read as the reverse complement.
GAGGCCGCGGGCATGGGCGGCGGTGAAGGTGGCGAGCGAGCTGTATTCGAAGCCGTAGACTCCGCGCAGGCCGGAGTGGAGTTGACGGGAAACGGTGCGGTCGAAGCCGGGCTCGGCCCATTCCCAGACGAGATCCGTCACGCGGCCGCTGCGGTCGATGGCACCGCTGAGCAGCCGAACCCATTCACGAAAGGGGAACGTCGAAATGAGTTCGGCGGGGATTTCCGTGACCGCGCGGCGGCCGAGTTGTCGACGCAGATCGTAGCCGACGAGCGAAGCGAGGGCGCAGGCGAGGCGTTGGCGGCGGCCGGCGGGACGATCGCGGATGGCGGTGTAGAACCGGTCGAGCAAGCCCGCCTCGAACAGGGCGCGCGCGGGCTGTTGCACGAACGGCGCGGTGCTCGGGTGAAAAATGAGAACGCTCACGGGGACGGGGCGGCAAAGCGGCCGACGGAGATCTGCAGGCGGCGGGCGCATTTCCAGCCTACGAACCGGCGGGCGATGCGGAAAAATTTGCCGCCGAGTGGCGAGAATTGCGCCGTTCCCGTTTCGCGGGCGAGGGCTTCGGCTTTTGCGACCAAGTCGGGCGCCGCCGGGTAGTAGTCGTAGGCGAATCGCTGCAACAAATCGGCTGCGGCCGTGCGCATCTCCGGGCCGTTGTCGAGTCGGAGAAAATGCCCGATGCAAAGGTTGACCGCGAGGAAGGCCGACTCCAAGTGACGGCGGGAGCGTTGGCCGCTGAGGCTGGAGGGCAAACCGGACCGATAATAGGAAATGGCCTCGGGTCGGTGGAAAATCCCGGTCGAAAGCGCGACCGCCCGGGCGAAATATTCGCCGTCGTCATTGAGGCTGAGCCGCTCGTCCCATGGTCCCGCAGCCTCGGCGAGAGCCCGTGGCAGCAGCCACGCAGCCGGGTGCATCATGCAGTCGTTCGAGGCGTAACGCAGGAAGTAGTCGCGTGGTGAAAGATCGGCGAAAAGCGGGTTGCCCACGGGGAAATCGACGTCGGAGAGATCGAATTTGAAACGGGCCCAGCGCGCGGTGAGCAGATGGCGGGTGGAAGCCGCCGAGACGCCGGCGAGTTGTGCGGCGATTTTGCCCGGGTGGAGCAAATCGTCAGCGTCCAAGAATTGAATCCAGTCGCCACGGCTGGCAGCGAAGGCTGCATTCCGGGCTGCGGAGGCGCCCCGGTTGGATTGGACGAGCACGCGCACACCACGGGATTCATAGGCGCGGGCGAGTGCCGGGCTTTGATCGGTCGAACCGTCGTCCACCAAAATGATTTCGGTCGCGGGATGGGTTTGGGCGAGGGCGGAATCCAAGGTCGCACGAAGGTAACGTTCGGCGTTGTGACAAGGAACGAGAATGCTGACGAGAGGAGCAGACAACGTGGGCGGGAAAGGTTATCCGGTTATGGCGAGGCGCCAGCAGGTGCGGAAGTAGTGGCGTTTCGAACCGGCAACGTAGTGGTGCATGACGCCGGTCGGGCGTTCCGTTTCGGGCGGGCGCGGGAGGGTAACGTAGTCGGCTGCCGGGGCGACCCGACAGGAACGGCCGGCGACGAGCATGGCGATGAGGGCCTGTTCAAGGTAGTAGCTGGTGCGCTCGGCGGCGTGCAGGGAGGCGGTCCAGGCTTCGAGGCGGTCCCAGTCGAGTTCGTCGCTCTTCAGCCCGGTGAGGCCGACATTTACCAGGTCGGCGATGGGGCAGCCGGCCAGTTTTTCCATGAGGTTGCGTGAGTAGCCGTAGGAGGTTTCGCAATCAACGGCGTGCAGGGGGCGATCCGGAGCGTCGGACCAAGAGAGGAGAAAATCCGGACGTCGAAAAAACAACAGGTCGGAATCGATCACGAGCTTCCAGCCGTTTGAGCCGAGATGTGGGTCGATGAGTTTTCGGATGTTGGGGTAGTTCAACCAGCGTTCCCGGAGGTGCGGGAAGCGATCGACGGGGAGGTGGGCGTCAAGCCGGCTGACTGCGGCCGCCCGATCGATGAAACGGGCAGCCGGGAAGAGGCGCTGCAATTCCCCGCGCCAAGGGGCGGCCAGGGAGCCGTCATCATAGATCACGGGGGCAAGGGGACGGCCGGAGCGGTGCGCGAAAGTCCAAAGACAAAACGCCGTTTGATACCAAAAGCGACGACCGGTGAGGAGATGAAGTTCTACCGGAGAGCCGGCGAATGAGGGGAGCGCGGGCAATTGGTAAGCGGCGGCCTCCATGGCCGCCCGGCCGCGGGCAGTTTGCCATTGTTGCAGTGGACCGCCGGCGCGCCAGCTGTCGGCGATTTTTCCGCAGGGCACGTGCCAGAGCAGATAAGCTGCGCGGCCTAGACCCAGTTGGCGAACGAAGGAAGACATGAAACTAGGCGTTGCCAAACCCTGCCCAGTCTCCGGGCCGAATGCCGGTAAATCCCAGTTGGGAGGCTGGGACGCGACCGCTCTTTACGGAGGCAACGAGTAAAGGGAACAACGACAGGACCTCCGGAGGCTTCGAATCCGGGTGGATATACCACGCCCGGGGATCGCCGAGGTAGAGACACTCGAAACCGCTTTGCAGGGCGTTCTCGTGGAGCAGCACTTCCGGAGGCAGAGGGAACGGGGGAATCATGCGTCGGGCGATGCGACTTGCGATCCGCTCCGATAGGCGGGTGGGCGGACGAGCGGGATCCGCGATCCATGCACGGACATTATAGAGCGGGAAAAGAAGTCGGTTCAGAACCTCGTCAAAAGTTTCGGCGATTGGTCGGCCCCGCGGGGCAAGAGGGAGGTAGCGGGCGAGTCGCTCGCGGTCGAGGAGGTGGCAACGGGTGGTGATCCACGGGCTGGTCCAACCGGCAACGCTGGGCACGAGCGGCCACATGGGCTGCCAACCGTTGCCCGCAATGTTTTGATCAACGAGGGGCGAATCAGGGCCGGATTTCGGTGGGGAGAGGCGGGGACTGGACGCGAGAACGAGAGGCGCTGCTTCCATCGCGACCACGGCCGAGCGCAACCAACTGTAACCGGGTTGCTGGTAAAGGAGAACATCGGCGTCGAAGTGGAGCACGTAGCGCGTGCGGGGAGAATCCCAGCCGGCAAAATACGCGGTCAGAGCGTGTCCGAGATGATCGTGGGTCCAAGGAGTGGCACGACCGAGGTAGCGACGGTTCAGCTCCGGCGTGCGAGGTGACCACGGTTCAAGCCAATCGACGCGGTCGACGAGACCGCTGTTCAGCCAACGCGCGCAAATTTCCCGGAGCCGGGCAATCTTGGTCGCGAAATCCGCGGCGGGAAAGCGGCTCGGAGCGTGGAGCACCGGGGTCGATTGCGGCCGACAGGCATCGGCCACGATAAGGACCTCACGGACATCCGCGCGGTGGGTGGCGACGAGAGCAGGGACCGTGAGATCAAGGTAGGCGAGGTCGCCCGCGCAGACATTGATCTGAAGCGTAATGTCCGGTCTCAAGCTCACGGATGGGATGACTTGCCCGGGGGGCGCGAACGGTTCTCCTGCCACCATTTCCAAGGGTGGCGGGTCTCCGGGTCGACAGCACCCAAAATCAGCACGCGCAGCGCGCGGAAGTTGAAGCGGAGGAGGTCGATCAGCAGACGACGCCGGCCGGAGTGGGCGGGGAAAGCTCCGAGTTCGGGGAGGTAGGAACGAAGACCGGGAGAGGCGTTAATTTGGTGAGCGGCCCGGTCGTAGTCGCCGCGACCGTGCAGCAGGCGGACCTTCCACATTGTGGCGTTGGGATAGTCGCTCAAAAAGTGAAACTCGTTGGGCAGCGGGGCGACCCTTAGCGTCGAGTGGTAGAGCGTATATCGAAAAGCCGGTTGGTCCGCGGCGGGCGGTTGACCTTGAGCGGCTAGGGTATCCCGGAGCCGGAGGAAGTTTTCCCTCCATTCGCGGAAGAAAGCGCTCACCGCTTCCGTTCGACGAAACGCAACCACGCCGGTGTTAAACTCGGCGAAGGTCTCAGGCAGGCCGGGCAAAGTATAATTCCAGCCGCGGTTGACATCTTGGACGAGGGCAAAGTCAAAGCGGTCCAGCGTCGCGAAAATCGGACTCAGGTCGCCCAAGACATGCGTGTCGGTGTCGAGGAAAACGATGCGTGCGTAAGGAGCTTCCAGCGCGAGAAGTTTGTCGATTGGGCTGTGGCTTACCGGGGCGACGGGTCGACGGATCTCGGTAAATGGGCCAAGCTCGGAGGAAGGATGATCCGTGATCAGACAGATCGGGGATCCGGGATGGTGGAGGCGAAGCGTGTTCGCAGAGTGAAAGGCCTCGGCGAGGTAGGCGGTGCCGGTGGCGACGTAGACAAAACCGAAGTCAGACGGTGAATTCATCACTCGGCGGGGCGGAAAGAGCTGATCGCGTTGCGGCGATCAGACCAGCGCGAGCCTCCAGGAACCGCGATGAGGTTGTAGTAAAGAGAATCGGTGAGCGGGTCCGATCCGGAAAGAAGGCGAATGCCCCGGGCTTGCGCCGGGTCTCCGAGGGGATGCTTCGGCACCAACCAAAGCTCGAAGCTTTCGCGCTTGAAGAAATCGATGACGGTGCGCGAGTCGGCCCCAAACCGGGCCAACACGCCGGGATTGAGTTCGACGAGCCAGAGCGGCCCGTCAGGGCCCAGCAACGCGGGCGGCACGGTGCGCAGAGCCATGGCTTCGGCGCCTTCGATATCCATCTTGATGAGAGCGAGGGGGCGGTCGGTGCCCACCCGGCCCAGCAGATCGGCAAACGTGTAGGCGGGAATTGAAATCGGGGTGCAGGCCGCGGCTAGGTTTTCGTCGGGAATGAGCGACTGATCTGCGGTCGTGGTTCGGTCCGTGCGCAGATAAAAAGTGAGGGAGCCGGTGCGGTCCGAGACGGCGCCGTGCAGCGGTTCGATGTGCACGCCGGGAAGCAGTGATGAGGCGTGGCGGAGCCGGTTGACGATTTCGGGGTCGGCGTCCACCGAGAGCACGAGTCCGGGCGGGCCGATCCGGTCGGCGGCCGCGAAGGTGTAAAGCCCAAGATTTGTTCCGGCGTCGATGACGGCGTCGCCCGAGCGAAGCCAAGAGCGGACAAGATCGAACTCCCAGGCATCGCCGGCGGTCCGGGTGTAGCCGAGCAGGTTGCAATACTGGTCCAGCGATTCGATCCACTCGGGATGGCAGACAGCCCGAAACCCCATTTGATCGTGCACAAAGGCGCGGCCGCCGTGACGGGCCGCTTGGCGCATGGCCTGACCGATGAACCAGCGCTTCCGCAGCGTTGACCAATCCGCGCGAACGGCGAGGGAAAGGGCGGTCTTGATTTTTCCGGCAATGCTCATGTTGGAAGAGTGACCCGACCCTCGAATTGGCCGCAAGCGCCCTGCCACCGGATGCGGGCGGCCGGAGACGCCCAGGCACGGTAGGTAAACCAGGCTTTTGTTTGGCGCAGAGGCACGCTCCACCCCGGAATCGCGGGCCAGTCACTGAGCCCGTGGCGAAGCAGGAGGGCATGCCAAGATTTTTGGATGCCGTGGTTGAGACGGGCGAGGTAGGAGGGCGAGAGGCGGGCGGCGGGAATCAGGTGGGTGACCGCGAGGTCCGGAAAGTAGCCGGCTTCCCACCCGGCGCGGAGAGCGCAAACCACAATGTCGTTGTCGCCGCTGGAGCTGAGGTCTTGGCCGCGACGATCTGTCAGGGCGGCCGGGTCAGCGCGGTCGAGCCAAGCTTGGGCGGCGGTGCGGCGGAGCGCCATGCCGGCTCCAATCGGAGCGCATTCAGGATAGCTGTCACGGGTTGACCCCGGCGAGCGCAGGCCGGCGCGGAGGGGTTGCGGGCCGAGATCACGGAGCGCAAGGAGCGGAAAAAATTCTTGGGTCCACGGCTCGGGGGCGCGCTCGAACTCGGGCCGACACGGTCCTCCGATCATGCCGAGGCGTGGATGCGTGGTGAAGTGCTCTATGACCCGCGCAAGGTAGGACTGGTCCAAGACATTGTCGTCGTCGACGAGCACGAAGAAATCGCCGGCCGCTTCTAAGAATCCGCGGCGGCGGGCGTGGGAGAGGCCGAGGCGATCCTCGCGGACCAAACGGAAACCGGACGGAGCGTGGGCGGCGAGATCGGCGGCGGAGAGGGCGGGTGAAGAGCCGTTGTCCACGAGCAGCAGTTGCCACGAAGCCGGGTCCAGCGTTTGTGCCAAAAGCCCACGTAGAGTGCGGGCGAGACGCTCGGGGTGCGGATTGTGCGCGGGGATGATGACAGTAAGCGCGATCAAGGGACGCTCGGGGGCGATGCGGAAGTGCGGTGGCCGACAACCCGTGCGGGCACGCCCACGGCGATGGCACCGGGAGGGAGATCGCCGGTGACCACGGCTCCGGCCCCGATCACACAGCCGTCGGCGATGGTGACGCCGCCGAGCACGGTGACGCCCGCGCCGAGCCAAACATCTCGGCCTAGGCGAGTGGGTTTCAGGATGTCGGGTTGCGAACGAATCGGAACGCCGAGGGGCGGTAACGTGTGTTCCGAGGAGAGAATGCGGGCGTGCATCGCGACGAGACAGTCGTTGCCGATTTCGACGCCCCCGTGACCGTAAATGACGACGCCGGGTCCCAGGTGAACGTTCGCGCCGAGACGGATAGAGCCGCCATGAGGGCGGAGGACCACGCCGGGTTCAAGTTCGCAACCGGCGCCGATTTCAAGACGCCCTCGGCGGGAGTTTTCAAATCCCAGCCGAAGGTCGCAGGCGGGTGCGATTGCCACCTCGGCCGCGATCCGCGCTCCAGCCGCCCGCGCGCGCCAGACCCGCGTGGCGGAAGCCCAGCGGTGGATGCGGGTAGACAAACGGGCAAAAAGGGGCACGTGGGACATGGGTGGAGATTATCCGATGAGCTTCATGAAATCGTCGGGCCGGTAGTGCGCGGTGGCAGCAGTGTGTGCAGCGGTGCCCATGGTCGGCCAGCGATCTCGGGCGCTCACCGCCCGCTTCAACGTTGCAGCAAGAAGGGGAATGGTGGGGGCCGGGCAAATGAAACCGGTCTCGCCG
>CALSBN010000194.1:0-10266 GCA_943373185.1 Opitutus sp. GAS368 | reverse complement strand
GCGGTCCTCGCAGTCTCGCCGCCGATGTCGCAGACTTTTGCCCGAGTCGTTTTTGGGTTCACCGCCGTGTTCTTCGCCGCGTTTTTCATCTGGCCGATCTATCAGATTCTACGGGGCGGATTCATCGATGCCGACGGCCGCCTAACTTTCGCCTACCTCGCCACGATCCTTTCCGATCCCACTTACCTCGGCGGTCTGCGCAACTCCTTCTTTCTAGCGTGCGCCGCGACCACCTTCGCGATGGCGATCGCCCTGCCGCTCGCCTTCATCAGCGACCGCTTTCTCTTCCCCGGCAAGACGCTCCTCGGCTCGCTCGTGCTGATCCCGATGATTCTGCCGCCCTTCGTCGGCGCGATCGGGATCAAACAGATCTTCGGCCAATACGGCGCCCTCAACGCCCTGCTCATCGAGCTCAATCTCCGCCCGCCCGGGTGGACCTTCGATTGGTTCGCCGCGAACCAGTTCTGGGGCATCGCCATCGTCGAGGCGCTCACGCTCTACCCGATCATCTACCTCAACGCCGTCGCCGCCCTCGCCAACATCGATCCCGCGATGGAGGAAGCCGCCGAGAATCTTGGCTGCACGGGATTCCGTCGTTTCTGGAAGATTACTCTCCCACTCATCAAGCCCGGCCTTTTTGCCGGCGGCACGATCGTCTTCATCTGGGCGTTCACCGAGCTCGGCACGCCGCTGGTCTTCGACTACGCGCAGGTCACAAGCGTCCAAATTTTCTACGGCCTCAAAGACATCGGCGCCAACCCCGCACCTTTCGCACTCGTCGCGGTGATGCTCTTCGCCTCGATCACGCTCTACGCGATCGGCAAGGGCCTCTTCGGCCGCGCCGGCCACGCGATGATGGCCAAGGCCACGAGCGCCGGCGGACCCAAGTCCCTGCCCCTGCCCCAAGCCTTGCTATGCACCGCGCTGTTCGGCGGCGTCACGTTCATCGCTGTCTTGCCTCACTTCGGCGTCGCCCTGGTCGCGTTCTCCAAGGACTGGTATGGCACCGTCCTTCCGCAGTATTACACCCTCGAAAACTTCGCCATCGCCCTCGGCCACGACCTTACCGTCCCCGCCATCGCGAACAGCCTGAAGTTCGCCAGCATTTCCACGGTGATCGACGTCATTTTGGGCATCGCCATCGCCTACGTCGTCGTGCGCTCGAAAATCGCCGGCCGCCAGATCCTCGACTTTCTCGCGATGCTCCCCCTCGCCGTGCCCGGTCTGGTTCTCGCCTTCGGCTACCTTGCAATGTCGCAGGAGGGAAAGTTCTTCTCGTTCCTCAACCCCGTGGTTGATCCCACGATCTTGTTAATCATCGCCTATTCCGTTCGCCGCCTACCCTACGTCGTCCGGTCCGCCGCCGCCGGCTTCCAGCAAACGAGCGAAACCCTCGAAGAAGCCGCGCAAAACCTCGGTTGCCCGCCCCTCAAATCCGTCATCAAAATCACGCTTCCACTCATCGCCGCCAACCTCATCGCCGGCGGCCTACTCGCCTTCGCCTTCGCGATGCTGGAGGTCAGCGACTCGCTCATCCTCGCGCAAAAACAGGCGTTTTATCCGATTACCAAAGCCATCATGGAGCTCTTCCAACTGCTAGGTGACGGCAAATTCATCGCCAGCGCCCTCGGCGTCTGGGCGATGGTGTTCTTGGGCGTCACCATCGTCGGCATGAGTCTGCTCCTCGGGAAAAAGCTCGGGGCGATTTTCAGGGTGTGAGTTTCATTCTGCGCCCGGTCTTCGGACAATACCTCCGGCCCGCTGACTCCAGCCATGCCCCTGCTTCTGCTAGTCTCCTTTCTTTGGGCATTTTCCTTCGGGCTCATCAAGCACCTGACCGCCGGCTTCGACGGAGCCTTCATCTCCGCCGCGCGGCTCGGTCTCGCCCTTCTTGTCTTCCTGCCGTTTCTTCGCCTTCGCGGCATTGCCCCACGCACCGCCTTCGCCCTCGCCGGCATCGGCGCGCTTCAGTTCGGCGTCATGTATCTCGCCTACAACGAGAGCTTCCGTTTCTTGAAGAGCCACGAGGTCGCCGTTTTCACGCTCACCACGCCGATCTTCGTCACGCTGCTCGCCGACGCCTTTGACCGCACCCTCCGCGCCCCCGCGCTCGTCGCCGCCTTGCTCGCCGTCCTCGGCGGTGCGGCGATCGTCGTCAAATCGGCGCCCACCGCCGGCACGTTTACCGGCGTGGTCTTGATCCAACTCTCCAACCTCGCCTTTGCGCTCGGACAAGTGCTCTACCGCCGGCTCCGAGCAACCCTGCCCGAGCTGCGCGACCGCGATGTTTTCGCGCTGGTTTATCTGGGCGCATTTGCCCTGACCTTGCCCGTCTCCCTGGCCCGCACGGACTTCGCCGCCTTGCCCCTCACCGCGCCCAATCTCGCCATTCTACTTTACCTCGGGCTTATCGCTTCAGGGCTCGGCTTCTTCCTCTGGAACATCGGCGCGACCCGCGTCACCGCCGGCACACTTGCGGTCATGAACAACGCGAAAATCCCTCTCGCGGTCGCCGTCTCTCTCGTCGTTTTTGGCGAAACCGCCGATCTCACCCGCCTCGCGATCGGCGGCAGCGTGCTGGGTATCGCCGTCTGGCTCGCGGAGCTGCGACCGCCCCAACGCTCCTCACTTTGAGTAGAACGCCGTGATCTTATCGGCGACATCCCGGTAACCGATGTCTTCGCCGTAGATCGCCTTGAACTCGGCGATCGCTTCCTCGGGCTTGCCCATCGCTTCATAACAACTGCCGAGCTCGTAAATGACTTCTTTCTTCGTGTCGTCCATCGCGGTGAGATCGGTCTTCGCCGACTTGAACTGCATGACCGCGAGATCGTAGATCTTCTTCGCGCGGAACCCACGCCCGAGTCCCACGAGAGCCGCGACCCGCACCTGCGGTCCTTTCTGCGCCTGTTGAAACTGCGCGAGCGCCGCGTCCAGTTGCCCGCTCGCCAACAGCAATTCGCCCAGCGCCAATCTCGCCGGGAAATCGTTCGGGTAACGCTCGACCGTGCGCTTTGCTTCCGTGAGCCGCCACGCCGCCAACTCCGCCTGCGCGGTCGCCAGCCCATCGCCCGTCGCCGCTTTCACCCGCGCTTCAAGCAACGCGGTCTGCAACTCCGATTCTTCCTTCTCCAACGTCGGATCGACTGCGCCCGCCGGCAGCTCGCGCGCTTTACGCACCCAGACGAGTGCCTCGTCGCTCCGGCCCAGTTGCCGATACGCCTGCGCGACGGCGCGGTAATGATTCAGATTCGTCGGCTCCGCCTGCACGCGCGCCTTGGCTTCGTCCACGAGCCGCTGCGCCATGTCGCCCGCGGTTACGACTTTGGCCGCCTGTTCGAGCGACACCGCCTGCGCCTCGTCGCGCAGTTTGTCGCGGAAATTCCCCTGCCCGTCCCAATTGCCCTTGGTCACGGTCTGCGCGATCGACGCCTTGCGCATCAGGTTCTGCGCATCTGCGTCCGCCGGCTTCGTCTTCAAGATCGCATCCGCCGCCTTCAAGGCTTCGGCGGGTTTGCCCGCCGCGATCCACGCCTCGCCCAGCGCCAGCAGATTGGCCCGGTTGTCGGGCTCGATCTCGCGCACCGCATCGAGCGCGAATGCCACCGTCTCCAACAAACCAAGACCCCCCGCAGCCTCTGCCAACAGCTTCAAGGCCGGCACGCTGGTCGGGTCCTTGGCCAGCATTCCCTCCGCCGTTTCCAGCACCTTTGCCGGCTCTTTTCTACCGCCGCCAAACATAAACGGCGCGGTCGAGAAACCGCCCATCGCCTTGGCCATAAACTTGTTTTTCGACTTAAAATCGCGCAGCTGAGCCACCCGTTGCAGCCGTCGGACCGGCAGGCAGCCCGGCGCCGTCTTCAGGACCTGCGCGCAGGCATCGAGCGTGTAGTCGAGCTGCCCGCGCTCCAACGCTATGCGGGCGTTATCGATGAGTTTCTGGTGGCGGGGATCGAGCGAGGTAACGGCGATTTCGGGCATCGCCTGAACTCAGCTCCCGCTCCGGACCGCGTCAACGCTAGAGCTAAATCACCGTCAACTCGGCCCGCACCGCCGTCTCCAGCCGCGCCAGCGCCGACCCGACGACATCGTTCGTCGGGCCTTCGACCAAGAGCCGCAGCTTGGCCTCCGTGCCGGAATAGCGCACCAGCAAACGGCCCTCGGTCCCCAACTCGCCCACGAGCGCCGCCATCACCGCCTTCAAGCCGGGCAGATTCTCCAACGGAGTCTTTGTCTTCACCTTCAACGCGGCCGTCATCTGCGGATATTTCCGCAATGCGCCGCGCAACTCCGACAGCGGCTTGCCGGTTGCCCGCATCACTTCGATCACTTTCAACGCCGCCACCAAGCCGTCGCCCGTCGCCGCGTTCTCAAGGCAAATGACGTGCCCCGAAGACTCGCCCCCGAGCATCGCGCCGCACGCGAGCATCTCTTCGATAACATAACGGTCACCCACCGCCGACCGCCGCACCGTGCCGCCCGCCGCCGCGATCGCCGCATCCACGCCCAAATTGCTCTGCACGGTGGCCACCAGAGTTTTTTTAACCAACCGCCCGTGAGCGAGCGCGTGGGTCGCAAGGATCGTGAGAATTTCATCACCGTCGAGCACACCGCCGTTTTCGTCGCACAACACGCAACGGTCGCCATCGCCATCGTGGGCGATCCCAAGCCGTGCGCCTTCCGCTACCACGCGTGCCGCCAACGCCTCCGGATGCTCGCTGCCGACGCCCGCGTTGATGTTCGTCCCGTCCGGCCGGTCACCGATTCCTACGACGTCGGCACCGAGCGCTTTTAACACCGACGGACTCGATCCGCACGTGGCGCCGTTTGCCGTGTCCAAAACGATCTTCCAGCCCCGGAGCGCGCCCACCGGGAGCAAGGCGTTTGCCGCCGTCGCGTAATCCTTCAATGCCTCACCTGAGGGCAACTGCCCGGCACCGACGGCGACCGGCTCCGTCGAAAGTTGCCGCTCGATCTCGGCTTCCTGCGCGTCGGTCAATTTCACCCCGGTCCCGTTGAAAAACTTGATGCCGTTGTCCTCGGCGGGATTGTGCGAGGCCGTGATCATGACGCCGAGCGCGGCCCCGTCGGCCTTGACCGCCCGCGACACCGCCGGAGTAGGCAATACCCCGAGATCGACCGCGGACCATCCGGCCGTGACCAAACCCGCCGCCACCGCTTTCATCAAGACCTCACCCGAAGCGCGGGTGTCGCGTCCCATCAAAACCGCACCCGCGCTCACTTGGGGCTGCGCTCGCAGCCAGCGCCCCACCGCCGCGCCCAAGCGCGCCGCGAATTCCGGGTTGATCACCGGCCCGCCAAACTCGCCGCGAATTCCGTCGGTGCCAAAATAGCTACGTTTCATGCGCGGTAAAACTCCCGCGTTGCTGCGATCTTGGCCTTTACCGCGCCGCCGAGCAGCAGGTCGCGGGCGGCACCGATGCCGTCCTTTACTTCCGCCACTTTCCCCGTGAGCCACATCCCGACCGCCGCGTTCAACGCGATGGTCTCAACGAGGCCCACCGGACCGCGCCCGGCCAGCACGGCGTCGGTCAACGCGAGATTCGTCGCCAGATCGCCGCCCTGAAGTTCGGCAAACGGTGCCGACGCCAAGCCGAAATCGCCTGCGGTCCAATTCGTGTCGATGGCCCGCAACCGGCCCGCGCCGCGCACCCGATTCGTCGTCGCCGTCGTGAGTTCATCGATGCCGCTCGCCGGCCCGATCACCCCGTGCGCCACCAGTCCGGCCGTGCAATCGAGCGCATCAAGCGCCCCGGCCAGCTTGGGCACCCACGTCTCGGCGAACACACCGAGCAACACATGCGCCGGCCGCCCGGGATTGATCAACGGCCCGAGGATATTGAAGACCGAGCGTTGCCCGCGCGCCGCGAGAGCCTTGCGCACCGGCCCGATGTTTTTGAACGCCGGATGATAGTTCGGCGCGAAAAAGAATACAAAACCGAGCTCGGCCAGCGCGCGTCGCAATTTTTCCGGAGACGCCGCGAGATCCACGCCGAGGCCCGCGAGCAGATCGGCACTGCCGCACTTGGACGTTATCCCGCGATTCCCGTGTTTCATCACGGGCACGCCCGCCGACGCCAACACGAGAACAACGAGACTGGAAATATTGAATCCGCCGGCGTGGTCCCCGCCGGTGCCCACGATATCAATCGCCTGCGCGGACCACGCGCCCACTTCAGGATCAACCGCCCGCGCGCGAAACGCCCTGGCAAATGCCGCCAACTCGGCGACCGATTCCCCTTTGGCCGACAGCGCCGTGAGAAACGCCGCCTTCACTTCGTCAGACACATCAGGCGAGGCCAAAGCCGTCGCCGCGGCCCCGACGTCCTCGGTCGACAAATCCTGCCGGACAATCAGCTGGGCGGTAAGCGTGGCTAGTTCAGTCATGCGTGGTCGAAAGAGCGAAGGCCCTCGCGGGTCGCAAATAAAATTGCGCCATGCCGCCAAGCTTGAAACCAAAGACCGGTGCGCACGCTCCTCGTAGTTATAGCCCTTCTCTCGTTACCCGTCGCTGCGGCCGAGAGCCCCCAGCCTGCGCCCTCAGCCGCCGCGCCCGCCGCCGAGCTCAGCGTCGTCGATGCCCTCGTCCTCGGGGTGGTTGAGGGCGTGACCGAGTTTCTCCCGGTTTCATCGACCGGCCATCTGATCATCGCCAACCATTTTTTGGGCTTGGAAGCCGAAGAGCCGCTGCTGGGCGCCGACGGTCAACCGCTTTTTTACCGCGCCCCGTCCCCGAAATATCCCGAAGGCGTCCCGCTCACAATCAAGCAAGCCGCCGATACCTATGTCGTCGTGATCCAGTTCGGCGCCATCGCCGCCGTCGGTATTTTATATTGGGCGCAACTCATCGCCATGCTCCGGGGACTGCTCGGCCGCGATCCGGCCGGACGCCGCCTGCTGATTAACGTGCTGATTGCCTTTCTTCCCGCCGCCGGCCTCGGCTTTTTGCTCCACGGCTGGATTGATGCCCATCTCTTCTCGATTCCCGCCGTAATCGTCGCGTTGGTTGCGGGCGCCGGCTTGATGTTTTTCGCCGAATCGTGGCGCCGAAAGCACACCAACCGCGCCGCGCCGCCGGCCGAGCTGACGCTGAAACAAGCTGCGGGCATCGGCGCGCTCCAGTGCCTGGCCCTGTGGCCCGGCACGAGCCGTTCGATGACCACGATCGTGGGCGGTTACTTTGCCGGCCTTGATCCGCGCCGCGCCGCCGAATTCAGTTTCCTCCTGGGCTTCGTGACCCTCACCGCCGCCACCGTCTACAAAAGCTACAAAGGCGGCGCGGCAATGATTCAGGTCTTCGGCTGGTCCAACGTGCTCCTCGGCGCCGCCGTGGCCGCCGTCACCGCCGCGCTTTCGGTGCGCTTTTTGGTCGGCTGGCTCACCCGCCACGGTCTCGCGGCGTTCGCGTGGTATCGGTTGGTGCTGGCCGCGGCCCTCGCCGTATTGCTCGCTCTGGATCGGCTCTGATAAGTGCGCTTGACGCGCAAAAGTCGCACCCTTTACCTCTGACCCTTTAACCACTCCCGCGCCCTCGTTTTCGAGGGACACTCTCACTCAAACTACCACCCTCCATGGCCAATCCGAAACGCAAACAGTCCAAACGCCGCAGCGCCAACCGCCGCGCCGCCAATGCTTTCATCGCTCCTGAATTCGCGAAGGATCCGGTCGACGGCTCGCTTTACCGCCGCCACGTTGTAAATCCAAAGACCGGCATGTATCGCGGTCGCCAAGTGCTTAACGTCGAGGCCTAAGCCTCGCGTTTTACCCCAGCCCCGCCCACGCGGTGGATATGTCTTCCGGACCACCCGGTCGCATCGCGGTCGACGCCATGGGCGGAGACCTCGGCCCGGCTGAAGTCGTCGCCGCCATCCGGCTTGCGCAGCGTCAGGATGCGAATCTTAGGCCCATCACATTGGTCGGAGACCAAGCCGTGCTCGAGCCCCTGCTTCGTCAGATCGGCCTGCAGCTCGGACCGAGCCTGAACATTTTCCACGCCTCCGAGGTCGTCACTATGGACGACAAGCCGCTCATGGCTCTTAAGAAGAAGAAAGATTCTTCAATGGTCCGGGCGATCGAGCTCGTCAAAAACGGGGACGCCGGGGTGCTCGTGAGTTGCGGCAACACCGGGGCACTAATGGCTGGCGGCACATTGCGCCTCCGCATGATGGAGGGCGTGAACCGGCCGGCGCTTGCCGCAGTGGTCCCGCGTGAAGGCGGCCACTTCATTTTGATCGACGCGGGCGCAAATCCGGAGGCCAAACCCGAACATCTGGTGCACAATGCCATTCTCGGTTCCCACTATTGCCGCGTGATGTTGGGCATCGTTTCACCTCGTATTGGCCTGATGACGATCGGCACCGAGGAGGGCAAAGGAAACGCCCTGATCACCGAGACCAACGAACAACTGCGCCGCCTGGGCGGCCTTATCAATTACGCCGGTCCGATTGAGGGTTTCCATGTTTTCGAAGAACACGTCGATGTCGTGGTCTGCGACGGCTTTGTCGGAAACATCATGCTCAAGAGCTGGGAATCCCTCGCCAAATTCTTTTCCGGGACGTTGCGCGTCGAACTTCAAGTCAACCCTCTCCGCGCCGCCGGGGCGTTTCTGTCCCGCGGAGCCTTCAACGCCCTTAAGGAGCGGATCAATCCCGAGCGCTATGGCGGTGCCCCGCTTCTCGGGCTCAAGGGCAACATCTTGAAAGCCCATGGTTCCTCCAACCGGCGTTCCATCAGCAGCGCCATTCGGGCGGCCGGAGAAATCATAAAGGCCGACATGAACCATCGCATCGAAGCCGACATCGCCCGCGCTAACGAGATCCTCTCCGCGCCCATTCCCGAGGCTGCGAGTTAAGGCATTTCCGTCCCGCGCCCATGTCCCTTCCTGTTTCCACCATCATCCTTGGCACTGGCGCCTACGCCCCGGCCCGGGTGCTGACCAATTCCGAGCTTGCTCTGACCATCGACACCTCGGACGAGTGGATCGTCTCCCGCAGCGGTATCCGCGAGCGGCACATTGCCGCCCCCGGGGAGATGACTTCGGACATGGCGGTTAACGCGGCGCGACTCGCGCTCGCCGATGCCAAACTTCAACCGGCTGATGTTGATTTGCTCGTGATCGCCACGATCACCCCGGACATGCCCATGCCGGCAACCGCGTGTAGTGTTCAACACAAACTCGGTCTCTCGACCTCCACCGCCTGCTTCGATCTGAACGCAGCCTGCTCGGGATTTATTTACGCCCTCGACACCGCCTGCGCCATGGTCGGCTCGGGCCGATACCGGCACGCTTTGGTGATCGGCGTCGAGAAACTCTCGTCAATTGTCGATTGGACTGACCGCACGACCTGCGTGCTGTTCGGAGACGGAGCCGGCGCCGCCGTCGTAGGAGCGTCCGCCCGACCCGCCGTTGGACTTATCGGAGCAAAACTCGGCTCTTACGGCGACTGCGTCGATCTGTTGTGTATCCCTGCCGGCGGCAGCAACACCCCCGCCTCAACGGCCAGTCTCTTGAATCGTGACCACTTTTTGAAGATGAAAGGCAAAGAAGTCTTCAAGTATGCCGTCCGCGGAATGGAAGAAGCCGCGCGGGATATCTTGGAACAACACGGTATCGCTGCGAATCAGATCAATTTAGTGATCCCGCATCAGGCCAACCTCCGCATCATCGAATCCATCGCTCAATATCTCGAACTCCCCATGGAGCGCTTTTTTGTGAACCTGGACCGATATGGCAACACGTCGGCGGCTTCGATTCCGATCGCTTTGGATGAGGCCCGCCGGGCGGGCCGAATCAACCCCGGCGACCTCACTTTGCTCGTCGCGTTCGGGGCGGGCTTGACCTACGGAAGCGCGCTGATTCGCTGGTAATTTCTGTCGTCATGTTGAACCTCTCCTTCCGCCGCCTGCCTGTCCTCGCGCTTACGCTCGCGGCACTTTTTTTATCCATTCCGGCCCGGCTTGCAGCCGAATTGGTCTGGACCCCCGGCACAGGCTGGACCGTCGTCGGCGGCGCGTTTTCCGGCCTGCTCGGCACCGAGGGTCGCAATGCTTTGGACCTGATGAACCAAGCCCGCACTTCGGAGGAAAAGGGCTCCGTCGGCTCGGCGTTAAGCGCCTACGGTAAAGTTGCAAAACGCTACCCCAATTCAATCTACGCCCCGGAAGCCCTCTATCGTTCCGCGAAACTTCGCCTCGGCCGCAGGGAGTATTTTAGAGCATTCGAAGATTACCAAGGGGTGGTCGGCC
>CALSBN010000193.1:0-10273 GCA_943373185.1 Opitutus sp. GAS368 | reverse complement strand
CCTCATCATGCATCCCATTCCCTCCACCGCGCTTTTGGACGCGCTCAACTGGCGCTACGCCACGAAGAAGTTCGATCCGATCCGCAAGCTCTCGGCCGAGACGTGGGCGACGCTCGAACAGGCGTTGATCCTTTCGCCGTCATCCTTCGGCCTGCAGCCGTGGAAATTTCTGGTGATCACCGATCCGGCGGTGAAGGCGCAATTGGTGCCGATTTCTTGGGGGCAGACCCAGCCGGCGGATTGCTCGCACATGCTGGTTTTGGCCGTGAAGAAAGGGCTCGGGGTGGAGCACGTGGACAAGTTTTTGGACCGCCAAGTGGAGGTGCGCGGCGGCTCGAAGGAGAAACTTGGCGGCTACCGCGACATGATCCTGGGCAGTCTCGCCGGCGCGGCCAAGGCGGGGACGCTCGACGCGTGGCAGAGCAATCAAATCTATATCGCGCTCGGCCAGTTTATGGCGGCGGCGGCGCTGATCGGCGTCGATACGTGTCCGATGGAAGGAATCGACCGCGCGAAGTATGACGAAGTGCTTGGCCTAGACGGGACGGACTACGCGACCGTAGTTGCGTGTCCGGCAGGTTATCGCGCGGCCGGCGACAAATACGCCACGGCGCCAAAGGTGCGGTTTAACGCGGCGGACGTGGTGGAGCATATTTGAATCCACGCAGCTAGTTGCCGAAAGGAGACTGGTTTTTCCCGGCGATCCGGCCGGGAGCGGAGTAACTCAACGCATGATTCCGCACAAAACCTAAGGTCACGCCCACTCGAGCCGCACGATGCGAACTTCCTTCGCCGCGTGATCGACCCACCACGTCACGATCAGGTCGTCCCGCATTTTCACCTGATACTCGCGGCCCGTCAGTCCCGATTCGCTGTAGTCACCCGGCTCGAACGGATGCCGTGCGAGCCCGTCAAAAATCTGCAGTAGCTTTTCACGCTCCCGGCCGTTCTCACTCGTGAAGACATGGATCGCCTCCGCATCGAGGGCGAAGTCCTAAGGCTCCATCGTTCACACGCCCTCGGCCTTGAGGGATTCGTGCAGTCGCACGAGTTGGGCGCGCGATACCTTTTCTCCGGCCTCCATTCGCGCCGCTGCGGCATCGAGTGATTGCTTGTTGTCTACCGAATCACGGCGGGAAAGGTGGCGGAGATACGCTGAGAGCACGACCCGCTCTGAAGGCGGCAACGCCTTAACTTGAGTTTGGATTTCCGCCAACGACATGAGTTCAATCTGGCCAAATCTGCCGCGCCCGCAAACCAATTTCCGGCATCGTTGTCCACGCTGGCACCCTTTCTCTAAGGCCTCTGCAATCTCGCCGACTTCGGCCTCGCGCACCGCTTCGAGCCCTTGAAGCGCCGCCCTTTTCTGGAGATCGGGCCGAGTGGGGGGAGCTACGCGCTGATCCTTACGACCGCAAGAAAGAGGGCCCGCCCCGTCTCTCGGGCCCGGCCGGAAAATTCGCTTCCTGCGCGAGCGGGTCAGGACTGAAGTGTCGTGCCGTGGGCGCGGCGCCGGCGCCACCCGGCGAATCCGAGTGCAAGCGCACCGGCGAGCACGGCGTAGGTCGACGGCTCGGGAATGGCCGTCGCTGAAAACGTCAGCATGCCTGCGTCCGAAATCGCCGCCGCGTAAGCCGACGTATCGTAGCCGCTGAGCGACAAACCTCCAAACGACGAGGATCCGAATCCGCTGAAAATCGGGTAGCTGCTCGCATAACTGAATCCGCCACCCGAGGTGTCGAAGCTGATCGTGCCGCCGGTGAGCGAGAGCGTGCCCGATCCGGCGCTGGCAATCTGATCGAATGCCGAGCCGAGCGTGAGATTCAGGGTGCCGCCGGACATCGTGAACGTTTTTCCCTCGGCCAGCGTGAGGCTGCCGGCGCCCGTGTCGTTCAGTGCGAAGGTGCCGCTCGAAAAGGTGAGGTCACCGCCGATGGTTGTGGCTGCCACCGAAGTCGTGAGCGCGCCGCCGCTGACGAGGAGCGTCCCGGTGGCGCCTTGCAGCGTCGTAGCGGAGCCGAGGACGAGCGCGCCGCCGCCGGGAATCGTCGTCCCTCCCGTGTGGGTGTTTGCACCGGTGAAGACAAATTTTCCACCGTTCGCCCCGGCCAGCGTGACGCTCGCGCCGCTGATGGCTCCGCTGAAGGTGGTGGTGCCGGTGTTGGCCGTCAGGGTTGGCGCGCCGCTTAAGCTGATGTTCCCGCCCAGCTCGAGGTCGTAGCCGAGGTCATTCTTAAACGTCGGATTGGAGGTGAACGTGATCGAGTTGGTGAGTTTGTTCGCCCCGGTGAGATCCGCGCCGGCCTTGATCGTGTTGCTCCTATTGAACGTGAGCGAACTGGTGCCGAAGGCGGCGGCATTACCGGCGATTGTCGTGCTGCTGCTGTTGTTCCACTGCGTGGTGCCCGTATAGGTGTTCGCGCCGTTGAGGACGAATGTGCCGGCGTTATTCAGGCTTATGTTGAGACTGTTGGTGCTGGAGAGGACACCGTTGAGCGTGAGTGTGTTGTCGGGCCCGGCCGCAACCGCTTGGGTGGTGTTGGTCGAGGCGCCGAAGATGACGTTGGCATTGATCGTCGCCGCGGCCACGGAGGGGAATGTGGTCGAGGTGTTCAGGAAAAGTGTCTGGTTTCCAACCGTTGTGGACATGACGGTGACCGCGCCGCCGCTGCTGGAGAGCGTCCAGCCGTCGCCGCTGGTAAAACGGATCGCCTGCACGGTGATGTCGGCGGACACGTTGGGTTGAAAAGCCGGAGTTCCGCTAAACACCGCGGTGTCGGCCGAAGTGGGCGCTACGCCGCCGGTCCAACTGGCGGCGTTGTTGAAGTCGGTGGCCGTGTTGTCCCACGTCACGTTTTGGGCCGACACCGAACCGGCCAAAAAACCGCAACCGGCGATGATCACCGCGGCGGTGATTCGCGCTCCCGACCAAGTGGTTCGCTTCAACGACGATGCAGTGGAACCGGCTGGGCGTAATTTCGGAAGTGGCGCGCGCATTAACGCAGCAGACATCGGCGCGATTGAGGCAACCTGAACCGCAATCGGCTGTTTGTCGTGCGACCATGAATCAGGCGGGGGTGCGGCGCGCAGTGCCCGGCGCTCCGCGACGTAATCGGCGCTGTCGGTGCCCAAAATTTCGGGATCAAGATCGATGTTTCCGCCGTGAACTCACCCGAAACCGTGCAGGCCCCCCGCGGCGTCGCACCCGTCTACGACCGTAGAAGGCGAGGTCCGCCCCGTTTCCCGCCCGCTTTTTCCGCCCGCCGCCGCCACACAGCCAGACCGAGGGCCGCGAGACCCAAAATCGCGGCGTAGGTGGAAGGCTCGGGGACGGCGGAGTAGGACAACATGCCGGTGTTGAACGTGCCCGAGGTGAACGTGAAAATGCGGGCCTGGTCGATCGTGCCGGCGAACAGCTCGTCGCCGGAATTGTTGCCGCCGATAGACAGGGCGCCCGAGATGGGGTCGATGAAATTGGCGGAACGGGAGATTTCGGACACGCCGTTGAGGTAGTAGGTGATCGTGCCGCCGCTCGAAACCAGGGCGGCGTGATACCACGTGCCGGACGTGAGCGTGGTTTCCCCGGTGGCCATGAATCGACCGCCGGCCATACCGACGAGGTTGCTCCCGTCGAGAAAGAGACCCACGCCGTTGCCGCCGGTGTCGCCGTTGTAGAAAAGGGCCTGGGTGGTGGAGAAGGAAGAGGCCTTGAACCAGAGCTCCATGGCGAAGCTCGCCGACGTGGTGAGGGAGGTATCGACGGCGCCGGCATAGGAGTTGCCGCCGGTGAAGACGAAGGCGAGCGATGAACCGGAAACGAAGGTGCTGCTCGTGTAGGTGGCGGAGCCGGTGCCGACGAGGCTGAGATTGGTCGAGCCGACGGCGTCGACGGTGGTGGCGGCGAGTGCGAGGCCGTTGCCCGCGCCGGAGTCGTTTTCGCCCGCCCGGAAAAGATGCGTGGCGGTCTGGGCCGAGCCGGTGATCGCGGCGGCCAGGCCGACGAAGAGGAGGCGAAGCAGGAAACGAGGAGTGAGGCGCATCGGGAGGATTTGCCGGTGACGGAGTTAACGGGGCGGAGAATCCCCTTGGTCCATGCAACCGGCTCCGTGGTTCATCGGCGGTCTTTTGGGGAACTTGAGCAGTGGCCCCGTGAATCTTGCGCGCGCGCCGTAGGCTTTAAACTTCGCGTTTCATTCTCCTGTAGAGCGGATGACAAAGTGCAAAGTTTGACCCCTTTGGCTCGGCCCTTCTTCATCAGTAAATGCGGCGGTTGTAATCGGCGCGCTCTGCGGCGGTAAGAATCACGGCCCACTCCTCCAGACTATAGTGGGTCTCGTTCTTGGCATAGTAGGCAGTCGCAACTCGGAGGACTTGGCCACGATTAAGCCAATACTCCACGATCATCCCTCCGACCCTTCCTTTCTTCTCTCGGTCTGGAACCCAATCGACGAAAGAAACGGGCAAAGCCTCGATCTGCTTTGGGAGCATCTTCTCAAGGGTGTGCTCAGCCACGGGGAATGTGAGCTTCGCGATGGACACTCGAAGGGCTTCGACTTCGGAGCGGGAATAATCCCCGAACTTCGGCGACTGACCACCAACTCCGACAACGGGTTCTTGGTGCGCGCAGCCCGACAACATCAGCGCTAAACAGAGAATGGCAGTGATCCGCATGTTTCTTCGCCCATCGTCAGCAGTCAGACACGACAGGGCGCAGCCCTGTCGTTGTCTGTGATGCTCTGGATGGGCCTTCTTCTTTATTCATCGGAAATGCGCTCGGCCACAAATGCCCAGCGATCAGCAACCTTCCAAGCATCCTCTTTTGATGAATAGCCGACGAACGGCAATTTCCAGACGGCGCCAGCCGCATCGAATGCCAACATCTCTCCGCCGCCGTCGCTCCCGAAACCAACGAATCCGCTCATGAACTCTTCGACCTGATACTCGGCGTTCATCTTTTCGATGTCAGCAATCGGCCAGAGGATGAAATAGCCTGGCTCTCCTTTGGTGAGCGACTCCATGCGGCCACCGTTCGTGACGTATTCCAGATACTCGCTCGGAATGGGAATCTTCATCTTTGTCTGCCCATCGTTTGAGGTCAGACACGGAGGGGAGCGCAGCTCCCCGGAGTTGTCTGTGCCGACTGGTTGAACCAAGCCGCTGCGCGGCGGAGGGGAGCAGCAGTGGAGGGTGAGCGGGAGGTCACGAGCGGTAAGGTGTGCGGGGTGGAAGGAGCGGGCAAGGCTGGAGGGGTATGCCCATATCCAAAACGACGGGAAGAGAGTCCACGCATGCGTCCACCCTGCGGGGTGGCGCGAACAAGAAGAACCACGCACCCGACGCGGAGTCGGTGGTGCGTTTTGCCGAGACGATGAAGCTGCGCTCGCTGGCGGCGGCGACGCAGGAAGAGTATCTGCGGTTTGTCCGCAAGGTGGCGACCCGGCACGGCGGTGATCCGGCGGCGCTGGAAGAAGCGCAGGTGCGCGCGCACCTGCTGCATCTCAAAGATGAGTACCACTACTCGCCGTCGTCGATGCGCACGGCGGTGGCGGCGATGCGCGCCTACTACGGGTTGCACCTCGGGCGCGACTGGAAGCTGTTCGACCTCGTGCGTTCGCCCTCGGCGCAAAAACTGCCGACGGTGCTGACGCGCGCGGAGGTGGCGCGGCTTTTCGCGACGGTGCGCGAGCCGCGATTCCGGACGCTGTTCCGGCTGATCTACGCGTGTGGGCTGCGGATCGGTGAGGCGGTCAACCTGGAGGTGCGCGATCTGCGGGAGCCGGGGCGCATCCACATCCGGGAAGCGAAGGGCAACAAGGAGCGTCACGTGCCGTTGTCACCGACGTTGCTTCAGGAGCTGCGCGCCTTTTGGAAGACGCACCGGCATCCGCGTTATCTGTTCCCCGGCGTGGGCCGGGGCTGGCGGGATAAGCGGGAGCAGGCGGCCCGGCTCGCGCACGCGGCGGAGCCGTTGGGCGTGGGCTCGGTGCAGCATTGTCTGCGGCTGGCCCGGGTGGAGGCGCTACTGCCGGCGGGCACCGTCGTGCACACGCTGCGCCACAGCTATGCGACGCATCTGCTCGAAGAAGGCGTATCGATCCGGCTGATCTCGGCCTACCTCGGGCACAGTTCGCTGGAGACGACGCTGATCTACACGCATCTCACCGCGGTCAACGAAGCCTCGGCCCGCGCGGCGGTGGCGCGGCTGCTCGCGCCGCACTGAGGTGTCGGTTTTGGCCGACTGGCTGGCGCGCCAGCCCACGCCGGAGCGGTGCACGCCGGCGGCCCGGC
This sequence comes from Opitutus sp. GAS368, assembly GCA_943373185.1. Lineage (GTDB taxonomy): Bacteria > Verrucomicrobiota > Verrucomicrobiia > Opitutales > Opitutaceae > Tous-C4FEB. The sequence continues at coordinate 3,985 of CALSBN010000193.1, read as the reverse complement.
GCGCCTTGGCGGCGATCCGCCGCTGCCGCACGCCCGCTTTGGGTGGGCACGTCTACCGCTGCGCGGACTGCACGGGCACGGACTACGCGTATCACAGTTGCGGGCACCGCGCGTGCCCGCGTTGCGGGGGCGCGGGCACGGTGGCGTGGACGCAGCAGCAAACTGCGCGGCTGCTGCCGGTGCCGTATTTTTTGGTGACGTTCACCGTGCCCGCCGAGCTGCGCGCGGGCTTCGCCGCGCACCCGGCCTTGCTGCACGACGTGCTCTTCGCGGAGAGCGCCGCGACGCTGCAGCAGGTCGCGGCGGAGCCGCGCCTGCTCGGCGCGGAGCTGGGGTTGGTGGGCGTGCTGCACACGTGGGGCCGACAGCTCCAACATCATCCGCACGTGCATTACATCGTGCCCGGCGGCGGGCTGCGCGCCGACGGCAAGAAGTGGCTCGCGGTGCGCACGACCGACTGGCTGCTGCCGGTCAAAAAGTTGGCGGCGGTGTTTCGCGCCCGGACGGAAGCGGCATGGCGGGCGGGCGTGCCGGCCGCGCACGCGGCGGTGCCGGCGGCGACGTGGCGCAAACCCTGGGTGGTGCACTGCCAGCCGGCGGGCACCGGCGAGTCCGTGATAAAGTATCTCGCGCGGTATGTGGCGCGGACCGCGATCTCGGACGAGCGCATCGTGCATGCCGATGACGAGCGCGTGGTGTTTAACTACACCGACACGCAGACGCAGCAGCGCCGGCAGTGCACGTTGGGTGCGGCGGAGTTTTTGCGGCGGTATCTGCAACACGTGCCTCCGCCCGGGCAGCACCGCGTGCGTTACTTTGGCTGGCTGCATCCTGCGGCGAAGGCGCGGCGGATGGTGGTGGAGACCTTGCTCGCCAAGCCGATCTTCGTCGTGGCGGCCGAGCCGCCGCCGCAGTGGCACCTGCGGTGTCCGCACTGCGCGGGATTTTCGTTGGTGCGTGTGGGCGCGCTGCCCCGCCACGCACGGGCTCCGCCTGACTGCCGCCGATGACAACGCCGATCCAGACGATGCCGCTCAGGCGGGCTGCCGCCCGCCAGCCGCTGCTTTGCGTCCTCGGGCCGGAGCACGCGGCAACGCGGCTGCACCGTGGTGAAGATCGCGCCGGAAGGCGCGGTTCGCCGCGCGCGGCGTCGCTCGCCGGCGCGAAAACCGATGTGGCGCTGCGGGTGGCTGAGCGCTGCACGACGCGCGCCGCACGGTCGGCCCCGACACAAAACACATAAGCCTGCGGCCACGCGCCGCCGTCTTTCCCGGGCTTGTTCAACCGGGGTCCCGTGGCGCGCTACGGCGCCACAGAACCCTCAGAGTTGAACCCTCAGAGTTAGGCTTCTGTTCCTTATTCCGGATTGGTCCGAGTTTCGAAGGACCTAGAGCTAAAGTGTGTGTGCAATGCATAAGCGCACAGGGTTCCTAGCGGAAAGTGAAAGGCATTGAAGTAGCCGAGAAGCCGAATCCACAGACTGCTCTTCCTCCAAACTGCCAGTGCAGCCACAAGGGGGTTGATGACGAACATGAACAAGAGAATCGACAAGGGCACGACGTTCTCGCTGCGTGAACCAAACTTCTCTGCTGCAATCGTATCTTCTTTTCCCCCGAACACCTGCCAGGCAAATACGAAAGCTATAGCACCTACCAACGCCGCGGAACAGAATCCGCAGATTACGAGATTGGAGAAGCCGGGTTTCATTTTGCCTAACGTCCGCAGTCAGACACGACGGGGCGCAGCCCCGTCGTTGTCTGTGATGCTCTGGATGGGCTCTCGGGATGGAACAGTCCACGCTTCGCCCCAAAGCGTGGTCCGATTCTCGACAAACGCTGGGAATGCCACGTCTGAAAACCAGTCGGTGCGAATCCCCGGGAAGTGCTGGCTCAGCTCTTCGAGAAACTCGCGATAGCCGGTGAACTCTTCGCTGACCCAATGGTGGGTGCCAGCCGAGTCGACGCGAAAGCCGATGCAAATCTCATCAACGCTGAATAGATCAATCTTGTAGGCGAAGACTTCCAAGGCATCCGACCAACGGACTGAACTCTTCTTTTCTTCCTCTTCGAATACGGAGAAACCGTCGCCATCGAATCGGACTTCGCGCTTAGGGAAATCTCGCGAGAGCCGGCGCCTAATCTTGGAAAGGAAGGTGCGCATTTGTTCGCCCATCGTCAAAGGTCAGCCAGACGGTTGCTTGGCGCAGTTCGTGCGCAAGCACGAAATGTGACAAGCAATCGTCTTGGCTGCACCGCCTTGTTAGGCCAATTTTTTGTATTCAGCTGTTTGGTTCTGTCCATCTGCTGATTAGGCTCGGATTTCTTCATTTTCTTGCTCGGATATAGCTCTCGTATGCGGCGATGGTAACTTTCTTGTCGTCGAGAAACTTCTGTCTGACCATTTCCGACCTCCATTTCAAACGTCCACCGAAGTGCTTCTTCACTTGGAGATCCCAATCTAATGGCGCAGCGCCGATACCACCCCAATCTTCAGCTAATATAACCAGTCCTTCCGCGTTCTCGCGCGCCTCAACCTCGGTGACGTCGAACGTCGCGGCAATGATTCTTGCTACCAATGCTACCGAAGAAGGTGTGGGATACTGATTCATCTTCTGATTTGCCTAACGTCAGCAGTCAGCCACGCGCGGAGGACGGACTTTGAGTAGCACCAAAACGGCCAAGCCCGCGCGTTGTGCTGTAGTGCTCTGGTTAGGCTTCTTCATTCTTGGTCTACTGCGCATGAGATGACTTGATGTGTGGATCCTTCCAACCGGGTCGCAGACCTGAGGCAAATTCTTGCCGCACCATAGTCAATGAAGGCTCCCAGCCACCTTCGGCTTCGACCTCGCCAATACAGCCCCAGCAATCGCCACCACAATCACCCGAAAGTGGATCTTTCGGGTCGTTCAGTGTGCGACTGCAAATCGAGCATTTCATTCTTTGCCTAACGATTGAGGTCAGACACGACCGGGCGCAGCCCGGTCGTTGTCTGTGCCGGCTGGATCGCCCTTCTTTTGGAGGTAGAGATAATACAGCGGACTCGCCTCATTCATGAAATCCTCTTTCCGGAGCAACGCCTGACGGCCTTCAAACTTCCGAAGGGCAAGGACACGCAGATAGCCAGTCATGGGATGGCCCTCTTCTTTCTTCGGGGAGAGTCGCACCTCACCATCCTGAAACGTCCACGATCCAGACGCGGTGCCATTCGAGCCAATGTCCGAATCCCACCGGGCTAGATAATTGCCATTATCGAGCAGCGAGACGGTCAAAACGTAGAGTCCGACCTCGCTCCGGTATACTCCCGCAACGGACTTGTCGCTGGCCAGCAAACCAGCGGCCGAAAGCAAAACCAAGATGGTTGCGATGACGTTCTTCATCTTCCGGCGATCGTCATCAGTCAGACACGGAGGGGCGAAGCCCCGGAGTTGTCTGTGATGATCTGGTTAGCCCTTCTTTTCATGGGTGAGTAAAAGGTCGAAAGCCTGGTCGAGAGTCTCACCGGAAGACACCGACACGAAATCTTCTGTCTGGCCGCTTGGCAATACGCCACCGACTATAAAATCCCGGCCAAACTCGGACGAGAGATGCTGGAAAAACAAGAGGAGATCCTTCCTCTCGGCGGTCGTCAGCGTCTCAAACTCGAAATTCACACCCAAATCCCAATCGGGCCAGTCGGGCGACTCCTTCTTTCTTTCTTCGCGCTGATCCACAACGCGCACTCGACCGCTATAGGGGGCGACAAACGCTTCGATACGAGCCAGCAATTCAGGCGCGATCTCGTCGAGATCGAAACCGTCGGCGTAGATGTAGAACGTCGCGATCACTTTCGGCGGCTAACGTTAAAGATATGCCAGCACTGGCCGCTGCGAACGTGGCAGCGGGATTGGCGCCACTTCTGCCTTGGTCTTCAGACCCATGACGGCACGACGCCCGTCGCCGGACAGTGACGGCATTATCGACTGGTTCGACCCTCGCGGGTGTCGCTC
>CALSBN010000192.1:0-10290 GCA_943373185.1 Opitutus sp. GAS368 | reverse complement strand
TCGCCGTCGCATCGGGCGCGACGCGGACCGCTCCGGGCAGACGACTCACGGCGAACTCCGCTGGCTCGCGCGCGTCGAGCAACACGGGCTGCGGGCGGGCCGCATCGCTCCGCCACGCGGCCAGCTCGGCGGTGCTCAGTTGCGGCACTTTGGGAAACCGCTCTCTCACCAACGCCAGCATCGCGGCCCAAGCCGGACCTTTGTTCTCAACCGCCGACGCGTCCCGCGCCCGTCCCACTGCGCTCGCAGCAGCCGCCGCCAGCAATACGATGAAGAACGCGGTTTTCATGGTGAGAAACGATCTGCCCGCTCACGGCGCCGCGTCCAAAACCGCATCGACGCCGCGCGCAAAGGCCTCTTCCACCGGGCCGGCCGAGGTGACCAACGTCGCCCTCGCCTTCGCCTCGGGCCAGCCGTGCGCCATCGCGACCGACGTGCGCACCCAGTCGAACATCGGCACATCGTTGTCCGCATCGCCGAAGCCCATCGTCTCCTCGCGCCGGATCCCGAGCTGCGCCGCCAGCGCCGCCAGCCCGGTCGCCTTCGAAACGCCCGGTTGCACGAATTCAAAAAGATGCCGGTGCGAACGCAGCTTCTCCGTCGGCATCGCCGCCACGCGCGCCTCCTGCGCCAACGTTGCCAACCGCTCCGGTTCGCCCACCCACACGATCTTAAACGTGCGCGTCGCCAAAAATTGCTCCGTGGAGATCCGAGCCGGACGGTGTCCGATGTGTTTGAAATAGGATTCCACGCCGAGATCGCTGTCGGTCGCGATGCCTTCGGTCGAATACACGAGTGCGGGAAAGCCCATCTGATGCCCGAGGTCCAACACCTGCCGCGCCGCCAACGGATCAAGAAACGACTGGTGCAAAACCCGCGCCCCCTCGACATCCGCGACCTGCGCACCCTGCACCGAGACGATCCAGCGCACGCCCGGCAACGCCCGCGCAAACGCCACCATCGTCCCTTGGTGCCGCCCGGAGGCCAACACGACCTCGATCCCGGCGGCCTGAAGCCGCTGCACCGCCCGCACGTTGGCCGGGCTGATCGTGTGATCGGGTCCGAGCAAGGTCCCGTCGAGGTCGATTGCGGCGAGCTTGTGGCCGCGGGCTGCGTTGTGATTGGTCGGCATCGCCCAAAACCCTTGGCCGCATCACCACGGTCGGCCAGTTCGAAAAACTCCCCGTCGCCCGAAATCCTCCCCGTCCGATCCCGACAAAACGGCCTTTCTTTGCCGCCCGCGTTCGATTGCGATGCCACGCCACCAAGTCGCACGTCGTCCATGAAACCGAACTCAAAGCTCGTTCAACTCATCAAGCGATGTGCCCTCGTCGGGGCCGTCCCCGCCGCCGTCTATGCCGCGCTCTGCGTGTTCGTCGGCTTGGGCCAACGCAGCCTGCTTTACTACCCCACTCACCACGCCGCCGATCCGGCGATGCTGCCGTGGACGGTCAACGGCGAGACGATCGGCTTTCACCGTTCGGCCCCGTCGCCGCAAACCATCTGGTTGATGATGCATGGTAACGGCGGCCAAGCCTCCGACCGCACCTACGTGCTGCCGCAGATGGCGCCGACCGATGCGCTCTACGTGCTCGAATATCCCGGCTACGGCCGGCGCGACGGCCAGCCTTCCCTCCCTACAATCAACGCCGCCGCGCTGGCCGCCTATCAGGCGCTGCGCCGCGAGTTTCCCGGCAAACCTATCGGCATCCTCGGTGAATCCATCGGCAGCGGTCCCGCTTCGTTTTTGGCCTCGGCCTCGCCCGCGCCGGACAAAATCATCCTCGTCGTCCCGTTCGATACGCTGGCCAACGTCGCCGCCCGGCATTTCCCGTTTCTCCCCGTTCGCCTCATGCTCCGCGACCGATGGGACAATATCGCCGCCCTGAGCAACTACGCGGGGCCCGTCGAAATCTACGGCGCGCTCGACGACAGCATCATCCCCTATGACCACGCCAAGAATCTTGCCGCGCAACTGCCGTCGGCGAAGTGGATCGCCATCGAGGGCGGCCACAACAGTTGGTCGGCCTCGCCCAAGGTAAAAATCAGCCGGTGATGACCGCCGTGCCGCGCCCGCATTTCGCCCGCTACGTCGCACTCGGCGACAGCTCGACCGAGGGCATCGACGACCCGGACGGCACGGGCGGTTACCGCGGTTGGTCACAGCGGCTCGCCGAGCGCATCCACGCCCTGCAGGGCGAATTGCTCTATGCCAATCTCGGCGTCCGCGGGCTGACGACGGTGCAGGTGCGCGAGCGCCAACTCGCCCCCGCCCTCGCCCTGCGCCCCGATCTCGCGACGGTGTTTTGCGGCACCAACGACGTAACTGCGCCGCGCTTCGACGCCGCGCGCGTCGGCGCCGACATCGAGCACATCCAAAGCTCGCTCCGGGCCGGCGGCGCGACGGTCCTGAGTTTCACGCTCCCCGATCTCACGCCGCTCATGCCTCTCGCGCGCCTGATCGCGCCACGCATCGCGGCCCTCAACGCCGCTCTCGCCGAGGCGTCGCGCCGCTCCGGCGCCCTGCTCGTGGACTTCGCGGCCTACCCCGTGGCCACCGATCGCCGTCTCTGGAGCGACGACCGCATCCACGCCAATTCCGCCGGCCACGCCCGCATCGCCGAAGCCCTGGCGCACGCCTTGGATTTGCCGGACAGCAACACGGCGTGGCGCGAGCCGCTGCCCGCCTTACCCCGGCGAACGGCGCTTCAGGTCTGCGCCGCCGAAGCGCGCTGGGCCCGTCACCATCTGCTGCCGTGGATCGGCCGGAGTCTCGCCGGCCGTTCGCTGGCCGACGGCCGTAGCGCGAAACGTCCCGTGCTCGCGCCGCTTTGACCCGGCCAACTCGCCGGGCCCAGAGGTCCCGGCGCCACCTCGGAGTCCTCGCCAACCGCCGTTACTTTTTTCGCACCGCCAAAGTCCACTCGCGACCCGAGTCGATGTTGTAGGTATTGGCGAAATTCCCCTGGTTCACCGCCATCGCGACAAAGCCGCTGCTGTTGATAAACATCAGATTCTTCCCCACCGGCACGTCACCAAACGTGCGCGCGTAAGGCACCGTTTCCTCCCAGACGACTTTCTGGCCTTTGCGAATCGTGACGACCACGAGCTCGCCTTCCTTGATGCCAAGTTGGTCAAAGGTGCGCCGGTCGATCAGGCAGGTCGTATTGCCGAGGTGGCCGCGCGAACTGTCGATCATGCCGATGACGGTGCCGTCTTTCAGCACGGGCTTTGGCAAATCGAGTTCGACCACTTTCGTGCCGAGCAACGGTCCGACCTGTTCATAGGTGATGACGCCGGCCGCGAGCTTGCCGGCCACATAAGCGTAGACGTCGCGACCGTGAAACGTGTGCGACCACTCGGTGCCGGGGCGGCGGTTCACTTTCTCGTCGATCTCACGCACGGCCTCGACGCCGAACTCCTGCGCGACGTAGCCGAACGAGCCGTTGTCCGGGCCCACGAAGAATTGGCCGTTCTTGGTTTTCACGACGACCGACTTCCGCTTAGTGCCGACGCCCGGATCGACCACCGAGATGAAGACCGTGCCGGCCGGCCACACGGGGGCAGTGTAGACCAAGTTCCGCGCGGCGGCGTCGATATTGTAGAGCTCGATCAGCGGCTGGACGTTGAAAATCGGGATGGTCTTGTCGACGGCGAACACGACGCCGGGCATCACCGCGCCGCCGAAGTCGGCCTGGATGACGACCGCGTTGCGCTCCTTGGCGACGAGGCCGATCGGCGAGAGCAGGACAAAAGCGCAGGCGAGAGCGCGGGTGAGTGGTGGCATGGAGTGGTTTTTGAAACCATCGGTCCACGCCCTCCGGTTTTGCAAACCGGTTCTTCCGGTTACTCGGCCCGCGTGGCGGATCAAACGAGCGACGCGCCCCGGGGCGACCGCACCACGACGGTGCCGGCGATTTTGTCGTGCCACGATTGGCGCTCGGAATCGAAGACCACCCACACGAAACCCAATCCCGCCACGGCGAGCGACAGGAAGCAGCCGAGGGCACGCACCACCGTCGTGGGCCAGTCCAGCGGCCGGTCGTCGAGCCGCACGACGCGCAGTCCGCACACGATGCCACCGATCGTCGTGCCTTTGAACTTCCACATCACCGCGCCATAGGCGGCGAGCCCCGGCAAAATCAAATGCCCGGCACTCAGCGGTCCAAAGATGACGCCGATCAAAATCAGATCGATCAACAAGGCCGCGGTGCGAATCCAGAAGCCCGCGCGGGGCAACGTGACGTTCGGAGTCAGCGCGATCACCGGAGGCGGCATGGCCGCAGCCGAGGCCGCCGCGGAGGTGTTCATCATCGGGGGAACCTGCTCCGCCGTGCCGAATCCCGCCGACTGCGCCGCCGGTGCCGGTGGGGGCGCGACCGTGGTCTCGGTCCCGACGGGCACGGTGAAAGCATTGACGCTCGCGGCCGTCGCCGCCGCGCCCATGGCTGCAGTCGCGGGCATGACGGGAGGCGCAAAAGGAACTACGGGCAACGTCGGCGTGGCCGGGCTCTTGCCGGCGGTCAGCAGCGCCGCGATCGAACAGCCCAGGCCCAATGCCGCCGTCAAGACCCACAGCGCAATCCCGATGATGGGCGCGGCAAACAGCAGGGCGAAGATGACCCCGCCGATGAGCACGGACACCGCCAACGGCGCCCGATCCTGCATCAGCTTTCGGCCTACGAGGCCGTAAATCGCCGCCTTGCCGAACACGACGCCGAGGACGATGCCCGCCGGCAGCCCGAGCAGCGCGACCGGGATCCCCACGACCGTGATCAGCAGCAAAATGAAGAGAACCGGAAGCGCCATGAACGTCAGCAAAGCCGAGAGCACCACCGCGCCGGGGCGCTGCGCGAGCATATCGCCCGTGCGCCGAATCCCGCCGGGAAACACGAGCGCGAGCAGCGCGTAGAAAGCCAGCGCCATCAGCACCGGCACGACCAGCCAGCCCAAGTCCTTGCCCACGCCCAAAAGCGCGCCGTGGCTGAGGGCGTGGTCCCACCAGGCGTCGATCGGCCCGGGGATACGCGGCCTCTTGCCCTGAAATTTACCCACGCCCACGCGTTTCACTTCGCCGCCCACGATCGCGCCCGGGTCGCGCTGCAACGCGCCGCCGATCACCACGACATCGCCTTCGATCTCCGCCTTGGGACCGAGCACCACGTCGCCCATCACCGCCACGACTTCGCCGCCCACTTTGCCGTTGATGGTGACGCTGCCCATCACGGCGACGGCGTCGCGCCGCACGTCGCCGTCGATCCGCAGATCGCCCATGATCGCCACCGCTTCACCCGCCACTTTTTCCTCCGCGCCGATTACGTTTTCGCTGAAGATCACCACGCGGTCCGGGTCGCCGCCCGGGTTCTTCTTCACGCGCACCGTCTTCTTTATCGGCGCCGGAGAGGTGGTCTCGGGCGCGGTGTCCAGCCGGCGCAACGTTGATTTGTCCGGGTCGGCCGCGGCCGGTGCCTCGACGTTGGCGGGCGGCGCGGACGGATTCTCGGCGGCCACGGGAGCCGGCTCCGGCGTGGGAACCGGCTTTTCCTGGGCGAAAACCGCGAGGGTAAAGGTGAAACAGAGGGCGATCGCAACGCTGAGGAAAAGCGGGCGGAAAGAAGTTTTCATGGGATCAAACGGGGTGAAAAGTTATGAGGCGTGAGGGCGCGGGCTGTGGTGCCACGTGCGGTAAGCGACGGCACCAGCACCGATCAGGGTGGCATAGGCGCCGGCAAAAAGGACCGCGCCGCCGAAGAGCCAGAGCGTGGGGATGGAACGGCCAACGACCACGAAGGTATCAACCGCGGTAGAACCGAGCTGCAGAACGAAGTCCAGCCAACCCAGACGGCCGGCGACTTCGCTCGCGAGTTGCTGCGAAGCGTTCGCGGAAAAAACATAGACTCCGGCGACGAGCGCGGCGGCCGCGATGGCCGAGAGCACGAAGAACGCGGCGCGCACCGGCGCGGGCCAGAAAGCGAAGGTCTTGCGCCACCAAGGCAGCGCAGCTTGTCGGGCGAGCTCCGCGAACACGCGCGATTCGAGCGAGCGCGGGGCGCGGCGCAGCGGTTGCGCCCGGAGCGTGCGGTGGATGGCGGCTTCGAGCGGGTCGCGGGGATTTTCAGGAGGGAGATTCATGGGCGGGAGGCCGGCGGGCGGACTCAGTGGTCAGTTGTTAAATGATTCGTGCGCGGTGCTGCCGGCGCGTTGGAGGACTTTGGCGAGCGCCGCGCGGGCACGGAGAATGTCGGTCTTCACCTTCGGCAAGGAGACGCCGAGTTTTTTGGCGATCTCGTCGTAGGGCAGGTCTTCAAAGTGATAAAGCACGAGCGGGATGCGCTGGTGGGGAGGGAGTTCGTCGAGCGCGCGTTCGACGAGCGCGCGACGTTCATCGGCATCGACTTCGCCAAAAAACGTTTCGGGCGCGGCGAAATCGACCTCGGGGGCATCGGAATCGTCGCCGGCGTCGTCGCGCTTGAGCTCGGAGAAGAAGCGCCAGCGGTTGCGGTAGCGCGTGAGGTGGTTGAGGGCGAGGTTGGTCGCGACGGTCTTCAGCCAGCCGCCCGCCGTGGGGCTCGTGGAGAGCATGGCGAAGTGCTGGTGCGCCTTCAAAAACACTTCCTGCGAAATGTCCTCCGCCTGCGTCTCGTTCCCGGTGAGCCGCGCGGCGGTGCTGAAAACCATGTCTTGGTAGTTGCGCATGAAGGTCGCGAAATCGGTCGGGGGAGTCAGTCCCGAGGGTGAATTTTGCACTGGAGGATCATCGTTCATGTGCAAAACACGGGGGGACGGCGAAAAGTCGCAGATTTCTTTTGCTTGCCGAACCCGGTCGGCGCGAGCCCGAAGACGCTCCAAGCGTGCAACTTCCCCTCGACGCCACGTCGGCACGCCGTTTGCATCCCCGACCCGATGCTCCCCGTCTTGCTCTTCGCCTCCGCGAACGCCGCCCCGACCGAGATTCCCCTTTGGCTCATGCTGCCATTTGGCCTGTTGCTGCTGCTCATCGCCATCATGCCGCTGACCCCGCAAAAGCTGAAGCACTGGTGGGAGCACAACTACCCGGCGGTCTCCGTCGGCCTCGGGATTCTCGTTTCGGTCTATTACTACCTCAGGATCCCGGGCGGCGGCGGCCTCATCGTCCACACGGTCTACGAATACATTTCGTTCATCGCCTTGATCGGCTCCCTTTTCGTCGTCGCCGGCGGTATCCACCTCAAGGTCAAGGGCGGCGCCACTCCGCTGGAGAACGTCGTCTTCCTCGCGGTCGGTGCCGTCGCGGCCAATTTCATCGGCACCACAGGAGCCTCAATGGTGCTGATCCGCCCGTGGATTCGGATGAACAAGGTGCGGATCAGCGCGTTCCACGTCGTTTTCTTCATCTTCATCGTGTCGAACGTCGGCGGCGCGCTCACCCCGATCGGTGACCCGCCCCTCTTCATCGGCTACCTGCACGGCGTGCCGTTTTTCTGGCTGCTGGAACGTGTGTTCACCAGCTGGCTCGTGACCGCCGCCGCCATACTGGCGGTGTTTTATTGCTTCGACCACCGAAGCTTTGAGCGGATGCCGCGCAAACTCCAGGCCGATGCCGAGCAGGCGGACACCTGGCGCTTCGAGGGCGGGATCAACGTCCTTTTCCTACTGGTGATCATCGGCGCGGTGTTCTTGCCCGATAAATTTTTCCTGCGGGAGGCCGTGATGCTGGCGGCGGCGACCGCCTCGTATTTTCTCACGCCGAAGACCGTCCACGCGGTGAACACGTTTTCGTTCGGCCCCATCAAAGAGGTCGCTTTTCTCTTCATCGGCATTTTTACCACCATGATGCCCGCTCTGGGTTATCTCGCGGTGCACGGCGTGGAGTTTGGCTTCACCCGACCCCTTCAATATTACTTCGCCTCCGGTGTGCTCTCCTCGGTCCTCGACAACGCCCCGACCTACGTAAACTTCCTGCAACTGGCCGAATCCACCGCCCGCGCCGCCAATCCCGCCGCATTTGCCGGTGCCGCCGTGGGTTCCGTCGCCGCCGTGCAGATTCTCCTGGTGCAACAACCCGCCTTCGTCGTGGCGGTGAGCCTCGGCGCGGTCTTCTTCGGCGCCATGACCTATATCGGCAACGGACCCAATTTCATGGTCAAGTCCATCGCCCACGACGCCGGCGTGCACTGCCCGTCGTTCTTCGGCTACATCTTCAAATACAGCCTGCCGATTCTCCTCCCGATTCTAATTTTGGTCGGCTTTCTCTTTATCTGACCGCCCGCCGACGTCCTCAACGTCCCGTCGGCCCCTTCCGCTCTCCGATCGAGCGCATCCGCTGCCACCCTGCGCCCAGCAGCACGCCGCCGGTCACCCACCACTGCGTGCCCGCAACAAAGAGCAGCGGGCAGATCCACTGCACGGCCACGAGCGCCATGGCCAATAGCACCGCCCGGCGGGCCGAACCGGGCACCCCCAGATTTTCATCCGCCGTCGCGCTTTTCGGCCGCTCCAATTCATGCCGCCGCCTCGCCGTTTCCTGCGCGGACACATAGGCGATCCCGATCACCGCGCCGACCGCCAGCGCCACCCCGATCCGCAAGAAATCAAATCCGTCGAATGTCATGCGGCGTTGAAAGGCAGGTTCCGGGCCACGACGCAACCTTCGCGTCGGCACCTTAAAGCGCCCATCGCCGTCAAATCCCCGGCGTTGGCATAGGCTCTGCTAAAATCCCCTCGGACTTGGCGCGCCCGTGCGTTCCGGCCCAGCTGCTCCTTCAACCTAAACCAATCGCCTCGCTCCGATGAAAAACTTGTCTCCCGCCCTCAAGGGCACGCTCAAGTGGGCCGCACTGCTCGCGGTGCTCGCCGCTCTGACGCCCCTCCACGCCGCCGAAACTCCGGCTGCCGCTGCCCCGGCCATCCCAAAAATGTCCGATCTCAGCTCCCTGCGCACCGGGTTGGACACCGTCTGGGTGCTGGTCACCGCGATGCTCGTGTTCTGGATGAATGCCGGCTTCGCCCTCGTCGAGTCGGGTCTTTGCCGCGCCAAAAACTGCGTCAACATCCTCGCCAAAAACTTCGTCGTCTTCGCCCTCGCTTCCGCCGCGTTCTACACGATCGGTTGGGACCTGATGTTTGGCGACGGCAACATGTGGATCGGCCGCATCGCCTTCTTCGTGCAGGGGGCCGACAACTCCCCCGCCCTCGGCGCCGCCTACGCGGCGATGAATCCTTTCTCCACCACGGTGTATGAAGGCGTCTACGGCTCCATCAACTGGACGCCCACTCCGCTCTGGGCCAAATTCTTCTTCCAACTGGTCTTCGCCGGCACCGCCGCGACGATCGTCTCCGGCGCCGTCGCCGAACGCATCAAATTCTCCTCCTTCATCTTTTTCGCCCTCATTCTTGTCGGCATCATTTATCCGATCTCCGGCCACTGGGTCTGGGGCGGCGGCTACCTCGGCTCCAATAACTTTCGCGACTTCGCCGGCTCGACCGTCGTTCACTCCGTCGGCGGCTGGGCTGCTCTCGCCGGCATCATCGTCCTTGGACCTCGTCTCGGCAAATTTGGCAAAGATGGGAAGGTTCACCCCATCCCCGGCCACAACATGACCTCGGCCGCCCTCGGCGTGCTGATCCTCTGGCTCGGTTGGTTCGGCTTCAATCCCGGCTCGACGATGGCCGCCATGGACGGCGCCGCCATCGCCCACGTTCTCGTCAACACCAACATGGGCGCCGTCTTCGGCACCCTCGGCGCGACGATCACCGCCTGGGTCCTCCTGAAGAAGCCCGATTTCTCCATGATTCTCAACGGGTGTCTGGGCGGCTTGGTCGCCGTTACCGCCCCTTGCGCATTCGTCACCATCACTTCGGGCGCCATCATCGGTTTCATCGGCGGCATCCTCGCGGTGCTCGGCGTCATTGCCTTCGACAAGCTGAAGCTCGACGACCCCGTCGGTGCCCTCGCCGTGCACTTGGTAAACGGCATCTGGGGCAGTCTCGCCCTCGGTCTCTTTTATCACGGCAAAGCCCAATACGGTGATGGCGCCATCGCCAACACCGTGGCCGCCCTCGACACCGGCCTGACCAGCGGCGCCCAATTCATGGTGCAGCTCAAGGGCGTGGCCATGGTCGGCGCCTTCGTCTTCGTCTCGTCGTTGATCGTCTGGTATGCCTTGAAGGCGATGGGCGGCATCCGCGTAACCGCCGAAGAAGAGACCGAGGGTCTCGACATCGGCGAACACAGCAACGAGGCCTACCCGAACTTCTCCCCTACCTCGAAGTAACCGGCTTCGCCCAATAACTCTGCTTCGCCCAAGGCGC
>CALSBN010000191.1:0-10404 GCA_943373185.1 Opitutus sp. GAS368 | reverse complement strand
TCGGCGAGATCGGCGGCGGGCGTGAAGCCGGCGTGACGCACGGTTTCAAACCGCTGAATCTGGTAGCTCAGCGCACCGGCGAGACGTCCGTCGATGTAGAGCGGACTGCCACTCATGCCGGCGACGGCGCCCATGTTTTGAACGCGGGGATCCGTGAGCTGGCAGAGAATCAGGGATTTTCCGGGGCCGAGGGCATTTCGGACCACGCCGGTGACTTCGACCTCGAAAGGTTCGGGCTCGGTGCCGCGGAAAACGGTCCACACTTGGCCGCGTTGGCCTGGGCGGAGTTCATCGAGGGAAATGGTGGCGACAGGAACCGGGGCGGGTTGGGCGCAGAGCGCGACGACCGTTAAACTGAATACCGCCGCAATCAGATGCCGGCGGAAAACACCCAGAGCGCGGAAAGAAGTCGGAAAAGGAAACTGGGCAGCGGGCATTTTTTTAGAGGTCGCGGAGAGATTTTGAGAGGATGTCGCAGGCGCGGTCGATACAGTCGCCTTCGTGAGCAGTGCTGAGGAAATAGGCCTCATACGCGCTCGGGGGCAAGTAGAGCCCGCGAGATAAACAATTTTGGAAAAAGCGGGCAAACAGCGACGCATCGGAGGTGAGCGCGGTTGCGTAATCGCGGACCGGTGTTGCGGTGAAAAACACGCTGAGCATAGAGCCCTGCTGGGGAACTTGGACGGGCAGGCCTTTGGTCGCGGCCGTCGAGAGGATGGCGTCGCGGACTTGGCGACCCAGTGCGTCGAGGCGGGCAAACGGATCGAGCTCGGCAAGAAGTCGGACGCTCGCGATGCCGGCGGCCAGCGCGAGCGGATTTCCAGAAAGGGTTCCCGCCTGGTAAACCGGGCCGAGTGGCGCGAGTTGATCCATGATTTCCGCGCGGCCGCCGAAAGCGCCGACGGGCAGGCCGCCGCCGATTATTTTCCCAAGGCAAGTGAGGTCCGGAGTGATCGACTCGAGTTGTTGGACGCCGCCGAGGGCGAGACGAAACCCGGTCATCACCTCGTCGAAAATGAGCACCGCCCCGTGCTCGGTGCAGAGGCGTCGGACGTCGGCAAGGTAGCCGGGATCCGCCGGAATGAAACCGACGTTGCCGATGTAGGGCTCGAGGATGACCCCGGCGATTTGTTCGGGGTGGGCGGCAAGCGCGGCCGCGAGGGCGGAACGGTCGTTGAAAGGCAGAACGATGGTCTCGCGGGCAAAGCTCGCGGGAATCCCGGCGCTGTCGGGATTCCCGTGGGTGAGGGCACCCGAGCCGGCTTTGATCAAGAGCGAGTCGGAGTGGCCATGGTAGCAACCGGAGAACTTGATGATCTTGTCCCGGCCGGTGAACCCGCGTGCAAGGCGCACGGCTGACATAGTGGCTTCGGTCCCACTGCTGGTCAGGCGGACTTTTTGGATCGATGGAACGAGCCGGGTGATGAGCTCGGCCATTTCCACTTCGCAGGGATTGGGCGTCCCGTAGGAGGTGCCGTGTTCGAGGGCGGCCGCGATGGCGGCTTTGATAATCGGGTGGTTGTGACCGTGAATCGCGGGACCCCATGTGCCGACAAAGTCGATGAGTTCGCGATCGTCGGCGGTAACCAGTGTTGCGCCGTGGGCGGATTTGACGAAGAAGGGCGAACCACCGACTGCGCGAAAGGCCCGAACGGGCGAATTCACGCCGCCCGGAATGAGGCGGCAGGCGCGGGCGAAGAGGGCTTCGGAGACGGGATCGAGCACGGTAAAAACTGAAAAGGTTAAACGATCAGGGGCCGTGCACGACGAGCACGAACACGCCGGACCGGAAAAACTTCCGCTATAATCATCCTAAAGGAATGGCCGGCAAGCGGCTTGGCCGGGCGCGCCCGTCAGGCCCGAGATAGGCGTCGTCTCGGCGGCCCGGCATTTTTAGGGTGACAGCGGTCACAGGGGCTCGGGGTCATTTCGACTCTGGGGTTTCACGGCGGAGCAACGCGCTGGAGGGGTGGCCGCAAACTACTTATGCGTGACGATTATATCAAAGGTGCCCTGAAGATGGTCGATGACCCAAATATCTTGGTGAACTTGGTTTCACTGCGGGTGAAGCAACTCAAGCGCGGTAATCGTCCACTCGTGGAGTCGCTGGAAAAAATGTCACCGGAAGACACGGCGTTGCGTGAAATCATGGAAGGCAAGATCAGCTTCGAATTGGCGACCAATCTCGAAGCGCACGGAAATCGGTAGTCGAATCGTTCCCCTAAGGAACGCCGCGGTCACCGATGCTGAGGTGATTGCCTTCGGGATCGCGGCCGTTGCAGAAATTTGAATGGGGTGATCGGTGGATGGCGCCCAGCCGGAGGCCGCGTGCGGCCAAGATTTTCTTCGCTTGGGCGACGTCCTTGACGCCGAAGACGATCTTGGCCGCGGCTCGCCGGTGATCGGCGGTTTTGGCCGCGCGATGGAGAGCGAGATTGCAGCCGCCGGCGGCCAGTTCGATCCAGCCGTCCTCGCTCGAGCCGACGTCCTTGAGTTCAAAGACCCGACGATAAAAGTCGGCGAGTTTTTCGACCTCCTTCGCGTAGATCACGATTCTGGCGATCGGGGCGAACATCGGCGGCTTAGCTCACGTATTTCTGAACAATCGGGATGCGACGGCCGACACCGAAGGCGAGCGGGGTGATGCGCAGGCCGGGGGCGGCTTGCTTCCGTTTGTATTCGTTGAGGTCGACCTTGCGGGCGATGTCGTTGACGACGGCTTCGGGAAAACCTTGCGCGATTAGATCCCTGCGGGAGAGACCTTCCTCGACATAGCCTTTGAGAATCGCGTCGAGCTGCTCGTAGGGCGGCAGGCTGTCTTGATCGACTTGGCCGGGGCGGAGCTCGGCGGAGGGCGGCTTGTCGATGGTGTTGGCGGGGATGATTTCGCGGTCCCGGTTGATCCAGCGCGAAAGCGCGTAGACCTGCATCTTGAAGACATCGCTGATGACCGCCAAGCCGCCGCACATGTCGCCGTAAAGCGTGCAATAGCCGACGGCCATTTCGCTCTTGTTTCCGGTGGTCAGAAGCAAGGCGCCGAATTTGTTGGAGAGCGCCATCATCAGCACTCCGCGAACGCGGGCTTGGATGTTCTCCTCGGTCACGTCGCGGGTGCGTCCGGCGAAGACTGGCCCGAGCGCGGTTTCGGCGGCGGCAACGGCGTCGGCGATGGCGATCGTTTCGAAACGGATACCAAGATTGGCGGCGAGGATGCGGGCGTCGTCGCGGGAATGTTGCGAGGAGATCGAGGATGGCAGGGAGACACCGATGACGTTCTCCGCGCCGAAGGCTTCGGCCGCGACGACGGCAACGAGGGCGGAGTCGATGCCACCGCTGAGAGCGACCAGGGCTTTCTTGAAGCCCGATTTCTGGGCGTAGTCGCGAAGGCCAAGGACCAAAGCAGCGTAGATATCGGCAAGATCGGGTTGATGGAACGTCGGCGACGGAGGTGTGGTGGCAGCCGTATCTACGACGCGGAGCTCCTCGGCAAAGGCGGCGAGGCCGGCCGTGATCGCCCCGGCCGAAGAGGCGACCAGACTGCGCCCGTCGAAGATGAGCTCGTCGTTGCCGCCGACGGCATTGATGTAGGCGACTGGACAGCCAAGCGCGCGGGCGGCGTCGGTCACGAGTTTCTCACGGACATCGCCCTTGGCGAAGTGCCAGGGGCTGGCGGAGAGGTTGACCATCACGTCGCATTTTTGCGCAGCGAGTTGGAGGAGCGGATCAAGGCCATGATAAAGGCGCCTCGTGCCGAGCATTGGGTGGGTCCAAATGTCTTCGCAAATCGTGATGCCGATGCGGAGGCCGGCATGTTCAACAACGGTGGGCGACGCGACGGGTTCGAAGTAGCGGTCCTCGTCGAACACGTCGTAGGTGGGCAAAAGGCATTTTCGGGCCGTGGCGACAATCCGGCCACAATGGCAGAATGCGGCGGCGTTGAAGAACGGTCGGCCGGTCGCGGCCGGGTTGGGCTCGACCGTGCCGATGACCGCGGGCACGTCGCCGATGGTGGCGACGATCTGGGCGAGGGAGTCGGCCACGTCGCTCGCGAAGCGGCGTTTGAGGAGAAGATCGCGCGGCGGGTATCCACAGACGATGAGCTCCGGGAAAACAACCAGTTCGGCGCCCTGCGCGACGAGGGACTCGTAGGCGGCGATGATTTTACGGCGATTGCCGGCGAGGTCGCCGACGGTCGGGTTGAGCTGGGCAAGGCCAAGGCGCATGGAAGTGAGGAGCGAAAAGCGTGGGCGCGTTTTGGCGAGCCGCAACTCACCGGGCTTGCAGCAGCCGGGCGGCGGACGCTTTGTTGTTCGGCTTATGAATCTCAATCCAGACAGACTAGCCAACCGGGTCGTGAAGCTCGCATGAGCGCGCAACCGGCATTGATTTTGGCCTCGGCGTCGCCGCGGCGACGGGAGTTACTCTCGCAGTTGGGCGTGGAGTTCACGGTCGTCACGGCGGAGGTGACGGAGCACGAAGACCCGGCGAGCGAGCCCAAGGCGATGGTCGCGCACAACGCGGGGCTGAAGGCGGACTGGGTCGCCGCGCGCTACCCCGATGCGCTGGTGTTGGGCGCCGACACGACGGTCTTTATCGAAGGCACCGTTTTGAACAAACCGGCGAACGGGGTGGAGGCGCGGGCGATGCTGCGCCGGCTGAGCGGGCGGACGCATACGGTGTTCACCGGGCTGGCCTTGAGGCGCCTAAGCGACGGACTGCGACTGGAAGCAGGCGAAGCGAGCGAGGTGACGTTCAGGGAATTTGGCAACGAGACGATCGAGGCGTATTTGGCGAAAGTGAACACGCTCGATAAGGCCGGCGGCTACGGAATCCAGGATCACTCCGAGTCGATCGTCGCGGGTTACCGCGGATCGTTGTCCAACATCGTCGGGTTGCCTCTAGAAACGACGAAACAAATTTTGACCAAGTGCGGTCTGCTGCGTTGAATGACCGCAGTCCCGATCCTCGCCACGCGTCAATGAGTGCCACCTTGAGTCCACCGCCTGCGGCCCCGCGCCGGGGTTTGCCGCGCTTGTCGAGCAACCCGGAGACGAGATCGGTGCAGATCGGGGTGATCGGGACGCTGGTGCTGCATCTGCTGCTATTTGTCGCGGCCCCGTATTTCCTGACGTTTCAACCGAAGGTGTTGCCGAGGAAAGAAGAGCCACAGACGTTCAGTATCGAGATGCCGCCGGACGAGTTTGAGGCACAAAAGCCCGCGCCGAAGCCGGCGCCGTTTAAGTTCGTGGAAGCCAACCCCGACGCGCCGGACAACGTGCCGGATAAAACGGACAATTTCAGTTTCATGAACCAGCAGGTGGCGCAGGAAAAACCCACGCCCAACGGTAAGAGCGACATGCCGGCGCTCGTGGGCAAGAAGGACGTCCAGTCGACCCAGATTGTTGACGGCCAGTTGACGAAACCCGAGGAAGCCGTGCCGACGGCTCCGCCAACCGAGGCGGCGACGGCGGAGGAAAAACAAGAGTCGCCCAAGCAAGAGCAGAATCCGCTTTCGGGCTTTGAGAAACAGGAAGGCGAGAACCCGGACGCGTTCGGCAGCAACGTCGCGAAGTTTGCACCGGGGGCCAAGGCGGTGCCCGATCGCGTCGAAGGGATCAAGAACGCGCCGCTGATCCAGACCGCGACGGCAAACACACCGCGAATTGACCGGCAGAAACCGCAGCCGCGCCCGGTTCTTCAAAAGCAGCAGGTGCGACCCGGGATTTTTTCGGACAATCAATTTGGGACAAAAAATGTCGGCCCGATCGCCTATGACGCGAAATGGAGCAATTATGGAGTCTATCTAAACCGACTGATTGAAACCGTGCAGATTCAGTGGGAGCGTCTTCTCCTTTCGAGCACCCTTTATCCGCCCTCGGGGACAACCGTTAACGTCAAATTCAGAATAAACTCCGATGGAAAGATAACAGCCATCTTGGATGTGAAGAATACTTCGAACGAGCAAGGAAGAGAAGCATGCGTGTCGGCGATTACATCACCCTCTCCATACGGCAAATGGTCTGACGACATGATCGCGATGTTGGGAGAATCTCAGGAGATGACTTTCTCGTTCTATTACCAATGAGGCGGCGTCTTTTTTCAATTACACTTACCCTTGCGGCACTTGGGCTGACTTCATGCGTAACACACCGAGCCGCCTACAATTCGAAGAGTCCTAGATTTGACCCTTCGAGTATTGATGCAAAATGGAGCAACTACGGCGTCTACCTTCAGCGCATGATCGAGACGGTGCAGATTCAGTGGGATCGCATCTTGCTCTCGAGCACGCTCTATCCGCCGTCGGGAACGACCGTAACGGTTAAATTTCGGATGGATTCCGACGGCAAGATCACGGCGATCGTCGACGTGAAAAACACCTCGAACGAGCAAGGCAAGGAAGCGTGTATTTCCGCGATCACGGCTCGTTCGCCCTACGGAAAATGGTCGGATGACATGATCGCGGTGTTGGGCGATTCGCAGGAGATGACGTTCACGTTTTACTATCAGTGAGCGCAGTCGGCGCGAGTTTTTGGGCAGGTTTGCCGTTTGGGCCGGGCGTCAGAGTGCTGGCGCACGATGTGAACGGGCTGGCCGGGCTCGATAAGCCGGCGGGCGTGCTTTCGCATCCTAATCAGAAATCGGACCAGCCCAAGGCGTTGCTCGATGCGCACTACGCGCTCGACGGGGAATTTTACCAGTGGAAGGACGCGGCGGGCTCCGACCGAAAACTTTGGCTACTTAACCGGTTGGATTCAGCGACGTCGGGGGTGATTTTGGTCGCGGCCAGTGCCGATTTGGCGAACGAGATTCGCGCGCAGTTTAAGCGAAAGCAGGTGAAAAAGGTCTATCACGCTTTGGTCTTCGGCACGCCGCCCAAGTCCGTCGAATCTTGGCGCGATCTCTTGGCCGTCGAAAAGCGCGGCGGCCAGATTCGCACGGCGGCGCAATCCGGGCATATGCCGGCCGAGTGCTTGGCGAGTGTGGTCCGTATCGGGCGGCAGCAGCCCAAGCTCGCCCTGATCAAGTTGGAGCCGCGCACGGGGCGCAGCCACCAGCTGCGGGTGCAGTGCGCCAAGCGGCACCTGCCGATCGTGGGGGACCAGACTTACGGGGACTTTACGAGGAATCGTTCGTTTGCGAAGCAGGCCGGGACCAAGCGCCTGTTTTTGCATTCGTCGGAGACCAGCTTTGCCTACGAGTGGCGCAGCCGGGAGTTCCAATTTGCCGCGCGCGCGGCTTTGCCGGTTGAGTTTGAGCAAGGGCTCTGAGTTCTGCGCGGGGCGTCACAGCTCAGACTTCCCTCGGCCCGGTGATTGTGTTTCGTTGACCGGCTCACTGCCATGATTCTGCCCAAATCCACCCGCCTCACATCCGAGCAGCTTGCCGAAATCACCGCCATCGTCGCGGAGTTTGGCTGTAAGATTCAGCCCATCGTGGGCGCGATGCGCTCGATCTACGCCATTGTGGGCGACGAGCGCGACGACCTCATGATCAACCGGCTCGAGGGCCTGGATTACGTCGATCGCATCGATCGCATCCAGTCGCCGTTTAAACTGATGGACAAGCGCTCCGACCTCGCAAGTCACCGCATCAAGATCGGCGGGGTCACGCTCGGCGAAGAATTGTTCATCATCGCGGGCGCGTGCACCATTGATCCGAAGAATCCCAACTACTTCTACGAGACGGCAGCGGCGGTAAAGGAGGCGGGAGCCCACGCGCTGCGCGGTGGCGTATGGAAGCCGCGCACCAATCCCTACTCGTTCCAAGGCGACGTGAAGTCGCTCGACATTCTGATGGAGGCTTCGCGACGCACGGGGTTGCCCGTGGACACCGAAGTGATGGAAGAAGCGCACATCAAACTGGCGTTGGATGCGGGCGTGACGACGCTGCAAGTCGGCGCGCGCAACGCCCTCAATTACTCGCTGCTGCGCGCCATCGGCAAAGCCATCGGCGAGCGCGATACGGCGGTGTTGCTCAAGCGGAGTATTCACATGGGACCGCTCAATGAGTTCATCTCGGCGGCGGAATACATCGCGGCGTTTGGGAATCCCAACGTTATCCTGTGCCCGCGCGGAACCACGCCGACACTTGATGGCTTTCGCAACCATCCCGACGAGAGCATCACCCCGCTGTTGAAGGAAAAGACTTGGGCTCCCGTGGTGGTCGATCCCTCGCATTCGGTGGGTAAGGCGAGCTACGTGCCGTCGGCGGCATTGGCGGCGGTGGCCTACGGGGCAGACGGACTGTGCATCGAAGCTCACGTCGAACCGGCGAAGGGCATCGGCGATGACCCGAAGCAGGCGCTCACGCCGGAAGTGCTGAAAAAGACGATCGCGCAGGCGAAGCAGCTCTGGGCGTTGAAACAGGGATAGAGAGAAAAACTTGAGGTTTCGGCGCTTTGAGGCCTCAGTTGGCCTCATGAAGCCCAAAACCCTCAAGAAAGACGGTTCCGGAGAGCCGAAATCGTGGATGCTGAGCGAAGCACAGGCCGCGTATCACGAGCCAGTCGAGATCAGCGTGCGAGCGGCAAAGGACCAGCTCTCCGCTTTGTTAGAGCGGGCGGCTCAGGGCGAGGACATCGTAATTACCAGCGACGGCCGGCCGAAGGCGATGATCGTGCGCTATCGCCCGGTGATCCGGGGGAAGCCGGCACGCTCTACGGCGGCCCTGCGGGCAACGATGCCTATGACCCCCGACTCCACCCCGATGATCCGGGCAGAGCGGGACGCCGGCTATTAAGCGTA
The DNA here is from genome assembly GCA_943373185.1 of Opitutus sp. GAS368. Taxonomy (GTDB): domain Bacteria; phylum Verrucomicrobiota; class Verrucomicrobiia; order Opitutales; family Opitutaceae; genus Tous-C4FEB. The sequence continues at coordinate 1,660 of CALSBN010000191.1, read as the reverse complement.
TATTCACTCGTGTATCTCGATTCGTCAGTCCTCGTTAAACGTTACATCCAGGAACCTGATTCGGAGCAGGTAGACGAAGTGGTTTTGGGCGCTTCGCTCGTCAGTTCCGATCTGGCCTTCGGCGAAGTGTGGGCGGCTTTGCTGGCAAAGGAGCGGGCCAACGTGATCCCGGTCGCGGTGCGACAGAAGGCGTGGCAGGCATTTCTCGACGATGTCGAGGAAGGGGTTTTGCGGTTAATTCCGCTCGACGGCGTCATGATCCGTGAGGCGAACGAGTTGATGTTTAGTGTGCATCCGAATATTCCACTGCGGACGCTCGATTCAATTCATTTGGCGACTTATCAATCGGTGATCACGGGTGCGATCTTTACAAAGGATAGGCGGATGCTGGCCGCAGCGAAGTTGCTGGGATTTGCGACGGTAGAGTAAATCGTAGCTACAGCAGACTCATCTGCTCGGAATCGTTGAGCGTAACGGAGATCTTCTTCTTCGGCTTGGCCTGCGGTGCGGCTGCGGCCGGAAGGGTTACGGTGGTGTCGTCGCTTTCGAGTTTGGCGAGGATGGTCTTGGCCCGGTCGATCACGCTGAGCGGCAGGCCGGCGAGGCGCGCGACTTGGATGCCGTAGCTGCGGTCGGCCGCGCCGGGCACGACGCGGCGCATGAAGACGATCTCGTCGTTCCACTCCTTCACCGCGACGGAGAAGTTGCGGAGGCGCGGCAGGTGTTTGTCGAGCTGGGTGAGCTCCTGATAATGGGTTGCGAACAGCGTGCGCGGACCGTTGGCGGGCTGGCGGTGCAGGTGCTCGACGACGGCCCAAGCGATGCTGAGTCCGTCGTAGGTCGAAGTGCCGCGGCCGATCTCATCGAGGATGATCAGTGAACGGGACGTGGCGTTGTTAAGGATGTTGGCCGTCTCGTTCATCTCGACCATGAACGTCGAATTGCCGCGGGCGAGGTCGTCACTGGCGCCGACGCGGGAGAAGATACGATCCACGAGCCCGACCCGGCAGGTCTTCGCCGGTGTCCAACAGCCGACTTGGGCCATGAGCGTGATCAGCGCGACTTGGCGGATGTAGGTCGATTTGCCGGCCATGTTGGGGCCGGTGAGCAAGGCGATCTGCGCGTCGTCGCAGGCGAGCAGCGTGTCGTTGGGGACGAAGGCCGTGGTGGTGCCGCGGGCAACCGCGACATCGGCCGCGCGCAGCATCTGTTCAACGACGGGATGCCGACCCTCTGTGATCTCGAGCAGGTCGCCTTCGTCGAGGGACGGTTGGCAGTAATTCCATTCGCGTGCGAGCAGCGCCCAGCCCGCGAGCACATCGAGCTCGGCCAAAGCATCGGCGGTGCGGGATAGGGCCAGCGAATCGTCGAGAATCGCGGCGGTCAGCGTGGCGAAGAGTTCGTGCTCGCGGGCGAGGGCGTTTTCTTCGGCGTGGAAGATTTCTTTCTCCTTCAGCTTGAGGGCCTCGGTGACGTAGCGCTCGCCGCCGACGGTGGTTTGACGGCGGATGTAGTCGGCGGGAACGAGGTGGAGGTTGGCTTTGGTGATCTCGATGTAGTAGCCAAAATTATTCGTGAAGCGGACCTTGAGACTGCGAATGCCCGTGCGCTCCTGCTCGGCGCGTTCGAGATCGGACAGCCAGGTTTTGTTGTCGGTGGT
>CALSBN010000190.1:0-10405 GCA_943373185.1 Opitutus sp. GAS368 | reverse complement strand
TCGCCGGCGTGCTTCCGTAGTGGCTGACTTCGCGCCACAGGTCGCCGGGCGCGTAGGGATTCACGCTCGGTCCGCCGAGCCGCGGCACCAGCAGGCCGCTGACGGCCAGCGCTTGATCGCGCACAAACTCCGCCGGTAAACGAAAACGCGGACCGCGCGCCAGCAGCCGGTTGGCCGGGTCGTTCTCCAATTGCCCGGCGGTCGCCACCGAGCTCTGGCGATAGGTCCCGCTCGTCACGATCAGCCGCACGAGGCGTTTCACATCCCAACCGCTCTCGACGAAATCAACCGCGAGATAATCGAGCAGCTCCGGGTGCGTGGGCCAATCGCCCTGCAAACCAAAATCGGCCAAGGTGCCGACCAAGCCCTCGCCAAAAAACAATTTCCAAACGCGATTCACGGCGACCCGGGCGGTGAGCGGATTCTCCTTCATCGTGACCCACTGCGCGAGCCCGAGCCGGTTCTGCGGCGCATCGGGCGGCATCGGCGGCAGCGCGGCGGGCGTGCCCACCTCGACCTTTTCCCCGGGCTGCGCGTAGTCACCGCGGTTCAATATGAACGTGTCGCGCGGAGCCGCAGAAACGGCCATGACCATCGTGGGAAACGGCTCGGTGAGCGCGGCCAATTGCTCGCGGGCGTTCTTGAGCTCAACCCGGTCACGCCACAACTCCGTCGCCTGCTGGGCGCACTGCGCCCAAAGAGTCGCCGTCGCCTCGGGCGGACGCGTCGCCGGGGCCAACGCCAGCGCGTCCACGACGGCGGCCGGCAGATCCGTGCCATCGTCGGTGCCGGTGACCACCGCGATTTGAATCAAGCCCGGCAGCAACGCGCGTCCGGCGCCAAAGTTGAGCTGAAGGTTTAGGTAAGGCCCGACTCCTTGGCCGAGCGGCTTGGCCAGCGTCGCGGTGAGATGCACGGGACCGTCGGTGGCGGGATCGGGAGACCAACCCGAATCACTGCGCCGGTCGAGGCAGCCGACGGCGGGATGCTCCGCTTCCCACGAACTGGCGGTCACGCGGGCAAACGCCTCGAGTTTGTTCAGGTCAACCTGATCTCCGGGCAACGCGCCGACCGAAGCGTCGATGGCCGTCAGTTTGAATGTGCCCTTTTTCACCGGCTCCGCGGGGTCCGGGACGGTCGGGACGGATGCGGGTTGCGGGGAGGTTTTGAGGCGTGTGCCTTTGCCCCAGCCATTGAGCGGGAACTCCGCCACCGGATGCATCGTGACGCGCAGGCCGGTGATCGGGCGGTCGGTCTTCGGTAGTTCGGCCAGAATATCAAACGCCGCGAGATCGCCGCCGCGGATGATCCGGACGCGGTCGTCGCCCACGATCTCGAGCACCGAAGCGTTCGGCGTCGAAACTTTCACCACCTTCACCGGCAACACCTGGAGATCGCGGCCGCGCTCCGCGAGCCGCGCCCGCTCGCGCGTTTCCCAAGCGCCCAGCACCGCGGGATCGGGCTGCGCGAGCCTGGCTTCGAGCGCCGCGATGCGCGTGCGGAGCGCGGGCTGATCGTTGGTCTTCAGCACGGTGCGGGCGCGGACAAACGGCCCCGGATTCACCCCGCCGTTGCCGTCGAGCCCTTTGTCGCCGAGCGAATTGAAAAATGCGAACGTGCGGAAATAATCCTTCTGCGTGATCGGGTCGAACTTGTGGTCGTGGCACTGGGCGCAGGCGAGCGTGAGCCCGAGCACGGCTTCGCCGAGGGTTTTGACGCGGTCGGCGTTGTAGTTGGTGAGGTTCTCTTCCGGAATCGTGCCGCCCTCGTGGGTGACCATGTTGTTGCGCTGGAATCCGGTCGCGATCTGGTCCGACTCGGTGCGATTCGGAAAGAGATCGCCGGCAAGTTGCGTCGCGAGAAAGCGATCGTAGGGCAGATTGTCGTTGAACGCCTGGATCACCCAGTCGCGCCAGAGCCAGAGGTGCCGACCGCCGTCGATGGAGAAACCGTTGGTGTCGGCGTAACGCGCGGCGTCGAGCCAATCGAGCGCCATCCGCTCGCCGAAGTGCGGGCTGGCGAGCAGGCGATCAACGAGCCGCTCGACGGCGTGCGGAGCGCGGTCAGCGGCGAAGGCCTCGACCTCCGCGACCGAGGGCGGGAGTCCGGTGAGATCGAACGACAACCGACGAATCAGCGTGCGGCGATCCGTCTCGGGCGCGGGCCGGAGTTTCTGCGCGGCGAGCTGCGCCTGCACAAACGCGTCGATGGGGTTTTCGATTTTCGATTTTGAATTTTCGATTCGCGGCAGAGGAGATTTCTGCGGCGCGACAAACGCCCAGTGCTCGGAGTAGTTCGCGCCGGCCTCGATCCAGAGTTTGATCTTTTCCTTCTGCGCCGCCGTGAGCTTGGAATGGGAGTCCGGCGGCGGCATCACTTCGTCTTGGTCGGTGCTGATGATACGGAGCCATGCCTCGCTGTTGGCGAGATCGCCGGCCTTGAACGCCGTGAACCCGTCGCGGTCGGCGTGGGCGAACTCGGCGACATCGAGCCGAAGCTTGGCCTTGCGGGCTTTCTCGTCGAAACCGTGGCAGGCAAAACAATTTTCCGAAAGGATGGGCCGGATATCGCGGTTGTAGTCGACGGCACGGGCGGTCGATCCGATCAAACCCGCCACAACGAGGACCATCAATCGCGGGGCGGCGGCAAAAATTGTCGTTCGATTCATTTGGTGGCGGGGCAACAGGAGAGAGCGAAACGGTCGAAAACCAAAGCGCAAACACCAGCCGTGCAACGTCACATTTCGGTGGAACGACGGAGCGTCGCGCTGATGCCGTGGCGAAACGGAAAATGAAGGAGCATCGGTGGTCCGGGGGGCCGGTTGGACCGAGCGTTGAACGACACGGGGCCGACTCACTCGGGAATGGGATCGCTGCGGAGCACGGGCTTGCCCTCCCACGTGGCGATATCGGTGGTTTTGTCGTAGGTGAGGATGCGGCTGGCGCTGTTCGGCGCGGGCGGGAGGTCGATTTTCGGCAGCCATTTTCTGTGCTCGGCGATGACGGCGGCGTGTTGCGGCCGGCCGACGAGATTGGTCCATTCGTTCGGGTCGGCCTTCAGGTCGTAGAGTTCCTCGCTGCCATCGGCGTAGCGGATGTAGCGCCAACGCTCGCTGCGGATGCCGTGGTTGCCTTGATTGTGGCTTGTGATGGCAGGGCGGTCACGTTTGGCCGCGGCGTCCTTAAGTTGTGGCGCGAGGCTCAGCCCTTCGAGATCGGTGCGGGCCGGGATGCCCGTGAGGTCGATGAGCGTGGGATAGAGGTCGAGCAACTCCGCGGGTTGGAGGCAGCGCTGGCCACGCGTCACTCCGGGCCCGGCGAAGATGAGCGGCACTTTGGTGCTGCGATCCCAAAGGGTGTTTTTGCCGGTGATGCCTTTTTCTCCGAGGTGCCAGCCATGATCGCTCCAAACGACGACGATGGTGTTCTCGGCGACGCCCGCTTCATCGAGGGCGGCAAGCAGGCGGCCGACTTGCGCGTCCACGAAGCTCGTGCTGGCGAGGTAGCTGCGGACCAGATTGCGCCACTGGTTGTTTGCTTTGACCCAATCGAGGCGCGGCTCGGGCAGGTTCCAGTGCAGATACCAAGAGAAACGCGGCGTGTCTTCCCGATCGTCTTTCAGCACTTTCGGCAGCACGCTGTCGTCATCGGGGTATAGGTCGAACCACTTCTGCGTCGCGTAGCACGGCACATGCGGCAGGAAAAATCCGGCGGCGATGAAGAACGGTCGGTCCTTCGGCGCGGACTTGATCTGCTCCACCGTCCAACTCGCGACCTGGTAATCGCCCTTGCCGGTGTCGTCGTTGTCGAGCGGCCACACGCCCCAATCCATGAGCGGATTGTTGCCCATCGGGGTGGCGGGAATGAGTTTCTGCGGTGGCCTCGTGCCGACGCCGCCGAAGGGCGCGGTGATTTGAAACTCGGGGCGGACCGGTGCTGCGCCCGCGGCGGTGTTCGCCTTGGCTTTGCCTTTGCCGGCTCCGGCACCGGCACCGGGCGCACCCGTGCCGGCATGAAAAATTTTCCCGGTCGCCGCCGTGCGATAGCCATGATCGGCGAAATACTGCGGGAGAGTCACGCGGTCCTTCCACTCAGGCAACGTGCGAAACCACGGCGAAAGCCCGTAAACGCCGGTGGTGGTCGGGCGCAAACTGAGCAGCAGACTGGTGCGCGAAGGGTTGCAAAGAGGCGATTGGCAATGGGCGTTGAGGAACGTGGTGCCGCGCGCCGCCAGCCGGTCGAGATGCGGAGTCTTGGCCATCGGATGACCACCAAGATGGCCGACCCAGTCGTTCTGATCGTCGATGGCGATGAAGAGGATATTTGGCTTCGCCGCGAAGGAGAGCGCCGGGCCGGCCGCAGCGATCAGGAGTGCGATGAGGGTGAGTGACTTCATGGGGTGAGCAGAAGGGGTTCGGAGCGCGGGTTTCTTGGATGTGCCCTTCGCCTTGCTAGAAACACCTTTCAGCCGAGCTCGGTTGGCGAGCGTTTTTCACGAGATCGGTGACGTTGTCCCTCTTCCGCTACGAGGCTGGCTCGAGTCCCCTCGCCTTCTGCCGCAGCGCGCCGGCGAGGTTTTGCTGCTCGGCGCGCCGGGTCCTCCGATCGTAGAGCTCCCGTCGGGCTGACTACCGTGGATTGATCTCAAACACCTCGACGATCGCCACGCCGGGACGCTCGGGTTGGCTCGGCAGCGATTCGAACGGCTCGACCGAGACCGTGTAGTTCCCGGGTGCAAGATCGGCCATGAGGCACGGTTCGCGGCGATTGCCGGGGGCGAAGCCCGTCGCGAAGATCTGCTGTTCATTGTAGTAAGTGACATCGGGCCGGAAGTCGTCCTGCACGCCGTTCACGCGGGCGGCTCCGGTGCTCCAATCGTCGTTCTTCATGATCCGCTCGCCGGCGGAATTGAAGATTTCCATATAGGGATCGTCCATCGCGCCGAGGCCGAACTTGGCCAGCGACGGACCTTGCACGCGGATGAGGATGCGTTTCGTCGGGCCGGCCCCCGCCTCGACCACGAAACCCGCGATCATCTTGCGGTCCCGGTCGGCGAAGCCCCGCGTCGAGAGACTCAGAAACCGGTTGCCCGTCGCCTCGGCCCCGTAGGCTTCCACGAGGGCGACGCCGGGCGCGGGGCCAGTCACGTTGATCGTGTAGTTGCCGGGCGCGAGCGTGGTGAGCAGCGCGGCGTCGGCACTTCCGGCCACGAGGGGAAACGCGCCGGTCTGCGCCGCCGCCGCCGCGAGTGCCGCCGGGCCGGTGGCGGTGCCGATGGGCGTGCCCCAATCCTCGTTCACGCCCACGACGACGGGCGGGTTCACGTCGACATTGAACACCGTGAGGCGCGGATCGGCGAGGACCTCGGCGACGTTAAACGGCGCGGCCGCGAGCGCCGGACCGGTGGCGCGGAGCAACACGCGCCGCGGGACGGTGCCGCCGACGGCAAAGCCGGCGATGAGTTGCTGTTCGCCGATGCCGCTAAAGGCGCGGGTCGCGACGTTGAGCAAAGTGCCGGTGTTGGACGCGGCGCGGGTTTGCAGGCGGAAATTGGCGACCTCGAACGCGCACTGGTCGATCGTGAGCGCGTTGTGCGCCTCGCCGGATTCGCCGGGCGGCACGCCCACCGGCACGCTGATCGGCGCGGGGGCGATCACATTGGGGTTCGAGAAATAACCGACCCGCGTGCCCGGCGCGTAGGCCATGATCGTGCGATAGGTGATACCGTCCTGACCGCGAAACCGGTGGCCGAAGCTGTAAGGATAGGCGCCGTAGGAGAGCGCGCCGAGGGCGTTGCGGGCGTTGTTGCGGTCGTGGGCGCAGCCCAAGTTGTGCCCCAACTCGTGCGACACCACTTCGGTCCCGGAGACGTAGGCGTATTCGACGACGGAGAAACCGTAGAGCGGATTGGTGTTCTCGGCGGGCGCTTCGAGCACGTAGCCGAGGCCGCTGCTCGACGAATCCACGCGTTGCAGAATCAGGCACACCAAGTCGGCGCCGGCTTCATCGCGGATCGCGTGAACCTCGTCCATCAAACCGTCCGTCGTCTTGCGGAGCGCATCCAAAGCCTCGCTCTGCACCGTCGTGCCGGTGCTGACCGATTCATCGTAGCGCACTTCGAAAACGCGCACGAGCCGCACCCGGGCCGCGACTTGGCTGGCGGCAAAATCGCTGTTGGTTTTGGCGATGGCGGCGTCGAAGAGACTTTGGAGCGCAACCGTGCGGGCCTCACCGGTCAGCGTGGGCAACACGCTCTGGGTGTGGGCAAACATCACATCGACGACGACGCCTGTGCCCGCGCTGGCCGCAGCTGCCGATGGTGGCGCGGCGACCGGCTGCACGGCCCCCGGCTCTTCGTTGGCTGCACCTGCCGCTTTGCGCCGCGCGAGCGTGAGCACCGCATCCGCGTCGAGGACCGGGCGCGGCGCATTGATCTGCGCACACGGCGGCACGAGTTCATCGTCGATTTCGTAAAACTGCGACAGCTCGGCGGTGGCCGTGCGCAGCGCATAGTTGCCCAACTCCACGTCTTGGATCGTGGCGTGAAGATAACCCGCATTATAGGAGAACAACGCCCGGCTCTGCGGCCGGCCCTCGATCGTGCCGACGCTCGTAAAGCGATCCGGTCCGAGCGTCGTGGTTTCGGCGATCACGACCTTGAGCGTGGCGCCGCCGGGCAGCGGCACGTCGAGACGCCCCTCGCCGGCCCGGGCCCAAAACGGCGACGACTTTCCCGAGAACAGTTCCGGGTTGAGCCGCACGTAATGCATCGCCCGCGTCGGCGCCGGCAGCGCGCGGGTCAGCGCGGGCCCATCGGCCGGAGCCGCGTAGCTGAACAGATTCCGCTCGCGGGCAGCCGGAATCACCACCGGCGCCGCTGAGGTTGTCCGAGGCTCAGATTCGTTGACGGCGGCCAACGGCAGCTTCGCAACCGATTCATTCGCCCCCGACTTTTCTGCAAGCGGCTCCGACCCATGCGGCCACGGCATCAGCGCCCACCAACCGCCGCCGATGGCGACGAAGAGTAGGAGCAACAGCCAGAGCCCCCGGGGTGGGTGACGACGTTCAAAACGCATCCCTGCAGTTCATACGGCGGCGACGATTTGGCAACGCGACTTCCCGCCGGAAATGATCACAACTGAACGGAGCAAATCACCCCTATCCATTTCGCCAGTAGCGGTCGAGGTCACGAGGCCGTCCGCGCGGTTCCCAATCCCTGGCGCCGAGTTTCTTGAGGTAAAAATCACGCCCAATGTTACAAATACGTGAACGCATCACTACGCCTGAATTTTTTGAACACATCGCACGTGACCGCGTCTTCCTTTCCGTAGTTCAAGGTTTGTTTGGTGTTAGGGTTAGGTTGAAGGCCGTCTAGGGGTAGACGGCCTTCTTTTTTCCAAGATGCGGCGGGTGAATCCGTTCATCACGGAAATTGACCGTTTCAGCAGCTCGGACTTTCCATCGGCGCCGGACCGCTCATCTTCGCAAAATTATGTCACTCCCTCGAATCCTTGCGCTACCACTCGCCTTCCTTGCCGTCGGTCACCCGACGATTCACGCCCAAAAGGCTTCTGACATCAATGGCTTCGCTCCCGTCTCCGTTTCATCGGCCAACTACCGGGAAACTCCGCGGGATCAGCTCCTCCAGCTCACCAATCAACAGAATGCGCTCAATCCGGAGACCAAGCCGTTTACGCCGCTCGCGACGCCGAAGCACTTTATCTTTCTCCCGGGCGAAATTTACGAAAACGATCTAACTTATGAAGAGGTCTGCGCCCGGCTCACCCCCGCGCTCGCGACGAAGAACTACATCAACGGCGCCGACGCCCAAGGCCTCATCCGCGAGCCTGCCAAAGTCACGCTCGTCCTCCGCGTGAGCTACGGCGAACGCCCTTGGCGCCTGCCAACCGTTCGCACCGAGCAACTCGCCTGGAAGGACGGCATGCAACCACGCACCCGCGATCCCAAGAGCCTCGTGAATCTGGGCGCCGATACGGTGTTTGATAACCGCGCCGGCGGCCGTGACGACGCGCTCGCTGCCGCCGCCGAAAACACCACCAACACCAAAAGTGCCTGGGGCGGCGGCGGTGGCGGGGGCGGCGGAAATCCCGACACAGCAACCGGCATGGGCGCGAACCTCGCCGCCAATGCCACCGCCATGGGTGCGGTCTCCGGCTACGGCGAAACCCGCAATTTCCACCTGATCGTCGTGGACGCCTTCGACTACGCCGAGCTAAAGGCCAAGGGCAAAGCCGCCACCCGACTCTGGACCACGTTCGTCGCCGCCCCGAAAGAGCCCGGCAAGCAGTTCGGTGATGTCATCGCCACCTTGCTGCGCGCCGCCGGCCCTTACTGGGGCGAAACCACCTCCGGAATGCAGGTCTTCAACGACGCTCGCGCCGAAGTGAAGATCGGCGAAATCATCGAGGTGAAGCCCGCCAAGTCTGACGCGAAGTAGGCCAACTACCAAAAGCAGAAAGCCGGGTGGAGTGATTCCACCCGGCTTTCGTTTGTTAGCGGATTCTTCCGAAGCTTAAAGTTTCGCCGGCAGCGCGATGGTCTTGGTCGGCCCAATCTTCACGTTGGCACCGGGTGCCGGGACGTGTTTCTTCAAGAACTCGTCGACCTTGGTATAAAACGCGATGCTCAGCTCTTCCTTCCGGAAGCCGTGTCCTTCGTCGCGCTCGATGAGCATCTCGAAGGGTTTACCGGCTTTCTTGAGCGCCGACTCCATGTCGTAACCTTGATCGATCTTCACCCGGGGATCGTTCATGCCGTAGGCCATGAGGACCGGGGCCCGGATACGGTCCGCGAAATTGACGGGCGAAGTATCGTAGGCTCGCTTGCGGTCCGCCGCTTTGTCCATGTCGCCAAAGAGGCGGTGGACTATGCCCAGTTGCGAGTCGGTGCCTTTGTATTTGCCCCACTGCGTCGTGAGATTGGTCACTCCCACGTAATTGATCCCGGCGACGTAGAGTTCCGGCGTGAAGGCCAACCCGGCCATCGTGGCATAGCCGCCATAGCTCGCGCCGCTGATCACGACCCGCGACGGATCGGCGAGCCCTTTGTCCACCGCCCATTTCACGCCGTCGGACAAGTCGTCCTGCATTTCCAGACCGAATTTATGATAACCGTCCCGTTCAAACTTCGCGCCGTAACCGCCCGAACCACGGTAATCGATCTGCAACACCGCGAAGCCGCGGTTGGCGTAAAACTGCACCTCGGGATTGAAGACCCAATCGTCGCGGATGCCGTAGGGTCCGCCGTGGGGATGGATCACCAGCGGTAGATTTTTCGGCTCCCGGCCCTTGGGCAGCGTCAAATATCCCCTGAGCAAAAGCCCGTCCCGCGCCGCAAAAGACACAGGCTGCATCGCCGCCATCAGGTCGGGATCGATACCGGGCTTAACCACCGCGAGTTCCTCCAGTTTTTTCTTCACCCGATCAAAGAGGTAGTAAACCCCCGGATCGCGGTCGCTTTGCGCCAAGACAAGCTGCTTCGTGGCGTCGTCCGACGCCGCAAGAATGAAATTCACCGTGTCCGGCAGCGAGGCGTCGAACTGCTTTTGCATCCGCGCAAAGTCGTCGTCGAACCAAACGACAGTCGGCTTGTCGCGGCGGTAGGCGAAGCCGACCACCTTGCCTTTGACATCATCATAGATGAGGCCGCGCAACGGGAAGGGATTGTAGTCGGAGTTGGCGTCCGTGACGTCGTAAACCTCGTCTTCAACGACCAGCCCACCCAACTTCCGCGTCTCGGTGTCGTAGCGATACACCGCCGAACGATCACGTCCGACGCGGCTGGAAACAAACAAGGTGCGGTTGTCGCCGTCGAATCCGATCGGGGACCATGTGCCGACGGCGGTGGCGTCGGATTCCGCGTCCGGCTCGCCGCTCATCCCGTTGTCCAGCGTCTCCCAGCCGGAACCGCCGGCCGGCCGATGTAATATTTCGGTCCTCCCGTCCTTTCGTGACACTCCGATCCTCACTTGCCCTTTGCGATCCAAGATCCAGCGGCTCACGAACCCAGGATTGGGCACGTGCATGCTGATTCGGCCCGTGCTCAGATTCATTTTGCCCACATCGGGACCTTGCGAGCCCGAGAGACCGGCGAGCACCAGCATACTCTTCGGATCATCTTCAACCGGCACGAGCAGCCCGCGGAAACGCGCGTTAACGACGCTCGAATTGGCCGTGCTGTCATACCCGAACAACTTGGCGGGGTTGGTGCCGTCCCGGTTCACGGCCATCACGGAGGGGACTTCCTGCCCGTCCACATCCTGCGTGAAAATGAGCCGGTCGTTGCCCACCCACCGCAGCGAGCCCACGTCGTTGTCCTTAAAGTTAGTCAGCAGCACCTTGGTTTTCTTCTCGAGGTCGATCACCGCGAGATTCATCCGGCGCTCG
>CALSBN010000189.1:0-10481 GCA_943373185.1 Opitutus sp. GAS368 | reverse complement strand
CCTCGGCCTGGGCGGCGGCGGCGCGGGCGGCGGCGACTTGGGATCTGTTCTTGCCGCCGTCGAGCAACGGCGCGCTCAAAGACGGTCCGACCCCCCAGAACTGGCCGGGTCGGTTGAAGAATTCGTCGAGCTTGGTGCTGGAAAATCCGCCTCCTCCCGTGAGCAGAATCGTCGGGTAGCGGGCAGCTTGGGTGGCGCCGATTTCGGCGGTGCGGGCGTGCAGCTGGGCTTCCGCGGATCGGACATCGGGGCGCCGCCGCAACAGGTCGGCGGGCACGCCCACCGGCACATCGGGCAGGGACGGCGCTTGACTCGCCGGCAGCGGAGCAGTGCGCCCCGTGAGGAGCGTCAGCACATTGGCCTCCAGGTCGAGGCGCCGGCGCACATCGGCCAGCTCGGCCACGAGGGCGTGCAACTCGGCTTCGTCGCGCGCCACCTCGACGTCGGAGATGAAACCGCCGGCCCGGCGCGACTGGCGCAGTCGCAGCGTATCGCGCTGGCTGGCGAGACGTTGGTCGAGCACGCGAGCCTCGGCCTCGGCGGAACGAAGGCGAAAATAGCTCGCGGCCACGTCGCCCGCGAGCGTCAGGCGCACACCGGCGACGTCCGCTTCGCTCGCCTCGACCTGGGCGTCGGCGCGCTCGGTCAAACGACGCACGCGGCCCCACAGGTCGAGTTCATAGCCGGCCGCGACCGAGAGAGAATAGCTGTCCCCGGTCTCGCGGATGCTCTCCAAGCCGCGTGGCGTGAAAATGATACGTTCGGCGGATTCTCCGGCCAGCGTTGCGCTTGCGCTGCCATTGATCACGGGCCGGCGGGCGGCGCGATCAAGTCCACGGCGGGCGAGCGCGGCGTCGCGGGCGGCCAATGCGGCCGGTAGCGTCGGTGAATGCCCCACCGCGTCGGCCTGCAACGCATCAAGCGTCGGGTCGGCGAAGATCGTCCACCACTGATCCGTGGGCGGCGCGAGCACCGTTTCCCGGGCGTTTTTGGGTTCGTGCCGAAACGAGGGGGGCAGGCTGACCTCGGGGCGCCGGTAGTCGGGCCCCACGGTGGAGCAGGCCGACAGTGCGGCGAGCAGCAGCAGGGCGGCAGGGCCCCGCCAGGGCATGGGGTTCATGGCTTTGCCTCCCCGGCGATGAAGACGTCCATTTGCTGGCCGACGTAGACCCGGCGTTCGCCGGCGGGAAACGAGTAGATGACTTGGAGCACGCGCGTATCGACGCGCTCGCTGGAATTTCCGGTGAGGGAGCGCTTCGGCACGACGAAGGGTTCGATGCGCACGAAGGTGAGCGGAATCGGCTGTTGCGCATTGCCTTTGATGAAGGCGGTGGCGGGGGCCTCGGGACGGACGAATCCGGCAAGTTGCTCGTCGACCTCGGCGCGGATCTGCAGCGTGGCGATATCCCCAAGGATGAGCGGGGGCGTGGTGGCGGAGGGGGTAACGTATTCCCCGACGCGCAGGTTCAACTGCAGGACGGTGCCGGCAATCGGGGCTCGGACGACAAGGCGCTCGAGGAGCGCGCGCGTCTGGGTTTCGGCGCTGCGGGCCGCCTGGAGTTGCGCTTCGGCGACGAGGACGTCGCTGCGGCGGTTGCGGAGTTCCTCGAGCGTGATGGCGCGCACATCGTCGACGGCCTCGAGCCGGGCGAGTTGCTCGCGTAAGCGCTCGAGCTGCGCTGCGGCGACGGCGGCGTTGGCGGTCTGCACCGGCAGGGCGGCTTGCAGGTCGCGGCCGTCGAGGGTGAACAGCGGCTGGCCGGCTTCGACCCGGTCCCAGACGGCGACCTGCACCGCGGCGACGAGCCCGGGTTGCGGCGCGCCGACGGCCGTGTTTTCCCGGCGGGCTTCCACCAGACCGGCGGCGCCCAGGCCCGTGCCGTAAGGATTCGTGGCCGGAGGCACCGGCGGCGGCGGCGCTGCGGCCGAGAGATCGGCGTGCATGCGGTCGACAAGCACGGCCGTGACGACAAGCCCCAAGAGGGCCAACCAAACAGAGAAACGACGAAGAAGAAGCGAGGTCATAGGAAATTTAGCGATGGCGTCAGCCCGCCGCGGGGTGGTGCTCGCGGATGTCGGCTTGGGTTTCGAGCACACGCAGGATGCGACCGTCTTCCATTTCGGCCATCCGGTCGGCGTAGCCGTAAGTGCGGTTGTCATGGGTGACGACGATGACGCACCGCTTGGGATCGCGAGCGACGTCGCGCATGAGCCGCATGACTTGCTGGCCGTTGTCGCGATCCAGCGCGGCGGTCGGCTCGTCGCAGAGAAGTAGATCGGGTTCGTGCACGAGCCCACGCGCGATGGCGACGCGCTGCTGCTGGCCGCCGGAGAGCTTGCCGGGGCGCGTGTCGGCGCGGTCGGCGAGACCGACGCGGGCGAGCATCTGCCGCGCCCGCTCCTCGGCGGCACGCGGGGCCAGGCCCCGGATCAGGAGCGGGACGGAGACATTTTCGGCGACGGTGATCGAGGGGATGAGGTTGAATTGCTGAAAGACGAAACCCACATGGCGCGCGCGAAACGCGGCAAGGCGGTCGCTGCCGAGCTGGCGCAGATCCTGGCCGAACACGTTAAGCTCCCCGGCGTCCGCCGCGAGGGTGCCGGCGATGAGCGAAAGCAGCGTCGTCTTGCCGCAGCCGGACGGCCCGACAAGGAACATCATCTCGCCACGCCGGGCGGTGAAGTTTGCGCCCTTGAGCACCTGGATGCGGGCGTCGCCTTCGCCGACATATTTTTCGACGCCGCGGACGGAGATCGCGGTGCCGGAGGAGGGGGGCGAGGCAGTTGGATTCATTTCAACGGAAAACGATGGCCGGCTCGGTGCGCACGACCTTGGTGATGCCAAGCAGCGCCGAAAACACGCAGATGGAGAGCACCGCAGCCCCGGCGATGGCCGGCACCTGCCACGGCATGAGGTAGGCGATCCGGCCGTGGCCAAGAGCAAAAAATCCGAAGCTCGACGTGAGCAGCATCCCGAAGCCGTAGCCGATCAAACCCACGGTGATCGCTTGCAGGAGCAGCATCGGCACGAGTAACCGCGCCGTGAGCCCCATGGCTTTCAGCGCGGCGAGATTGCGCAGGTTATCGAGCACGAAGGCGTAGAACGTCTGTGCGGAGAATACGATGCCCACGACGAAGCCGACAACGACGAGCAGGCCGATGTTGATCGGGATCCCGGTGTTGGCGACATACCAATAGATCGTGGACCAGATGAACTCGTGCTCGCTCCAGCCGCGCAGGCCGGTCCGTGCTGTAATCGCGGCGGCGACCTCGGCGGCGGTGTGACCGGGCGCGGCGCCGACCAGAATGAAGCTGAGCATCTTGCGCTGGGCGGGCGTGTAGTCGAGCGCGCGCTCGTATTGGGTGAAGATAAACGGCCCGCCGGTGAATGAGCGCGCGGCGCGGCAGATGCCAACGACGCGCGCCTCGCGGTCGTTGATCTCGAAGACATCGCCGATGCCGAAGGCGCGTCCGGTGGCCTCGCTGAAGCGCTCGACGGCGAATTCGTCGATGATGACCGTATTGGGCAGGCGCAGATCTTCCAATCGGCCGGTGAGGATCTGGCTCGGCGCGCCGGCGAGCGTCGAACTATCGAGTCCGACAAGCGTAATGCCCTTGGTGGCGCCGCCCTCGAGCCGCGCCTGCTGGGCACCTTGGTAGAGCGGCGCGGCCCACGCGACGCCGGGCACGGAGCGCACGCGCGAGACGTCGGAAGCGCGCAGCGGCTTGTTGTCGCTGACCTGCTCGACCATCGGATCGCTCACCCAGACCGAGGCGCGCATGTTACGCATCGAAGAGACCGTCCACGACATGATGCCACAAAAGAGGCACATGGCCTGGGCCATCAGCATGGTGGAAAAGGTAAGTCCGGAGACGAGCAGGGCATATTTGCCCCGGTCTCCGACGA
Source organism: Opitutus sp. GAS368 (assembly GCA_943373185.1). Taxonomy (GTDB): domain Bacteria; phylum Verrucomicrobiota; class Verrucomicrobiia; order Opitutales; family Opitutaceae; genus Tous-C4FEB. The sequence goes on along the minus strand of CALSBN010000189.1, from coordinate 6,574 downwards.
GCATCTTGAGCGCGAGTCTGAACATGGGTGCTTCCGAGCTTGGCGCCTTTCTCGGGGCAAAGGTTACAGGGTGATTAGAAAGTTAGAGGTGTAACCTGCGGGGCGGCCCTGAACCAGGTTGCCGCACCGCTAGGCGGTGATCCCCCTGAATTTAGGCCACTTGCGATGGTGGTGTCTATGGTCTCAACGTTCGCGAAACGGAGGTCCTTGGCCTTGATTGTCTGCCCGCGTGCAGACTCGTGGAATCCGGCATGCGTTTCGGGCGACTCTGCAGCGGCGCCGGCAACGGTTGGCACAGCCACACACAACTGGAGCCCGAGCACTCCAAACTCTGCCGTTCTGTGGCCAAGCCCATCGCCAGCCTCGCGACGGGTTTTAGAGCGCGGGGACTGCTGACATGACGCTGGTGATCTGAGGCGGCGAATTTGGCCGCACGCCGATCAGCGAGCAGAGCGGGGGGCGCGACAATATTCCGGTTGGTTTTACGATGCGGATGGCGGGGGGCGGCGTGCGGGGCGGACTGTCGGTTGGAATCTCGAAGGCGGGTTTTTCGGCCGTGGGCTGGAGCTTTGCGGGGAGGTGTGCTCGTTTGGGCGCGATTCACTTTTAAAATCATGACGTTCAAATCCTGTCTCGGCGCGTTGGGGTTGGTATGGGGCGGCTGGGCCGTCGCGGCGGAAACCGCGCCGGTGCGGCTGTCGGAGGAGGCTTATCAACGGAATCACCGGCAGTATCAGTTGCTCTGTGCCAACTGCCACGGGGCCGACCGCAACGGGGGTTTGGGCGGCTCGCTGGTCGCCGGCAATTGGCGGCGGGGCGGCACGGCGGAGGAGATTTTCAAGAGTATCAAGGTCGGCTATCCCGAAGCGGGCATGCCGGGTTTTGGAGCGCTCTTGCCTGATGCCGAGGTGCGCGAGTTGGTCGCTTATTTGCATGAGGCGCCGCGGCGTCCGACGGCCGAGACCGCGCGGAAAACGGTGGTTGCGCCGACCAAGGAGTTAAGCGCGGCGGGGGAAACGTTCGTCTTGGAAGATGTGGCTACGGGGCTCGAAACGCCGTGGGGAATCGCGTGGCTGCCCGATGGACGGATGCTCGTGACGGAACGTCCCGGCCGGTTGCGGATTCTGGGTAAGGACGGGCAGATGTCGGTGCCGGTGGCGGGCACGCCGGCGGTGTTCGCGAAAGGGCAGGGCGGGTTGATGGATGTCGCCGTGCATCCGAATCACGCGCAGAACGGCTGGATATACCTGAGCTACGTCCAGCCGCGTCCGGGTGGCGGGGGCGAAGCGGGGTTTACGGCGATCGTTCGCGGAAAGATCGTGGACGGGCGTTGGGTTGAGCAGCAGATGATTTTTGAGGTGCCGGCGGCGTTGCACTCGGGCTCGGGGCGGCATTTTGGTTCGCGGCTCGTCTTCAGCGGCGCGGGGTTTCTCTTTTTTGGCATCGGAGATCGCGGGTCGGATGGCACCGCGCAGAACCTCGCCCATCCGGCGGGCAAGATCCACCGCCTGCATGACGACGGCCGCGTGCCGGCCGACAACCCCTTTGCCGGTCGGGCCGAGGTGTGGCCCTCGGTTTGGGCCTACGGGGTGAGAAATCCCCACGGGTTGGTGCGCGACGGTGTGACCGGGCGGCTGTGGGAGACCGAGCACGGGCCGCGCGGAGGCGATGAGTTTAACCGGATCGAGGCGGGAAAGAACTATGGCTGGGCGGCGGTCTCTCGGGGCAAGAACTACAACTATATGCCGGTAAAGTGGGCCTCTTCGCGACCGGATGTGATTGAGCCGTTGCTGGATTGGACACCGAGCATAGGGGCCTCGGGGTTGGCGTTCTATAACGCCGACGCATTTCCGGCGTGGCGCGGGAGCTTTCTCGCGGGTGGGCTCGTGGGGGAGCGGGTTGACCAGATTGTCGTGACGGCGGACGGGTCGGCTCGGCGTGAAACGATTTTGAAAGACCGCGGCCGGGTGCGCGATGTGCGCGTGGGGCCGGAAGGGTTTGTTTACGTGGCGCTCAACGACCGCCGCGACGAGAAGGCCGGACGCGTCGTGCGGTTGCGGCCGGCGGGAGCGAAGTAGCGACTCGGGCGCGGGCCAATTTTGTAGGGGTGCCGCTCGTCGGCACCCGAGGGTGGCGACGAGCACCGCCCCTACGTGGGCACGGGCGTGGCGTGGGAGGGCGGGTCGGAGACCCTGCCCTACTTTTTACGCGGCGCGGGACTTCGCTTCGCGGCGGCGGGCGTGGAGGATGAACTCGGTGTAGCCGTTGGGCTGGGTCTCGCCTTTGAAGATGAGGTCGGCGGCGGCGTGATACGCGATGCTCGTGTCGAAGTTCGGCGCCATCGGGCGATAGAGTTTGTCGCCGGCGTTTTGCCCGTCCACGACGGCGGCCATGCGGTGGAGACTGTCGGTGACTTGTTCACGCGTGCAGACGCCGTGCTTGAGCCAATTGGCGACGTGCTGGCTGGAGATACGCAGCGTCGCGCGGTCTTCCATCAGACCGACGCCGTGGATATCGGGCACCTTGGAGCAGCCGACGCCCTGGTCGATCCAGCGCACGACGTAGCCGAGGATGCTCTGGCAATTGTTGTCGAGTTCCTCGCGGATCTCGGCGGCGGAAAACGCGCCGCCGCGGTGCAGCGGGACGGTCATGATGCGGTCGAGCGAGGCCGGGGTGCGCGACGCGATCTCGGTCTGGCGGGAGGCGACGCTGATCTCGTGATAGTGCATCGCGTGCAACGTCGCGGCGGTGGGCGACGGCACCCACGCGGTGTTGGCGCCGGCTTTGGGGTGGACGATTTTGCCGGCGACCATCTCGGCCATTTGTTCGGGCATGGCCCACATGCCTTTGCCGATCTGGGCGCGGCCGCGCAGGCCGCAGGCGAGGCCGGTGTCGACGTTCCAGTCCTCGTAGGCGGCGATCCACGGCTGCTGTTTCATCGCGGCTTTGCGGACCATCGGGCCGGCGACCATGCTGGTGTGGATCTCGTCGCCGGTGCGGTCGAGGAACCCGGTGTTGATAAAGATCAGGCGCTCGCGGGCGGCGTGGATGCAGGCGGCGAGGTTGAGCGTGGTGCGGCGCTCTTCGTCCATCACGCCGATCTTCACGGAGAGGGGCGGCAGGCCGAGGGCGGCTTCGACCCGGGCAAAAATCTCGATGGCAAACGCGACCTCCTCGGGGCCGTGCATTTTCGGTTTAACGATGTAGACGCCGCCGCGACGCGAGTTGGCGCGGGCCTTGGGGCCGCGCAGATCGTGGAGCGCGATGGCACAGGTGAAGACCGCGTCGAGCATGCCTTCCGGGATCGGCTGGCCGGCGGCGTCGAGCACGGCATCGGTAAACATGTGCAGGCCGACGTTGCGGGCGAGCATGAGGCTGCGGCCGGGCAAAGTGAGTTCGCCGCCGCCGGCCTTTTGCCAGACGCGGTCGGCGTTGAGGCGGCGGGTGACGGTGCGGCCGGATTTTTCGAGATCGGCGGAAAGATCGCCACGCATGAGGCCGAGCCAGTTGGCGTAGACGAGGGCCTTGTCCTCGGCGTCCACGGCGGCGACGGAATCCTCGAAGTCCTGAATGGTCGTCAACGCGGATTCCAGCACGACGTCCTTGATGCCGGCGGCATCTTTGCTGCCGATCGGATGGGTGCGGTCGAAGTGTAACTCAACGTGCAGGCCGTGGTGGCGGAGGAGAATCGCGGTGGGTGCGGACGGTTCGCCGTGCCAGCCGGCGAGGGCGAGCGGATCGGCCGGCGTGGTGCGGGTGCCGTTGGCGAGGGTGATCGAAAGCGTGCTGCCGTCGATGGAGTAGCCGGTGGCGTCGCTATGGCTGCCGGCGAGCAAGGGAACGGCTTGATCGAGGAAGGTGCGGGCGTAGGCGACAACGCGGGCGCCGCGGACGGGATTGAACGCGCTACCGGCGGCGGAGCCGTTGGCGGAGTCGATGGCGTTGGTGCCGTAGAGGGCGTCGTAGAGACTGCCCCAGCGGGCGTTGGCGGCGTTGAGCGCGTAGCGGGCGTTCATCACGGGCACGACGAGCTGCGGGCCGGCGACGCGGGCGATCTCGTCGTCGGCGTCGGGCGTGGAAATCTGAAACGGCGCGGGCGCGGGCACGAGGTAGCCGATGCGGGTGAGGAAGTTTTTGTAGTCATCGCCGGGGAGGGCGGCGGCGGGATTGGCCGCGTGCCAGGCGTCGATCTGGGCCTGGAGGTCGTCGCGGCGGGCGAGCAGGGCGCGGTTGCGCGGGGCGAGGTCGGCGACGAGTTGGCCAAGCGTGGACCAAAACTGCTCGGGGGTGACCCCCGTGCCGGGCAACACGCGGTCGGCGGCGAGCTCAGCAAGGACGGGGGCGACGCTCAGACCGCCGTGAGAAACGTAGGTGGGAGTGGACATGAAAAGAGAAAGTGAACGGATAGACTCAGCTCTTGGGCGCGAGGACGGCGACGCCGGCGCGGGCGATCTGGCCGTCCTGGACGGAGGTCACGCCGGAGACTCCGATCGCACCGATGATGCGGCCCTCGTGGACGAGCGGGAGACCGCCTTCGACCGGAGTTGCGCCGGGGAGCGAGAGCGTGCGGAGGCCTTCACCGCCGGCGGCGACGAGGTCTTGAAACGCTTTGGAGGAACGGCGAAAAGCGGCGGACGTGGTGGCCTTGCCGAGGGCGACTTCGACGCTGCCGTATTGGGTGACGTCCATGCGCTCGAGGAGGACGAGATGGCCGCCGGTGTCCACGATGGCGATGACGACGGCCCACTTGTTGGCGATGGCTTCGGCTTGGGCGGCGGCGAGGACGGCGCGGGCCTGGACGAGCGTGATCGGCGCGCCGTAGGGGAGGGCGGTGGTCGGAACGGCCGGCATGGCCGGTGCGGCGGTTTGGGCGACGAGGGCGGCGGGGAGCAGGGCGAGGAGGGTAAGAAGGAATTTCATGGGTGAATCAGGAGAGGGCCAGGCCAACGGCGCGGCAAGCCTCGGGAAGCGGGTGGATAAATTTTTCCGAGAAAAAATGTCCAACTCGGCCGATTCGCGACCTAGATAAGCAACGATGACCCCCACCCCTCCCGACGCCGGGGACCACGGCGAGACCTTTTTGCGGATGCTCGCCGAGCACGAGCGCTGGCTGGCGACGTATGTTCACAGTCTGGTCACGCGGGCGGCGGACGCGGACGACATTCTGCAGGAGTGCAAAATCGTGCTTTGGCGGCAGTTCTCGAAATTCGAGCCGGGCACGAATTTCCGCGCGTGGGCGCGCACGATCGCGTTGCACCAGATCTTGAACTACCGGCGCGGCGAAAAACGCCGGCCCGAAAGCGCCCACGAGCGCGAGTTCATCGAGGCGATCGCGGCGGAGATCGAGCGCAGGCCGGAGTTCTTCGACCGCCGGATGGAGAGCCTGCGGTATTGTCTGCAAAAACTGCCCGAGGCGCAGCGGGAGATCGTGCGGGCGCGCTATTATGAAGAGCGGGGGGTCGAGGAAATCGCGGCGCAGAGCGGGCGCTCGGCGGAGGCGGTGTATCGGCGGTTGAGCCGCATCCGCAGTGCGCTCAACGACTGCATCGGCCGACGGTTGGCCGCGGGGAATTTTTCGACGCCATGAGACCCGGAGACGAACAAGACCGGAAAATCGAACGGGCGCTGGAAGGTGCGCTCGGGGCGGAGGAGCTGGCCGCGTTTCAAGCGGAGGTCGCGCGCGATCCGGCGTTGCGCGCGGCCTACGCGGAGCGGGCGTGGATGCACGCGATGTTGCGGGCGGAACGGGATCGGTTGCCGCAGTGGCTCGAAGGCGATGCGCCCGGGGCCGCGCCGTTGCTGCGCTGGAAAGTGGCGGTCGCGGTATTGGCGGCGGCGTCGTGCGCGGTGTTTGGCTGGAGTTGGCTGCGGCCGGCGAGCGCGCCGCGCGCGGAGCAGATCGCGACACTCGTGGAGACCCGGAATGCCCGGTGGGCCGGCTCGACTTTGCCCACCGCCGAACGCGCGCCGCTCGGGCGGGGCACGTTGGCGCTGGTGGAAGGCATCGCGACGTTGAAGTTTGCCAGCGGCGCGATCGTGACGCTGGAGGCGCCGACGAAGCTGGAGATTCTCAGCGCGATGCATTGCCGCTTGATCGAGGGCTCGGTGACGGCGGATGTGCCGGAGTCGGCGCACGGATTCACGGTCGATACCTCGGATCTGAAGGTGGTCGATATCGGCACGCGCTTCGGGGTGACGGCGGGCTCGGCGGGCAACTCGCACGTCTTCGTCTTCGAGGGTGAAGTGAAGCTGCAGGACTATGCCGGGTCGAAGCCGAGGTCATTGCTCGAAGGGAAATCGTTTCACGTGAATTCCGGTCCCGGCGCGATCGAGACCGAGCCCGCGCGCTTCGCGATCGCCCCGCCCGTGGACGGCTGGATGTCGGTCCCGACCTCGTTCGGTCGCGGGCGCGACGGCTATGCCCGGCGCGGCGACCAACTCGCGGGCGCGGCGCAACCGTTGCTCCTCGTGAAGCACACCCAGCTGGAGTTGAGCCGGAAGAACGAACGGCGGGCGGTCATGACCTTTGATCTCTCCGAAGTCCGAACGGCGGAGGTCAAAGACGTCGAGCTGA
>CALSBN010000188.1:0-10536 GCA_943373185.1 Opitutus sp. GAS368 | reverse complement strand
CCTCCTCGCCCTCTCCCAACCCGGCCTCAAGGAACTCGCGGCCCTCCAAACCGCGGTCCTCACGCAACAGCTGCTGAAGTTCTGACCGCGGCGGAGCCCGATGTCCCCGTGGGGCTGAGACCCTCGCACCCCACCCGCCAGCCGCCTCACCGATTGACAGGGGATCCTTGTGCTACATTTTGTCGCACATGAAGACAACCACGGTGCGCGAGCTGCGGAACAACTATTCAAAGGTGCTCAAGTGGGTGGCCAAGGGAGAAGAAGTTGACGTGACGCGCCGGGGCGAGGTCGTGGCGAAGGTCGTTCCGCCATCCTCGGCCAAGGCGACGCAGGTTGATTGGTCGCAAAGTGCCGCGCTCAGCCGTCGCGCGTGGTCAACCGCTCTGACGAAGGAAGAAAGCGCCACGATTCTGGCCGACAGCCAAGGCCGCTGACATGCCTACCGCAGTTGCCGACACGAGTTTTCTCTTTTCGCTGTTTGGTAACGACGCGCACACCCCTGATGCACAACGCTGGGTGCAGCAGGCCCGATTGCCGCTCACAGTTACGGCTCTGGGTCGCTACGAGCTGGGCAATGCGATTCGTTTCGCCGCCTTTCGCAAAGCCATTTCCCAAGCCGACGCTCTCGCCTCTCTGGCCTCATTCGAGGCCGATCTAAAGAGCGGCCACATGCACCACGCTTCCTGTGATTTGGCGGCCGTCGTGGCGGAGGCTTCACGGTTGTCCGAGCTTCATACCTTGGGCGGCGGGCACCGCTCTCTCGATATTCTGCACGTCGCCACCGCCCGGCTGCTGAAAGCGACCACGTTTCTCTCGTTCGACGCGAACCAACGGAAGCTCGCCACCACCCTGCGGCTGAGCATCGGCCCATAGGACGACCGGGACACGATCTGAAAAGTGATCGACGGCGCCATCAGGGTGCATTGCAGCAACCTCAAACCCTGCAGTTTACCCCCACGCCGGCCCGTCCCGGATCCACCATCTCTGCGGTCCGGCGAGCCCGGGCTTGCCTCGGGCTGGCAGGGTGGGCGTTATCGCGCGGCATGAGCGTGGAGAGCGGAGATTCGGGCGAACCCCAGGCGCGGATTCGGGTGCTGCTGGTGGAAGACCACCCGGCGGTGCGCGAGGGCGTCGCGGCGTTGCTCGAACGCGACGGCGGCTGCGAGGTCGTGGGCCGCGCGGCGACCGGCGCGGAGGCCCTGCAACTCGCGCGTGCGTTGCAACCCGCCGTCGTGGTGCTGGACCTCATGCTGGGCGCCGGCGACGGGCTCGTGTTGCTCAAGGAGTTTGCGGCGCAGGTGCCGGCGTCGCGGGTGTTGGTGTTTACGCTGCAACCCGAGGACACCTATGCGGTGCGCTGCCTGCGCGCGGGCGCGCGCGGTTATGTGATGAAGGACGCGCCGGTGGCCGCGTTCTACGCCGCGGTGCGGGCCGTGGCGGCCGGGGAATTGCGTTTCAGCGCCACGGTCACCCAAGGGTTGCTCGCCGTCACGCAGACCGGCGGACGACGGCCGGCCGGGCTGGCCGATCAACTCTCGGACCGTGAATTGCACGTGTTCCGCCTCACCGGGCTGGCGCGACCGACCCGCGAGATCGCGGCCGAGCTCGGGGTGAGCGTGAAGACCGTCGAGGCGCACCGGGAAAACATCAAAAACAAGCTCGGGGTGCATAGCTACGCCGCGTTGACCGCCCGTGCTGCCGCGTGGCTGCGCGAAAACGCCCAAGGCTGAGCCGGGCGCGCCTCGTCGACCTCTGTCGGCGGCCGCGGCCGGAGGCATCGGGGCGGCCCCTACCGGAAAATGCGGCCGGCCGCCCGAGGACAGCGCGTCCCGTTTCCTGCTACTTTACGACCATGGACCCAGTCTCCTCACCCCGAAACCCCGTCGTCCCTTTGCTGCTCTCCATTTTGCATGGCGTGCTCTGGGTAGGTCTCGCGCTGATGCTCACCCTTCTCACCGGACTCGCGCTGGTGGCGCTGGTGCCCGCCACCGCCCCGGCGGCACTCAGCCTTTTTGACATGTCCGATTCGGCGAAAGGCTTCTCCATCTGGCCGGGCCTTGCGTTTGTGTTGGTGGTGTTCGCGGCGTGGCTGGGTTTTGGGTGGGCGCTCCGGTCGCGTTCATGGTGGTGGGTGGGCGGCGGCTGGCTGGCGGTCGCGCCGGTGCTCGCCTATCTGGCGGTTGACGATCCGGTCGTGCGCCGGCCGATTGAGCTCGAGGACGTGGCCCCGTCGTTTCCCGGAGCGGAGGTGAGTTCCCAACGTCTCGCGCTTTATACCAAAGGCCGGCCGGCCGCCGACGAGTTCCAAGATCCCGGCCGCGACCTAGCGTGGCCGGCCCGGGCCGCGACGGACGCGGACTACGCGGCGTTCTTGCAGGTTAACCGCGACCGCATCGAGGCCGGCTGGGCCCAACTCGCGACCATCCGGGCGTGGTATGATGAACTCAACGCCTTTGAGCGGATCGGCGACCCCGACACCACCGGTTTCGCCGAAGAGATACCGCTCGTGCGTGTGCATGTGTCTCTCGCCCGGCTCGGGCGCGCCCAGTCCGGTCTGCTCACGCTGGCGGAAAATCGCGATGCAGCCGTCGCCACCGTGCTGCCGATTTTGGAGGTCGGGCGCAAGCTTCAGACCCATGCCCGCAGCCAAGTCCGGGCGATGATCGGCGTCGTGGCCCGTTGGAATGCCCTAAGGGCGATCGCCTTCGCGTTGGACCATGGATCGATTTCCCCGGCGATGCAGGCGCGGCTCGCGACGGCCTTGGCGGCCGACGGGGGCGGTGAGGCCGGCATCCGTCGCCTGATCGCGACCGAATACGCCGCAACGGTGCGAATCATGCCCAAACTGGAATGGGGCGGTTTCTTCGAGCGAGGCGGTTTCTTCGAGTCGTCCACGGGCTGGCGGACGTTGATGAACCCGCTCGCGCATTTCTTCTACAACCGCAACCGCACTCTCAATCAGATGGGCGAGCTTACCGCGGAGGTTCAGGAATTGGCGGCCCGCCGGCGCGCCGAGCAAGCGGACGCCTACGTGGCCGCCTACCTACGCGGCCCCGGTCGTCCCGGATTCAAGAACTTTATCGGCACCTCCCAGGCCGCATCCATTCTCGAAGGCCCGAACGCCAAGTTCGTGTCCGTCTACTGGGAAACCGAGGACCTGCACGCCGCGCTGCGCCAGCGGGTGGCCGGCCTCTGAAACGATTCAAGCCATGCCGACCCTGTCCACCGCTCCCACTCCGGCCATGACTCCCATCGACACACCGCCGCTTCTCCTGCGCATTTTGCGCACCGTCGTCCTCTTCGCGCTCTGCGCGGTCATTTCCCTGCTCGCCGTTCTGGTCACCGCGGCGCTGCTAAATCCCTTCTTTGAAGACGTCGAACACGTGCGGCTCGTCGCGAAGATCATGTTGTTGGTCGGCCTCGGTCTGCCGGGGCTGCTCCTCTGGTTGGCCTACCGGTTGCGCCTGCGTTCGTGGTGGTGGTTGGCGGGCGGCTGGCTGGCGGTGATCCCGGTGCTGGCCTACTTGGCGGTGGACGACCCGGCGATCCGACGGCCGATGAGTGTCGAAGAAATGTCCCCGGCGTTTCCCGGCGCCGAACAGAGCTACGCCGTGCTGATGCGCTATGCCAAGGATTCCCCCGCTACCCGGGCCTTCAAGGTCGGCTCCTTTGGGGTCCCGGACGAAGCCGGCCGGCTCGTTCCCTACGCGCTGAAGCACAAAGAGCGCATCGAGACCACGTGGGACCAACTGGCTCCGGTGCGGCAATGGTATGACGAGTTGAGCGCGTTCGACCGCATCGGCGATCTCGCGCCCGCCACCGAAAAACCGCCGGTCCCCGCCTATGCCCCACATCTCGTCTTGGCCCGGACCGCGCTCCTGCGGGCCACGCTGCTGGCGCTCGACGGGCGCGGGGATGAGGCCATCGCCACGCTGCTGCCGATGCTCGACGTCAGCTGGAAGATGCAGGTCAACGCGCGGACCATTGAGCGCGCGCAGATCGGTTTCACCGCGCGCCGCATAGCGCTCAGGGCCGTGGTGAACACGCTCCACCACACGCCAGTTTCACCGGCGATGCGGGCACGGCTGGAAGTCGCCCTCGGCCCCGTGAGCGAAGAGGCCGGAGCGCGCCGCTTGGTGGCTATTAAATATATCCCCTGGGCCTCGGGCAGCATTACCCTAAAAGGCAGTTCCGACCCGTCCGTAAACGCCGCGGTTCGCCCTCTGGTCTGGTTGCTGGATCTGCTGCTCATCAATCGCAACCGCACCGTCAACGAGGTGGGAGACGTCTTGGCCGAGTTGCAGGATCTCGCGGCGCGCCGGCAGACGATGTCGCCGGCGAGGCAAGCTCTGTTGGGAACCGGGCCCCTCCAGATAAAGAATCCGGTCGGTCGGTTCGCGATCCTCAATATTCTGCCGGCCTTTCAACCGGTCGTGGACGGCTATTGGGCGACCGAAGACCGGTTGGCGGCGGTGCGCGCGCGACTGGCGCAGCTCTAGCCACGCAGCATGGGCAGCATCCGCAAACGGCTTGGAATCCTCCGTGCAATCGTTGTTCGGCCCTGATTCTTTCGCACCATGGCCCCGGCCGAACTCACCGCTTTGTTCACCGCCGCCGGCTGGGTGGCCGCCGCGATGTTCGGCGCTGTGCTCGCGGGATCGCCGGGCGGACTGAACCAGCGGACAGGCGGTTGGCTGGTTGTGGCGGCGTTGCTGCAAGCGCTCGCGGCCATGACGTTCACGAACGATCTGCGGCTGGGCATCGGGCTGTTTGCGGCGCAAGCCTGGTGGGAAGCTGCCCGACAGTGGCACAACGCCACGGCAGCGCGGCGCATCTCCGGCTGGTGGCACCTGGTCCCGCTCGAGCTGCTGGCGCTCGCGGTGGCGCTGGGCTTGGGATCATCCGCCAGCACGCGGCCGGAGTGGTTTTTACCGGGCGAGGCCCTGATCCAGGCGACGCCGGCGATGTTCGCCGTGATTGCGCTGGGGTGGTGGTGGCGTGCGGCCCGCGGATCTTTCCGGGCGGCCGGCGCGGGATTCGCGCTGGCGTGTCTGGTGCCGGCAGGGACGGAATGGGGCGCCGGCCTCAGCCTCTCGTTGGCCTGGCTGGCAGCAGCAGGTCTCGGGGTGGGCGCCTGGGCCGAACCCGCAACGCGCTCACGCGCCGCGCTGATTTTCCTCGCCGGGTTTGGGCTCGCCGTGCCGGCCGTGCCCTTCGGCGCGGCCCTCGCGGAGGATCGGGCCGACGACCTTTTTCAAACCGAGCTGGCCGCCGCCGCCGTGCGCTCCGGCTCGGGCCTGCGGGGGCCGCGCCTCGCCACGCTCGGCACCGCCGACCCGGTCGGCCGCGAAACCGGCCGCACGCTGGCCCGCGCTGCGGACGACCTGCGCGCGCGTGATTCCGCGCTGCGCGCGGCGGGGTTATGGCGGCTGCGCGACGGGCGCGTCGAGCGGCTTGCGGCCACGGGCGACTTCGCGCCGGACCGGCTTTCCACCACCGCCGAACGCGCGGGTGTGACGCGGAGCGAACCCTTCGTGACGGTGCCCGCCCGCGACTCGCCGACCGGTGCCGTCATCGCACATGCCCCGTTGCTGGCCACCCGGTTCGAATCTCCAGTGGCTTGGCTGGCGTTGGAATATCCCGCGGCGCTGCGGGCGGGCCGGCTGGAGTCGGCGCGGCGGGCCGCCACGGCCGGTCTCGCGCTGTTGGCGGTCGGGTGCGCCGGCATTTTTGTGCTGGTCGTCCGCCAAGGCCGCGAAGCCGCCCAGCGCACCGAACTCGAACAGGCCCGCGCCGCGGACCGCGCGAAGACGGAATTTCTGGCGTTCCTGGGGCACGAGCTGCGCACCCCGTTGCAGGTGATCCTCGGCCGCGCCGAGCAACTCGCCCCGGCGCGCCCGATGGAGGCCGGGGCGATCACCACGCAGGGCCGCGCGATGCTGCGCATGGTCAACGATCTGCTCGACCTCGGCACGCTGGAAGCCGGGCGGCTCGTGTTGCATCCGGAACCGTTTCCCTTGCGCCGGGTGGTGGCGGGGGCCGCGGAATTCGCGCACTCCGCGGCGACGGCGAAGCGGTTGGCGTGGTCGGTCCACGTCGAGCCGGCCTTGCCGGAAACCGTCCTCGGCGACGAAGCGCGCCTCTTGCAGGTGCTGGGCAATCTGCTGGGCAACGCCGTGAAATACACCGGCGAGGGCGGCGTCGAATTTCGGGTCGAGCTCGCCGGACCGTTCGACGGCGCCGTGGCGCGCGTGCGTTTCGTGGTGCGCGATACGGGCATCGGCCTGCCGCCGGACAAGATCGCGCAACTGTTCACGCTGTTCACGCGGCTCGACTCCGGCTCGACGTTTACGCGCGAGGGCACCGGGGTCGGCCTCGCTTTGGTGAAGCGGCTCGTGGAGCGCATGGACGGCACGGTCGCGGCGGCCAACCGCAAGGACCGGCGCGGCGCGGATTTTGTCGTCGAGTTGCCGCTGCCCGTGGTCGAGACCGTGCCGGCCAGCGCGGCCACCGACACGGCCGTAGCGGCGGTGGCTCCGCGCGCCGACGCCAGCGCGATGCGCATGCTCGTGGTCGAGGACCACGCCGCCGTGGGGGCGCTGATGCTGGATTTTCTGCGGGAACTGGGGCACTCCGCCGAGTGGGCGGCGGACGGCGCGGCGGCGCGCGCGGCGCTCGCCGGCGGGCAGTTTGACGTGGTGGTGTTGGACGTGCACTTGCCGGACATCGACGGGATCGCGCTGGCCCGCGAGATCGGGGCGCGACCGTCGCCGCCGCGCATCATCGGCTGTTCGGCGGAGGTGTTGCCCGCCACGCGCGACGCGGCGTTGGCGGCGGGCATGGAAGTTTTTCTGGCGAAGCCTATTTCGCGGGAGCAATTGCGCGCGGCGCTGGCGCGCAAGGCCTCGGCCGGCGCGGTGGAGGCGACTCTCTTCGAAGCGCTCCGGACGGCCCCGGAGTCGGCCCGCGTGCGCGAGCTGGCGATCGCGGAACTCGCGCTCATCCGAGCCGCGCTGGCGGAGGCCAAATCGCGCGGTGACCGGGTCGCGATCGAGGCCGCGCTGCATCGGTTGCGCAATACGGCGCTGGTGCTGGGCGACGCGGCATTGCTGAAGGAAGCCGATCAAGCCGCGGCGGGCCCGTAACCGTCCATGCCCACGGCTGCACACGCGTCCGCTCTGCATCGCCTCAGCGATGAGCGCCGGCAAACGAGCAGAAAGCCGCCAGCCTCAATAAAGCTCGGCCCGCCGTTTCGTCGCCTCGGGCCCGCCCCTATTGAAAAATGCGGTGCGCGCTCCGATGCGCCCGTCGGCGCTTTCCGCTAGAGTCAGCGAAACCACCGCTCTTCCGCCCATGTCCGTTACTTCCGCTCCCTTCTATCGCGAACCCCGCGGGATCCGCCCTGTGCGTTTCGCCGCGCTCCTCTCCCTCGCGCTCGCCGTCACGTTGATTGCGACGCTGTTTCTCCTCTCGACCTTTCCGGTGCTGCACACCGCTGTCACGCAACTCATCGCGTGGTTCCCCAGCTCCGACAGCCCCAAGCTCGCCGGCTGGCTCACGGTCGCGTTCATCGTGCTGGTCCCCTCGGCGCTCCTCGCCGCGATGTGGCGCTTCCGTCTCCGCTCGTGGTGGTGGGTCGGCGGCGGCTGGCTCGTCGTCGCCCCGATCTTGGTCTACCTCGCGGCCGACGAAGAACCGCAGCGCCACTCGCTCTCGTTCGCGGAAATCACCCCCGTCGTGCCCGATGCCAAAAAGAGCTTCGACGTCATTATGCGCTACGGAAAAAACCAGCCCGCCGCTCGCGCCTTTGCGGATGGGAGAGTCTACGCTTCGTTCGCGTTCCCCAAAGCCGACGAGGTCACAACTTCGGCGTGGCGCACCTTCATCCTCGCCAACCGCACGACCCTCGAAGCCGATTGGGCGGCCCTCGCGCCGCAACGCTCTTGGTGGGCCGAACTCAACACCTTTGAGGCGATCGGCGATCTCACCGTGCCTAGCCCGAGTTCGGAGATCCTAGGCTACCCGGTCTTCCGCACCCTCAGCCAGCGCGCCTGTGCGATCGCCTCGCTGAAAGCGCTCGACGGTCAGGGCGACGCCGCCATCGACACCCTTTTGCCCGTCCTGCAAGTCAGCCGGAAAATGCAGCCCGCGGCGCGCACCCTCGTGCGCCTTATGATCGGGATCGCAATCGAGCGCGGATCCATCACCACGGCCCGCTGGGTGTTGGACAACTCCACAGTTTCCCCGGCCGCGCGGGCTCGTCTCGCAGCGGCCTTGGCCGGGGGCGGCGGTGAACTGGGCGCGCGCCGGCTTATAATGATCGATTATCTCGGGAGCATCGGAGCGATCGCCGACTACCCGCTGGGCAATCTTGTCGATCTTGAAAACCGCCGTCCGGTCCTCCGCCACGCCCTCAATCTGGTCGGTCCTTTTGTCTACAACCGCCGCACCAACGCCAATCTTATGGGTGATCTCAACCGTGAACTCCGGGACTTGGCCGCCCGGCGCGAGCTCGGCCGCGTCGCTCGGCGTCAGGACGAGTTTCTGACCCAAGAGGTCAGCCCCTCCTTTAAGAATTTCATGGGGCCTTTCATTCTTAACCTAGCGATCCCCGGCTTCACCAAAGTCCTCGAGACCTACTGGAAAACGGAGGACGATCGCCTCGCCCTCCTCGCGCGCCTCGCTGGCGCGTAATTGACACCGCGTTCGCTCTGCCGAATTTATGATCAAAGTGAAAATCCGTTTTCCGGGGCATGTCATCCGCTGGGTTCTTGCCTTCGCCGGTCTTGGGCTGGGCGCTCCGGCCTCGGCGCAGACCGTGATCTTCCAGCTCGGGGTCGACGGATACTCGGGCACGGTCGACACGTATCTTCAGGCCAACAGTCCCAACGCCACCGCCGGAACCTCGCCGGAGGTGCAGATCGACCAAAATCCCCCGGCCACTCCGCCAACGTTTGTGGCCCCGTCTCATGGCCTGCTGCGCTTTGACAACGTGTTTGGTGCGGGCGCCAATCAGATTCCCGCGGGGGCCACGATCACCTCGGCCACGTTAAAACTGTTCACCACCAACGTGAGCATCGGATCGTTCACGATTCATCGTGCGTCGGTAGGCTGGGGCGAGACCTCGACGTGGAACACGTTTGGCGGCGACGGCGTCACCTTGGGGTCGGATGCGCTCACCTCACCGACCCAGACCCTGGCCCCGGGCGCGCTCGGCCTGCTGAGCATCGACGTGACCGCCGATGTGCAAACGTGGTCGCTGGGAGCTTCCAACTTTGGATGGGCGCTGTTGACGACCTCCACGGATGGCTGGGATTTCACCTCGTCCAACGGGGCCACCATTTCCGAGCGGCCGATGCTGAGCGTCAATTTCGTCCCGGTGCCGGAACCCTCGAGCGCGCTGTTGATCGCCACCGGCGCTGTCATGCTCGTCGCCTACACCGTCATCCGGCGACGGAAACGATCCGAGCAGGGGCGCCTTTCACGTTCTTGCAGCTCGCCGAAGGTCTGAGGCAGGGACGGCGGTCCGAGTCGTCCGCGATCAGGCCGGACGCCTCGGAGAGACGTCCCTACCCGCGGCACGATGCCCCGTTTGCGAGCAAGTGGGATGCGCCGCTTGGTCAGCGTTTCTGGAAAAACGTCGAACCGGTGGCCGAAGCGCACCGCCGAAGCGAGGTTCGGCTTTATCGTGTGTGCTGGATCACTAACAAAACACGGCCGAACCGTTTTGGGTCGGCGCGCAGGTTACGTTCGTGCGACCGTTCCGGAAGGTGTTCGACGCGATTGGTGACACACGGCGATGTTTTGTTAAACGTAATGGAGCGAAGATTCGAAGTTCACGTTGCAAAAGTCGACTGCGACGCCTGCACCAATCGGCGCCGGCCGTCGTGTATCGGTTCGTGGTTAAGTATATCGACCCAACAAGCACTATAGCCGCAGTCCGAGATCACGAATTACGCCACGCGACTCTTAATTTAACAAACAACGACGGCACTTTTTCAGTTTCACTCACCGCCAAGGCCGTGAGCTAAGCAACGATTGAATGAACCCACGCGCCAAACACAGAAAATGACTATACCAAGAATTCTTCCTCTTCTGCTCGCTATTGCGGCTTTGTCGGGCTGCGCGAGCACCGCGAACAAACCTAAGCCAGTCGCGTCGTCTGCTCCTTGGGAGGCGGCGCAGTCGGCGATTCCCGACAAGCCGGTGGATGTCTGGCTCATGCCGCTGGAGGGCTTCCCGCCCGAGTATGCACGTGAATTAGAGAAGAGATTCTCGGCCGAGCTTGGGCTGAACGTGCGTTCTACGGTCCACGCCGGCCGCACTCCGAATATGTTCGGCCCGTCGGGACAGATGCTCGGTGAGCGCGTGCGCGATCAGTTGAGAGTGAGGTGGACCCCGTCCGTTGGACAGCGGATCGAGGAAGATAAGTTAAGTTAAGGGAGGGGGCACAGGGGGAGGGGCGAAGCTCCTCCCCCGCTCCCCTGGTTGAGTTGGCGTGAGGGTGGTCACGGATCAAGCGCTGAGTGCGTGGCG
>CALSBN010000187.1:0-10586 GCA_943373185.1 Opitutus sp. GAS368 | reverse complement strand
CCGAGGCGCGGCCCGAGAATGATACAGAGGACGAGCGCGGACCAGCCCGAGGACATGTGGACCACGGTGCCACCGGCGAAGTCGATCGCCTTGATCACCGCGTCGCCGTTCCAGACGCCGTTCATGAAGCCGGTGACGCCCCAAACCATGTGGGCCAACGGGAAATAGACGACGAGCATCCAGATCGCGACGAAGAGCAGAATCGCGGAGAACTTCATGCGCTCGGCGACCGCGCCGACGATCAGCGCCGGGGTGATGATCGCGAACATCATCTGATACATCGAAAACACGTTTTGAGAAATCCAGTAGGCGTAGTCCGTGTTGGGCGCGCTGGTAACGCCCTTAAGGAAAAAGTATTCGGTGCCGCCGAGGAACGGGCTGTTGAAGCTCTTGCCGAAGACCAAGCTGTAGCCAAAGGCCCACCACATGATGGTGACCAGGCCGGTGATTCCGAGACATTGGGCGAGCACCGAGAGGACGTTTTTCCGGCGAACGAGGCCGCCGTAGAAAAGCGCGAGACCGGGCAGCGTCATGAAGAGCACGAGCGCGGCACTGGTCATCATCCAGGCGTTGTGGCCGGGACCGGCGACACCGACCAACGGGCCTTTGACCGGGTCCACGTTGTTGACGTAGGCCTCAAGCGCCGCGAGGCGCTCTTCGGCGGTGGGCGGCGGCGGGGCCGCTGGGGTAGCAGCGGGCGTTTGGGCCCACACGGTGCCGGTGACGAGTAGCATAGCTACCAGTCCCAGCCGGAATCGGAACATGTTTAGGAGGGATTTCATAGGCGACGTCGTGCTCATCAGCAGGCGCAATGCCATGAGCCTTTTTCATTATGTCATGAATCAAAATTGTTCTCGCCCCCCCGCTTCGCCGACCGACCGCTGGCGATCATAGCGGGCCTGTTTCGGCCGCACCCGACCGTTCGAGACCGGCTCGACGCCCCGCATTCTTTCACCGCCATTCAGCTTGCACGCCCCGACACCCGCCGCACCGTTTTGGACCTATGCCCCGCATTCCGCTCGAAGATAATTTCAACGACGTCATCAACAAGGCCCAGCGCGGCTTGAAGATTTCCGACGCCGATCTCGCCCAGCGGGCCGAAATCAGCCTGCCCGAGCTCGCCGCCGTCAAGGGCGGCCAAGTCAACGAACTGGTCATCCGCCGCGTCGCCCGCCATCTGCGCCTCAGCGTCGATGCCTTGGTCGCCCTCGCCCACAAATCCTGGTATCCCGAGGCCCCGCTCTTCAAACGCGGCTTCGCGATGTTCAACACCGCCTTCGAGGACATGACGGTTAACAGTTACCTGATCTGGGACAGCGGCACCCGGGAAGCCGCCGTGTTCGATACCGGTGCGAACTGCGACGACATGATCAGCCTGATCGAAGCCGAAAAACTCCGCGTCTCCGCCATCTTTCTCACCCACACCCACGACGACCACATCGCCGACTTGCCCAAACTCATCGCCGCGACCAAGGCGACCGTCTGGGCCAGCGAATTGGAGCCCTCCGATGCGCCCGGCGCGCAAACCTTCAAGGAGAACGCCCACTTCCACTTCGGCGAACTGGCCGTCAAGACCCTTTACACCTTTGGCCACTCACCCGGCATGACTTCCTTCATCGTCAGCGGCCTCAGCTGGCCGCTCGCCATCGTCGGCGATTCCATCTTCGCGAGTTCGATGGGCGGCAGCCCCACCCACTTTAAAGACCAGTTTGAGAACAACCGCACCAAACTCATGACGCTTTACCGCGACACCGTCTTCGCCTGCGGCCACGGCCCCCTCACCACGCTCACGCAAGAGCGCCAACACAACCCGTTTTTCGCCCGCTAACTGTCCCGTCGTTGCGAGGAGATCCGCGACGCGGCAATCCAGCTCTTCACCGCCGGCGCAACGCGCCCGTCACCCTGCTCTGTTTCTCTCCCGCTTTTTCTTTCCGCACCCTAATTCTCGTCTCTCTTCAAAATCATGTCGCAAAAAATCGCCTTCGTCGGAGTCGGTCGCATGGGGGCCAACATGGCCCGCCGCCTCAAGGATTGTAACTTCAGCGTGACCGCCGTCTACGACGCCCACGCCCCCTCTGCCGCCACCCTCGCCGCCGAGCTTGGCGCGCTCCACGCCCCTTCCCTCGCGGCGGTCACCGCCGCCGCCGATGTGATCATCACCGTCGTCACCGACGATGCCTCCCAACTCGCCGTCTTCGGCGAGACCGGCGACTCCCTTCTCGTCGGCGCGAAAGGCAAGACCTTCATCAACTGCGCCACCCTCACGCCCAAGATCCACGTCGAGGTCGAGCGCCGCGCCCACGCCGTCGGCGCTTCCAGCCTCGAGGGCTGCATGGCCTCGTCGATTCCCCAAGCGCGCAACGGCACGCTTTACCTCATGTGCGCCGGCGAAAAAGCCGTCTTTGATCGCGTGCTTCCCATCCTCGAAAAACTCAGCACCGCCCTCCGCTACATCGGCGGCACCGGCCAAGCCGCGCAGGTCAAGGCCCTCGTCAACATGGTCATGAACATCAATACCGCCGGTCTCGCCGAAGGCCTTGGCCTTGGCGCTGCCCTCGGACTCGATCTCACCATGCTCCGCGAAGTGTTTTCCCAAACCGGCGCCAACTCCCAAGTCCTGAAGACCGACGGCGAGGACATGCAAAACCGCGACCATTCCTGCTACTTCTCCGGCGCGCACGCCGCCAAAGACTCCACCATCGCCTGGGTCCTCGGCGCCGAAACCGGTCTGCCGATGCCACTCGCCGCCGCCACCAAACTCCAATTTGACCGCATGAACGCCCTCGGCCTCGGCACCCTCGACAAGAGCGGAGTCGCCGAGCTCACGTTTAAAGGCCGCCACGCCTGAGCGGAATTTCGAATTTCGATTCGGGATTTTCGATTTCCAGAAAATCACCGCCGCCCCCGCGCCTCCTCCAAAATTCCGAAATCGAAAATCGAGATTCAAAAATCGAAAATCCCATGCCCTCCATCGCCCACATCGCCAACCTCTGGTCCCTCGTCGGTCATCCTTCACCGGAAAAGGAGTGGTCGCTCGAAAAGAAGATCAAGGCCATCGCCGCCGCCGGCTTCGACGGCATCACCACCCGCGTCACCCCCGAACACCGTCGCCTCGCGGAGAAACACGGGCTCCGCCATATCCTCGGCTTCATCTCCACCGACGACCCCACCGAGTTTGCCGACCGCCTTCGCGAGCAGAAGGAAGCCGGTGCGGTCCACATCAACGTCCAACTCGACAATCACGACACGCCCCCGGCCCTCGCCACGAAACACTGGCTCGCCCTCGACCGTGCCGCCGAGAAAATCGGCGGTATCTTTCCCGCGCTCGAGGTTCACCGCGATTGCTGCACCGAGACGCCCGAAAAGACCTACGAGATCGCCGAGCGCTACCACCGCGCCACCGGCCGCCTCATCCGGATGAATTTCGATTTCTCCCACATTGCCAGCGTGAAGCACCTGCATCCCGGCAACTACATCGAGCGCCTCCTCGATCACCCCGAACTCGTCCAACACAGCGAGCAAGCCCACTTCCGCCCTTTCAACGGCCACCACTGCCAAGTCCCCGTCACGCATCGCGGCGCGCTCACGCCCGAGGTAAAAAGCTACTTGGTCTTCGTCGAAGCCTTAATGGCGCTCTGGAAAAAAGCTCCGACGAACAAGAACCGGACCCTCTTTGCCTGCCCCGAGATGGGACCGTATTCTCCCGGCGGCGGCGGCTATAACATCACCGGCCTGCCTCCCGCCTGGCCCGACGCCGCCGTCCTCCGCGGCGAACTGCAAAAAGCTTGGGCTCGCGCCAAATGAAGTAGGGCAGGGTCTCCGACCCGCCCTCCCACGCCACGCCGCAGCCACGCCCCACGCCACGCCCCAGCCATGCCCCGCGCCGCCCTCCACCTCCTCGCGGCGCTCGCCCTCGCATCCGCGCTCGTTTCCTCCCTCCCCGCCCAACCCGCGCCGGCCGGCCGCGCCAGCTTCTTCACCGAGCTCGACTACCGCGGCGAGGTCCTGGTCGTTGAAGCCGGCGCCAGCGTCGATAACCTCGAATTCCTCCGCGACCCTCGCGGCCGTCCTTTCAACGACCGCTTCCGGTCCGTCCGCCTCGAGGGTCCGATCCGTGTCGCCGTCTTCGAACACTCCCAGTTTCGCGGCGCCGCCACCTGGCTCAACCGCACCACCCCCGACCTCACCGCTTTCTCGCTCGGTCAGACCAACGCCGTCACGTGGGACCGCGCCATTTCTTCGGTCCAAATCGAGGCCGCTCCCACCGGCCCCGTTTTCTGCCAATGGACGACGCGCGACGCTGACCGCGCTCTCCGCGCCGCCTACCGCGACGTGCTTAACCGCGACCCCGACCCCGACGGCCTTCGCTTTTATCGCGGCCGCCTGCTCGACGCCGGCTGGTCCGAGCCCCAACTCCGCGACGCTCTCCGCCGCAGCGACGAATTTCGCTCGCGCGACTTCTCCGCAATCGTGCGCCGCGTCTACCGCGAAGTCCTTGGCCGAGATCCCGACGCGTCCGGCCTCGCCACCTACACGCGCACCCTCAGCCGCGACCAAACCGAAGCCGAACTCCGCGCCGAACTCCGCCGCAGCAAGGAAGGCGACGCCCTCTCCGTCACCGCCGCCATCACCCGCGCCTACCGAGACATCCTGAAACGCGACCCCGACCCCGCCGGCTTGGAAAACTACCGCCGTCTCGTCCGCGACAAAGCCTGGGACGAAAACCGCATCCGCGCCGACCTCCGCCGCAGCGAAGAATTCCGCGAGTTACCCAAGTAGATCGAGCGTCTGCGGTCCGCGAGTTCCCCGCCGCCTAGCTCGCAACCGCCTGCCTTTAGGTTAGACTTGTTCGAAGGTCGGCGCGAATCTGACCCCGTTCCATGATCTCTCCCCAGCAACGCAAGACAGTCCTCATCCTGTCGCTGGCTTTGAGCCTCGCCGTCGCGTTGATCGCGATCGTCGCCGAGGAGGATCTGCGCGAAAAACTCGGCTCACTCTTTTACGTCATCGGCTTCGCCATCACCGGCTGCGTGTTGCTCGTTTTGACCGGATACGTCTGGGACCGCTCGGTGATGGATCGCCTTAAAACCCTTCGCACCGCCGGCACCACCGCCGAAGAACGCACCCCGACTACCCGCGAGGAATCCGATCCCGATGAGATCCTCGGTCTCGCCAAGAACATCGAGCGCATGGCCCGCTCCCTCCAACAGGTCGAAGCCAACTACCGCAACATGGTCGAGGATCAGGTCGACTTTATCTGCCGCTATCGCCCCGACGGTCGCATCACCTTCGTCAATGGCACCTACGCGCGGGCGTTCGGCAAGAAACGCCAGGAGCTGAGCGGCGAACTGTTTCCCTTTTACTCCCCGGGCGCCGCCATCGGCGACGGGCCGTTCACGTTTGAACGCGAACTGATTCTGCCCGACAACCGCCGCCGCTGGCTGCTCTGGATTCAACGCCCCGTGGGCGATGCGAACGGGATCGTTGAATATCAGGCCGTCGGCCACGACATCACGGAACGCAAGGAGGCCGAGGCCGCCCTCATCCGCGCTAAGGAAGCCGCCGAGGCCGCCGACCGCGCCAAGAGCGAGTTCCTCGCCATCGTCAGCCACGAGCTGCGCACGCCCATCAACGGCGTCATCGGCTTCGCCAAGCTGCTCGGCGAGTCTCCCCTCAACCCCGAACAACGCGAATTCGTCGCCATGATCCAGACCGGCGGCCGCGCGCTCGAGCGCCTCATCGCCGACATTCTTGACCTCTCCCGCATCGAAGCCGGCAACGTCGAGATTGAGAAAAATCCCTTCGCCCTACACCAGTGCGTGACGGAAACCTGCGCCTTCTTTGCCGCAAAAGCGCGCGAGTCGGCCATCCTCCTCGAATCCAAGATCGAGCCCGGAGTGCCCGCCATCGTCACCGGCGACGCCACGCGGATTCGCCAAATTCTCAACATTCTCGTCGGCAACGCCCTCAAATTCACCGACCGCGGCCGCATCACGGTCGGCGTCAATTGCGCCCGCGGCGAACCGATCACCCCCGGCAGCAAGCGCCGCGAACTCAGGGTCTTCTTCACCGTGGCCGACACCGGGATCGGCCTGCCGGCGGACAAGATCGCCGACCTGTTCAAGCCCTTCAGTCAGATCGACACCTCGACGCACCGCCGCCGAGGCGGGACCGGCCTCGGGTTGGTCATTTCCAAACGCCTCTGCGAACTGATGGGCGGCACGATTTCCGTCGAAAGCCGTCTCGGCGATGGCACCACCTTCCGATTCTCGGTGCTCTTGGAATACTCCCAGGGCGACACTGCCGAACCGTTCGCCCCGAACTCAAAAGCCTGAGGTTCCGTCGGGGAAAGTTTGGAGGCGCGGGCCGGAATCGAACCGGCGCATAGAGCTTTTGCAGAGCTCGGCCTTACCACTTGGCAACCGCGCCAAACTTTCAAGAACGCGGAACGTGTAGGGATATTTCCCGTCCCGCAAGGCCGGAAATGAAATCGACCATTCCCACGCTTGCCGCCCGCTTCCCCGTCACCGCAAACTCCCCTCCTCAGCATGCCCACCACCGTTTTCACCATCGCCAATCAAAAAGGCGGCGTCGGCAAGACCACGACCGCCGTCAACCTCGCCGCCGCCCTTGCCGAGCAAAAAGTCCACACGCTCTTGATCGATCTCGATCCCCAGGCCAACGCGACGAGTGCCATCGGCGTCGAAAAAAAAGAGGGCCGCAGCCTCTACGGCCCGCTCCGCGGCGAGGGCAATGCTTTCGAAATGATCACGCCCACGTCCATCGATCATCTCGCCCTCATTCCCAGCGAGGAGGATCTCGCGGCCGCCGAGATCGAACTCGCCTCGACGGAAAACTACCTGCTCCGCCTCAAAGCCGTCCTCGCGCCCATCCGCGCCAGCCAAGGCTACCGCGCCATCATCATCGATTGCCCGCCCGCCCTCGGAATGCTCTCGATGAACAGTCTCGCGGCGGCCGACTACCTCCTGATCACCCTCCAGTGCGAATACCTCGCCCTCGAAGGCCTCGGCCAGATTCTGCGCAACGTCGACCGACTCAAAGCCGCCCACATCAACGACGATCTCCAGCTCGGCGGCGTCGTCATGACGATGTTCGATATGCGCACCAACCTCTCCCGCCAGGTCGTGGACGAGGTCAAAAAACATCTGCCCGATAAAATTTTCAAGAGCGTCATCCCCCGCACCGTTCGGCTGAGCGAAGCCCCCAGCTTCGGCAAAACCATCTTTGCCTACGACCGCTCGAGCCCCGGCGCCGCCGCCTATAAAAATCTCGCCGACGAGGTGATCGCGCGGTTCGGCTTGGCCCAGAAGTAGCGCGCCCCGGCGACCACGGAATTTTGCTCCGCGGCTTGCACCGATTCGCGACCCCCTACCCATTCCACGCCTCCCTTCCCTGTGTTTTCCGCTTCCGCCAAGTATTACCAATCCTTCCTGATCGGTCTTCAGAGCAACCTCGTCTACCGGCTCAACTTCGCCGTGCGGGGCTTCTTTTCGCTCTTTCACCTCGCGGTCGTGTTTATCCTTTGGGGCGCCGCCTACGCCGGCACGCCCAACATCGGCGGCTTCAGCTTCGAACAAACGCTCACCTATTTTTTGGTGATGCTGGTCATGCAATTCTTCGTCGGGGCCTTCAATGAGGACTACCAGATCAGCGAGGAAATCCGCAGCGGCCTCATCAACCAGTTCATCTTAAAACCGATCAACTATTTCTCCTACCGCTTCAGCATTTTCGTCGCCGCCCGCCTCGTCACCGGCGCGCTCATTCTGATCCCGCTCTGCGTCGCCCTGCCTTTTCTGCACTCTTACCTCACGTTACCGACCGACCCTTGGCGCTACGGCCTCGTGATTCCCGCGATGCTGCTTTCGGCCTTTATCCAATTCAGCATCGCCTACTGTTTCGGGATGTTGACGTTTTGGTTTCTTGAGATCCAGGGCTTCGTAATCTTGTCCATGGCCATCGAGTCGCTATTGGGCGGGCAGATGTTTCCGCTCGACCTGCTGCCCGTCTGGATGCTCGAAATCGCGACGCTTCTCCCGTTCTATTACCAGACTTATTTCCCCACCGCGATCCTCACGGGCCGCATCGATCTCGCCGCAACGTATCAGGGCTTCGGTGTTCAGCTCTTTTGGGCCGTCGCCCTGCTCGGTCTCAACACCGTTCTTTGGCGCCGAGGACTCCGCCGGCACACCGCCGTCGGCGGCTGAGATGATTTTCGATTTTGGATTTTCGATTCCCAAACCACCATCGCCATCACATCCGCGCCTCTTCCGCCAATCGAAAATCGAGAATCCCCGATGCCCAAGTATCTCCAAATCTGGCTCGCAAGCGCCCGCTACTCGATCACGCGGACGCTGATGTTTCGCTTCGATTTTTTCCTTTGGGCCACCGTAGAACTTTTTTGGATGGCCGTGAATCTCTTGCTCATCGCCGTGATCTACGAGCACACCGATTCCATCGCCGGCTGGAGCAAATACGAGATGCTGCTCCTCGTCGGCACGTCGCTGCTCGTCCAACGGTTTCTCATGGGATTTTTCTGGAGCAGTCTTTTCGAGATGGGCCGCAATATTAAGAGCGGCGCGTTCGATTTCTTTTTGGCGCAGCCCGGCAACATCCTGTTCATGGCCTCGACGCGCAAACTCGACCTCGACGGCCTGCTCAACTCCTTCGTCGCGATGGGCGTCATCGCCTACTCCGCCCAACAACTCGGGCTTCAGCCCAGCGCGCTCGATCTGCTGCTGTATGCGGCGATGATTCTCTGCGGACTCATCATCCACTACAGCATGCTCGTCATCACCATCTCCCTCGCCTTCTGGCTGACGAGCGCGCAAGGAATCGAGGGCAGTTACTTTACTCTCTCGGAGTTTTCCCGGCTGCCACGCGCCGCGTTCAAGGGTGTCGCCAGCGTCGTCTTCGTCTGGCTGTTGCCCGTCGTCGTCGTGAGCAACGCGCCCGCCGAAGTCCTGCTCCGCGGCTTCCAGCCCAACTGGGTGCTCGCCCTGCTCGCCGCCACCGTCGCCTGGTTTGTGGCGGCGTTGATCATCTTTCACCGCGGCCTCCGCCGCTACGCCAGCGCCAGTTCCTGATGCCCTCGCCCCTGAATCAACTGCAGCAGCGCCTCGGCTACACGTTTCGCGATCCCGAACTGCTGCTCCGGGCCGTCACGCACCAGTCGTTTCTCCAGGGCAATCCGCACGTCACCGAAAGCAATCAGCGCCTTGAATTCCTCGGCGATGCCGTCCTCCAGTTGGTGCTCACCGAAACGCTCTTCGCCCACTACCCCCACGAGCGCGAAGGCGACCTCAGCCGCCGCCGCGCCGCCCTCGCGAAAGGTTCGTTTCTCGCCCAGCTTGGGCGCGACCTCGGTCTCGACGTCTGCCTGCGCCTTGGCATCAGCGAGCAAAACACCGGTGGCCAGACCCGCGCATCCAGCCTCGCGGACGCGTGCGAAGCCTTGTTCGGCGCGGTCTATCTCGACAGCGATTGGCCCACCACCCGTCGGGTGATGCTGGCGATCATCGGCGATCTCGACGCCCGCCTCGGCTCAGTCGGCGATCTGCACAACCCCAAGGGGCGCTTGCAGGAGTTGGTTCAACCCAAACACGGCAACAACGCCGTCCGCTACGAAGTCGTCCGCACCGAGGGCCACGACCACGAGCGCCGCTACTTCGTCGAGGTCTATTTCAAGGACAAGCCCCTGGGCCAAGGCACCGGCAACTCGAAAAAACTCGCCGAAGAAGCCGCCGCCCGTATCGCGCTCGAAACCCTCAAGGCGCAGCCCCCCGCCTAGTTTTCCCGCCAAGCCATCCGCGCTTCCGCCGCGGCCCGGCCCGCGCCCGCCATGTCCGCCCTTGCTCCCGCTTTTCTTCCCCAACGCCTCACCGGCATCTGCCCCGCGGCCCGGGGCGCCGTGCTGGCCGAGTTGGTCCGCGCCCATCCGTCCTCCGTTTGGCTCGTCATCGCCGACGAGCCCAAACTCACGGAGCAACTCGCGGAAGACATCGCGTTCTTCCACGCCGCCGCCGGCACGTCGACGCAGCTCACGGTTCTCGTCTTCCCCGAGTCCCAACCCGACACCCGCGATATGCGCGAGGCCTTCGCCGCCTCGAGCGACCGCCTCACCGTCCTTTCGAAACTTCGCGCCCTCCGCCCGCTCTCCGGCCATCAACCTTCGGCTGTCAGCTCTCAACTCCTCGTTCTTTCGACCCCCGCCGCGCTTCTCCAAAACGTCCCCGCCCTCGAGGCCTTTGCCGCCCGCGAACTCACCCTCACCCGCGGCGCCACCCTTTCGTTCACCGGCCTGCTCGAACAGCTCAGCGCCCTCGACTACGATTCCGAAGTCGTCTGCGAATCTCCGGGGCACTATGCGATTCGCGGCGGCATCATCGACGTCTACCCCGTCACCGCGACGCAGCCCTACCGTCTCGATTTCTTCGGCGACGAACTTGAAGAGATCCGGGCCTTCGACCCCGTCACCCAACGTTCCGGCGAGTCCATCGCGCACATCACCCTCTCCGCCTCGCCGCGCATCAAACTCGATCCCGCCCAAGCCGGCCTCGCCGACCACC
>CALSBN010000186.1:0-10591 GCA_943373185.1 Opitutus sp. GAS368 | reverse complement strand
GGAAAATGGTCCGGCGCCGGTTTGGGCCATTTTGTTGGCGTCAACAAAATGATCGGAAACGGCATGGGCTGGAATTGCGGCGTTCATGATTCGTAGGCGCTTAGACCGGAGATGTCGCGGCTACCGGCGCGTTTGGTGAGGAGGGGGAGCAGGTCGGCCATGAGGGCGAGTTCGGCCTGGCTGCGCGCTTTCCAACCGAGGTCGAGCGGAGCCAGGAGGTCGCTGAGGTGTTCACCATCGAAAATCATGCGGGCGAGGATGCCGTCCACGAAGGTTTGCAGGGCGGCGGGGGCGAGCTGGTGTCTTTGCGCGATGGCGGCGAGTTCGGCGGCGTCTTTCTCGGCCTTGAAGCGGGTGTAGCCGTCGCGGATGGCGTTTTCGCCGAGGCCTTCGCCGGCCTTGAGCGTGCCGATGTAGGCGGCGATGTCGTCGCGCTCGTTCATGAACTTGGCGTCGGACGAAATGAGGCCGATGAGCTGCTCGCGGCTCATCTTTTGTTTGCCCGGCCCCTGCTGGGAGAAGCGGGAGATGAGGCCCATGATGTAGTCGTAGTCGATGACGGCGGAGGCGAAGAGCACGAACTCGAAGTCGATCTGGGCGATGTCGGAATCGGAGCCGGCGGGGACGCCGGCGCTCCCAGGTTTATCCTGCTGCTCTTTGAGTTTCTTGGCGGTTTCCAGATACTGGCCTTTAAAACCGCGCAAGCTGTCGTCCGGCAGCACCTGCTCGATGGCGGCTTTGTTTTCCTCGGTGAGGTCGGTGTATTGATCGAGCTGGGTTTTGAGCCGTTGGACTTCCTTGAAACGCTCAATAAAAACCGTCTTGGCGGCATCGCCCTTCAGGTTGGCGACGGAGGAGGGCGCGCAGTCGAGGCCTTGCGACTGCATGAAGGCGTCGAGCTTCTGCACGGCGGCGGCGAGTTTCTCGATGACGACGGGGGCCTTGTCCACGAGCCAGATTTCGCGGGCCTGCTGGCCGGTCTTCTCGCCGGAGAAGAGGGCGATGGCGGCATCGACGGCGTCCTGCTGCTGGCGGAAATCGAGGATGTTGCCGTAGGGCTTGGTGGCGTTGAGCACGCGGTTGGTGCGGGAGAAGGCCTGGATCAAGCCGTGGTGCTTGAGGTTCTTGTCCACGTAGAGCGTGTTCAGGTATTTGGAATCGAAGCCGGTGAGCAGCATGTCCACGACGATGGTGACGTCGATTTTCTGCGCGGCGGGGTAGTCGGAGTTGGGCCACTGCTGGTCTTTGATGCGCTTCTGGACGTCCTGATAGTAGAGATCGAACTCGGAGATGCGGTGATTGGTGCCGTAGCGGGTGTTGTAGTCGGCGAGGATGGCCTTGAGGGCGTCCTTTTTTTGGTCGGGCTCGACCTCGTTATCGGCCTGTTCCTGCGGCAGGTCTTCCTGGATCTGCCGCACATCGGGATCGCCCTCGGCGGGCGGAGAGAAGACGCAGGCGATGTTGAGCGGTTTATAGTCGGGATCGGCCTGCTGTTTCTCGGCCTGCAGGGTGGCGAACAACGCGTGATATTCGATGGCGTCGTTGATCGAGGAGGTGGCGAGGAGGGCGTTGAAGCGGCGTCCGCCGGTGGCGGTGTCGTGTTTTTGGAGGATGGCCTCGATGACGGCGCGTTTGGCGAGGGCCTCGCCGGGCTTGGGTAAAGGAGCGGGAGCATCCTGCTCCCGGATTGGCTGACGCGAGCTGGAAGCTCCCGCTACTTTGAAAAAATCGACGTGGAAGCGGAGGACGTTCCCATCCTCGATGGCGTGGGTGATGGTGTAGGCGTGGAGACGTTTCTGGAAGAGGTCTTCCGTGGTCTTCATGGAGGCCTGGGTGTCCTCGATCTTCTGCTGGGCGGCGTTCTCGTCAAAAATGGGCGTGCCGGTGAAGCCGAAGAGCTGGGCGCGGGGGAAAAATTCTTTGATGGCCCGGTGGTTCTCGCCGAACTGCGAGCGGTGGCACTCGTCGAAGATGAAGGCGATGCGCTGGTCGCGCAGCGGGGCGAGCATCTCCTTGTAGGTGGGCTGGTCGTGCTTTTTGCGCTGCTGGTTGCGCTTGCTGGTTTCGTCGAGGGCGAGGCCGAGCTTCTGGATGGTGGTGACGATGACCTTGTCGGCGTAGTCCTCGGAAAGCAGGCGGCGCACGAGGGCGGCGGTGTTGGTGTTTTCCTCGACGCAGCCTTCCTGGAAGCGGTTGAACTCCTCGCGGGTCTGGCGGTCGAGGTCCTTGCGGTCCACGACGAAGAGACATTTGGCGAGGTCGGGGTTGTCCTTGAGGAGGGTGGCGGCCTTGAAGGAGGTGAGGGTCTTGCCGCTGCCGGTGGTGTGCCAGATGAAACCGTTGCCGCTATCCTGCTGGATGCAGGTGACGAGGTGCTTCACCGCATAGACTTGATACGGGCGCATCATGAGCAGCTTTTGCTCGCTCTGGATGAGCACCATGTAGCGGCTGATGGTGTGGCCGAGCGTGCACTTTACCAAGAAGGTGGCGGCGAAGTCGTCGAGGTGGGCGATCTTCTTGTTGGCCTCGTCGGCGAACTGGTAGATGGGCAGGAAACGCTCGTCCTGATTAAAGGAGAAGTGGCGGGCGTTGTTGTTGGCGAAGTAGTAGGTGCTGTGGCGATTGCTGACGATGAAGAGCTGGAGGAAGCAGAGGAGGGTCTTGGTGTAGCCGTTGCCGGGATCGTTCTTGTAATCGACGATCTGCTCCATGGCCCGGCGCGGGTGAACGGTGAGGGTCTTCAGCTCGATCTGCACGCAAGGCACGCCATTGATGAGGAGAAGGATGTCGTAGCGGTGGTGGCTGTAGTCGGTGTTGATGCGGAGCTGGTGGACGACCTCGAAGGTGTTTTTGCACCAGTCCTTGATGTTAACGAGGGTGTAGTTCAGCGGCGTGCCGTCGTCGCGGGTGAAGGCGTTGATCTGGCGCAGCGTCTTCGAGGCGGTGAAGACATCGGGTGTGACGATCTCTTCGAGCAGGCGGGCGAACTCGGAATCGGTGAGGCGGACGCGGTTGAGGGCCTCGAACTTTTCGCGGAAGTTTTTCTCCAACGAAGCGCGGTCGTGGATGTCGGGGCGGTCGGTGTATTTGAGGTCGCGGAGTTTTTGGATGAACAGGTCTTCGATGCCGGCCTCGTTGAGCGCGAGCGGCTCGCGATCGGGCGGCAGCTTGTAAGTGATGTCGGGTGGATTCATGGATCGGAGAACCTATCCCAGGTGGCGCTGCGCCGTCGTCGTCGAGGTGGGGAGATGATGGACTTTGTGACGTGGTCGGGTCTCCCAACGAAAGAGCGTGGTGCGTCGCCGGCGTGGCGAGTGATGGCCGAAGGAGCTTGAGCTGGGTGACATAGCTTGAGCCGTTTTTGCGATCGGCAATCCACGAGCGCAACGACTGTTTGCAGCGTGACCGGGGTATTCAGTCGATCTGAAGGAATTCGACCTTCAAGGGTAGGCGATCGGAGCTGCTGGGTGGGTCGCCGGGCGCGGTGGCGTGGGGCGGCGGGGAATGCGCGCTGTGGCGATCCAGCTGGCTTGCGTCGTCGCTGCGCTTCGCGAAACGGCCGGCAATTTGGGCGGGCCGCTGGGAAAAGCGGCCCGTGGCGGCGGGTTTCGGCGACCCCGCCCTACGACGGAGCGGGGCGGCCGGGGGCGGAGGAGCGCTTGAACGTAAAGCAAAGTTGCGCGGCTAGGTGTTCGCGAATCAAGCGTGCGGGGCTACGGCGGTGGAATCTTGACGGTCAGAACCGCGTATACACTGTTATCACGTCATGGTAACCTAGGCCAAAGTCTTCAAGTCCGGCAACTCGCAGGCGATCCGACTGCCCCGGGCGTTTCGGCTCAAATCAGCCGTCGTCACCTTGGAGAAAACGCCGCAGGGCCTGCTGGTGCGCGACGACGGCGAGACGGCCCGGCAGGCGCGGCTTTTCGCCAAGCTTGAGGGTAGCTGCCCCGATTTCCCGGTGATTCCCGCCAATAAGAACGCGAACCTGCGACGGGATTGGGAATGATCTATCTGCCGGATCCGAACGCGTTCTCCGCGCACTTGGCGAGCAAGTCGCCGGCACTGAGCGCTCGATTGAAGGCCGCGCAGTTGGCGGGCGAGTTGCGGCTCTCGGTAATGGTGTTGGCGGAATTGGAGTTTGGGGCGGAGAAGGCGCGCGTCGCGCTGGGCCAGACGCTTTACGTTCGCCGAGTGCGGGACCTGAGCACGGTGCTGACGCCGGTTCCTCTGGGTGCGAGTTTCCCGGGCCACTACGCGCGGGTGCGGCTGCACTTGGAGGGGCGCGGTGAAAAAATCGGTGATCGGGATACGATCATCGCGGCGCACGCACTGGCGCTCGGAGCGACGCTGGTTACCCGGAACGTGGCGGAGTTTGCGCGGGTGCCCGGGTTGAAAGTGGAAAACTGGCAGACCGATTGACCGGCTCGGT
Source organism: Opitutus sp. GAS368 (assembly GCA_943373185.1). Classification (GTDB taxonomy): domain Bacteria; phylum Verrucomicrobiota; class Verrucomicrobiia; order Opitutales; family Opitutaceae; genus Tous-C4FEB. The sequence continues at coordinate 6,162 of CALSBN010000186.1, read as the reverse complement.
CGCGCCTCACTGCGGTCTGGAGCGGCCGGGGGCGGAGGCGGCGGGGTTCGGCGACCCCGCCCTACATCGGGGGTCACCCGCCGAGGTAGGTGGCTTTGAGCTGCGGGTCGGCGCGGAGTTTTTTGCTCTCGCCGGACATCACGATGGAACCGGTTTCCAACACGTAGGCTTGCTGGCTGATCTCCAGGGCGAGGTTGGCGTTCTGCTCGACGAGGAGAATCGTGATCCCGTGGTTTTTGTTAATCTCCACGATCTTTTCGAAAATGGTGCTGATGAGACGGGGCGCGATGCCGAGCGAGGGCTCGTCGAGCATGAGGAATTTCGGGTTGCCCATCAGCGCGCGGCCGATGGCGAGCATCTGTTGTTCGCCGCCGGAGAGCGTGCCGGCGGTCTGTTTCAGGCGCTCCTTCATGCGCGGAAAAATGCTGAAGACGTAGTCGCGGTTTTTGGCGATGAGGGCCTTGTCCGAGAGCAAGTAGGCGCCCATCGAGAGGTTTTCGTCGACGGTGAGATTGGAAAACACCATGCGACCCTCGGGCACGTGGCAAAGGCCGCGGGCGACGATATGGTGCGCGGGGAGCGCGGTGATGTCCTCGCCGAGAAAGGCAATCTTGCCCGACTTGGCGCGGAGGAGGCCGGAGATGGTGCGAAGCGTGGTGGATTTTCCGGCCCCGTTGCCACCGATCAGCGTGACGATCGCGCCCTCGGGAATGGCGAAGGAGATGCCGCGGAGCGCGGCGATGGCGCCGTAGGAAACTTGGAGGTCGGTGACGGAAAGCATTTGGATTTTCGAATTTTGAATCTCGATTTTCGAACTTGATTTCGATCATCGGCCGACGGGACCAATCGAAATCGAGAATCCAAAATCGAAAATAACTTCAGCGTCAGTGGTGCGAGAGCGCGGTCTGGTGGTCTTCGCCGAGGTAGGCCTCGATGACTTTTTTGTCGCGCTGGATTTCGGCGGGTGTGCCTTCGGCGATCTTCACGCCGTAATCGAGGACGGCGATGCGTTGGCAGACGCCCATGACGACTTTCATCGAGTGCTCCACGAGGAGAATTGAGAGGTCGAATTGTTTCTGCACCTGCTGGATGAGGCGGACGAGTTCCACTTTCTCCGTCGGATTCATGCCGGCGGCGGGTTCGTCGAGCAGGAGGAGTTTGGGTTTCGTCGCTAGACAGCGGACGATTTCGAGGCGGCGTTGTTCGCCGTAGGGTAGGCTCTTCGCGGGGGCGTCGCGGAAACGGCGGAGATTAAAGATATCGAGGAGTTCTTCGGCGCGTCGGGCGATCGCGGCTTCGTCGGCACGGAAGGCGGCGCCGCGGACCATGGTCTGAAACGGGCCGGTGGCGCGGTGGCGGTTGCAGGCGACGCGGACGTTGTCGAAGACGCTGAGGCTGCCGAAGAGGCGGATGTTTTGAAACGTGCGGGCGATGCCGAGGCCGACGATGTCGTTGACGCGCAGGCCGGCGACGGGCGTGCCGGCGAAGGTGATCGCGCCGTCGGTGGGCTGATAGACGCCGGTGATGAGGTTGAAGACGGTGGTCTTGCCGGCGCCGTTGGGGCCGATGAGGCCGCAGAGTTCGCCGGCGTTGACGGTGAAGTCGACGGCATTGACGGCGGTGAGTCCGCCGAAGCGGATGGTGGCCTGGGAGAGTTGGAGGAGCGGGGCGGGCATCAGGATTTCGCTCTGCCGAGCTTGAAGTTAAAAAGGCCCTGGGGGCGGGCGAGCATGAGGATGATCAGCATCAACGAATAGATGATCATGCGATACTCGGCGACGGGGCGGAGAACTTCAGGAAGCAGGGTAAGCAAGATCGCCGCGAGGATCACGCCGAGGGTGTTGCCCATGCCGCCGAGGATGACCATGACGACGATCTCGATGCTCTTCGTGAAATCGAAGCCGGTGGGCGTGATGGTCATTTTGAAATGGCCGTAGAGACCGCCGGCGGTGCCGGCGAAAAACGCGCCGATGACGAAGGCGACGATCTTGTAGCGCGTGGTGTTGAGACCGACGGCTTCGGAGGCGATCTCGTCGTCGTGGGTGGCGAGGAAGCCGCGGCCATAGGTGGAGTTGATGAGGCTCGTGACGACGAAGACCGCGAGGCCAACGAAGGCGAGGACCCAGAAGATCGTGGTGTAGGCGGGAATGCCGTTGAGGCCGAGGGCGCCGCCGAGGGGCTCGAAATTTTGGAAGATGACGCGGATGATTTCGCCGAAACCGAGAGTGACCAGGGCGAGGTAGTCGCCTTTGAGGCGGAGCGACGGGATGCCGACGGCGAGGCCGGCGAGCGCGGCGCCGCAGCCCCCGGCGATCAGTGCGCCGAGGAAAATGGCTCCTTGGTAAAACGCGGTGCCGCCGTCTTCGCCGAGGAGGCGCGGGCCAAGGAAAACCGTGACGGCGGCGGTGAGGTAGGCGCCGACCGACATGAAGCCGGCGTGACCCAGGGAGAACTGGCCGGTGTAGCCGTTTACGAGGTTGAGCGAGACGGCGAGGATGACGTTGATGCCGACGCCGATCAGCACGTCGAGGTGGTAGGGATCGATGCGGTCGGAGATGCGCGAGAGGCCGAAGGCAATGGCCAGCGTGACGAGCAGGTAGAGGTGAGGACGGGGCATCCGGGAGTGTTGAGAGCTGAGAGTTGAGGTCTGAGAGTCTGATCGGATTGGCCCTAGACTTTCTCCGTCGTGAATTTTCCGAGGAGGCCGGCGGGCTTGAAGAGCAGGATCATGATGAGAATGGCGAAGGCGATGGCGTCTTTGTAGGTGGAGAATTGGCTGCCGCCGATGAAGGTCTCCACCGTGCCGAGGATGAGCCCGCCGAGGGCGGCGCCGGGGATGTTGCCGATGCCGCCGAGGACGGCGGCGACGAAGGCCTTGAGCCCGGGCATGACGCCCATGAGCGGGTCGATCGACGGGTAGTTGAGGGCGTAAAGAATGCCGCCGGCGGCGGCGAGGGCGGAGCCGAGCCCAAAGGTGAACGAAATGACGACGTTGTTGTTCACGCCGACGAGTTGGGCGGCTTTGGGATTGAGCGAGACGGCGCGCATGGCGGTGCCGATCTTGGTTTTGAAGACGATGAGCTGGAGGCCGATCATCAGCGCGACGGCGACGCCGATGACGAAGAGCTGGTTGCTCGAAATGGTGAGCGGGCCGAGGTGGAAGTTGGCGGCCGGGAAGATCGGCGGAAAGGTGCGGGGAGCGGCGCCGAAGACGAGCTGGCCGGTGTATTGGAGGAGCAGGGAAACGCCGATGGCGGTGATGAGAACGTTGATCGTGGGGCCGCCGCGCAGCGGTCGGTAGACGATCCGCTCGACCAAAATGCCGAGGATCGCGCAACCGATCATCGCGCCGGTGAGGACGAGCAGGCCGCCCCAAAGCGTGCCTTCCGGGACCAGTTTACCGAGGTAGTAGCCAATAAAGGCCCCGACCATAAAGACCTCGGAGTGGGCGAAATTGATGAAACGGAGCACGCCGTAGACCATCGTGTAGCCGAGCGCGATGAGCGCGTAAATGGCACCGAGGGAGAGGCCGTTGAGGAGTTGTTGGAGGAATTCGGACAGGGGAGTTGAGAGTTGAGGGTTGAGAGTTGAGAGATCGGAAAGGCGCCGGGTTAGTCGCCGAGAGAGCGGCGGAGGCCGCTGAGCATTCGGCTTATTTCTTCAGCATCCAAGTAGAGCTTTTCGTAGACGTCAGACGAAAGAAAGCCTTCGTTCCGGGCGAAGGTGGATTGGGTAACCACTTCGAACAAGGAGCCGGTCGCGTAGCTCAAAAAACGGCCGAAGTCGGCCGGTGGACGAGCTGACCCTTCCGCGATGTTCGACGGGATGGAGTTTGCGGCACGACGAATCTGGTTCAGGAGTCCAAATTGCTCCTCTTTAGGAAACGCCTTGGTCGCACGATAAACTTGGCCTGCATAGGTGACGGACTTTTGCCAGACCTCGAGCTTCTCAAAATTAAACATCCGGGTGTTTGAAGACTTTCAACTCTCATCGCTCAACTCTCAACTTACTCCGGCCTTCATCACGGTCGGACGGTCTCGAGGAAGCGGTAGGAGCCTTCGCGGTAGGTGACGATGTAGGCGGGCTTCGCGGGGTTGCGTTGGGCGTCTACGGTGATCGAGCCGCTTGCGCCGGGCAGGTCCTTGATGGTGGCGAGAGCGGCGCGGATTTTTTCGGGCTCGGTCGAGCCGGCACGGGTGATCGCGTCGCGCAACATCCCGACGGCGTCACAGGCGAGCGGAGAAATCGAGTCCGGGTCCTCTTTGTGGCGCGTGCGGTAGCGGGTGATGAACCCTTGCGCCTCGACGGAGTCATTTTCGACGGAAAAGTTGTCGCAGAAATAGGTGTCGGCGAGGGCGGCGCCGCCGAGTTCGGCGAGTTGCGGAGCGGCCCAACCGTCACCGCCGAGGATCGGGGCTTTGAAGCCGAGCTCTCGGGCTTGGGCGACGATCAGGCCGACTTCGGTATAGTAGCCGGGGACGAAAAGTGCCTCGGGGGCGGCGCTCCGGATGGCGGTGAGTTGGGCTTTGAAATCGCGTTCGCCGGCGCTGTATTTCTGCTCCAGCACCATGGTGCCACCGTCGGCGACGATTTTTTCGCGGAAGTATTTGGCGAGTCCGACGGAGTAGGCGTTGGTCGCATCGGTGAGCAGGGCGACGCGTTTGGCGCCGAGTTTTTCTTTGGCGAATTTTGCCATCACGGTGCCTTGGAACGGATCGATGTAGTTGACGCGGAAAATGTAGGAGCCGACCTCGGTGACCTTGGGGTTGCTGCCGCTGGAAATCATCGGGATGCGGGCGGCTTGGGCGACTGGGGCGGCTTCGAGGGAGCGGCCGGAGGAAACTTCTCCGAGGATGGCGACGACTTTGTCGCGGGAGATGAGCTTGCGGGCGACGGTGGCGGACTCGCCGGCTTTGGACTGGTTGTCCTCGACGATGAGCTGGATGGGGCGACCGAGGATGCCGCCGGCGGCGTTGATCTCGTCGACGGCGAGGCGTGAGCCCTTCTCGTAGGACTGGCCCCACGTGGCTTCCTTGCCGGTGAGCGAGGCGTAAGCGCCGATCTTGATGGGCTCGGGCGCGGCGGCGGCGGAGACGGAGAGCGGGAGAGAAAGAGAGACGGAGAGAAGGAAAGACCGGGAGAGGAGGCGGCGCATGGAAAGAAGGCGAAGCAACACGGGCGGCACGCCCGTGCCGCTGCATCAAGGGGCGACGGTCTTGAAGAACTCGAGCTTGCCGTCTTTCACGGTGATGATGGTCGCCGGCTTGGAGGCGTTGCGGTCTTTGTCGAGGGTGGTGATGCCGCTGGCGCCGGGAAAATTCTTGGTGGCGGCGAGCGCATTCCGGAGCGCGGGGCCGGCCGTGGTGCCGGCGCGCTTGATGGCGTCGACCAGGACGTAGAGCGCGTCGTAACCAAGAGCACCGAAGGCGTCGGGGGTCTCGCCGTTCCAGCGGGCCTTGAATTTTTTCACGAAAACGGCGACGGCGGGATCTTTGTTTTCGGGGGTGAAGTGGGTGGAATAGTAGCTGCCGTTTAGGGCGGTGCCGCCGAGTTCGAGGAGTTTTTCGGATTCCCAGCCGTCGCCGCCGAAAAGGGGAACGGTGAGACCGAGACTGCGGGCCTGAAGGGCGATGAGGGCGGCCTCGGTGTAGTAACCGGGGATGAAGATGGCATCGACGTTGGCGGCCTTGATGGCGGTGAGCTGGGCGCGGAAGTCTTTGTCGCCTTCGCCGAATTTTTGCTCGGCGACGACGGTGCCCCCGCCGGCGACGAAGGTCTCTTTGAAGAACTTGGCGAGGCCGACGCTGTAGGCGCTGGAGACGCTGACGAGGGTGGCGACTTTCTTCGCCTTGAGGTCGTTCAGGGCGAACTTGGCCATGACCGTTCCTTGGAAGTCGTCGATGAAGCAGACGCGGAAAACGTAATCGCCGCGCTGGGTGACGGCCGGGTTGGTGGCGCCGGTGGCGATGAGGGGAATCTTGGCGCCCTGGGCGAGCGGGGCGACCTCGAGGGTGCGGCCGGAGGTGACCTCGCCGAGGAGGGCGACGACCTTCTCGCGGGAGAGGAGTTTCTTGGCGGCGGTGGCGGATTCACCGGGCTTGCTCTGGTTGTCTTCGGAGATGAGTTCTATTTTTTTGCCGAGCACGCCGCCGGCGGCGTTGA
>CALSBN010000185.1:0-10611 GCA_943373185.1 Opitutus sp. GAS368 | reverse complement strand
GGGGCCTTCGTAGGCGATAGGCTTGATGTTGGGGAAGTGGGCGGTGGGTTTTTTCATGAGAGATAGGATAGGAAGGAAAGAAACGTGGAAGAACGGTGCGATGGCGGCGAGGCGGGAGGTGAGTAAGAATCCATATATAAATTTTGATTTTTAACGCGGGCGCGGACTGGATCTGTGGAATGAAAAACAGGGGAATGAACCGCTAATCTACGCTAATGGACGCTAATTTCCGGAAGAGATATGGGCAGTCGACGGTTCGATGTGCGTATGATTGCCGAAATCTTGGCCGCGGATAACACGGATGGGCGCGGATAAGAAAAGCGGAGACGGGGTTCGGAAGGTCGCGCTGTTGATCGAGACGTCCAACCGGTATGGACGGGATTTGTTGTATGGGGTGCGCGACTGGATGCGCGAAGGCGAGCGGTGGGCGATCCGCTTTACCGAGCAAGGGCGGCGGGCGCCGTTGCCGACGTGGCTGAAGGATTGGCAGGGCGACGGGATCATCGCGCGCGTGGATTCGCCGCAGATCGCGGCGGCGTTGCGGGGGACGCGGTTGCCGGTGGTGGACGTGAGCGCGGAGCGGTTCAGTTCGGAGTTTTCGCGGGTGAGCATCGACAACGGGGCGGTGGCGCGGCTCGCAGCGGAGCATTTGGCCGCGAAAGGTTTTTTGGATTTCGCGTATTGCGGCGACCGGCGGTTTTTGTGGTCTCGGCAACGGGGCGCAGAGTTTAGGCGGTGCCTGGCGGAGAAGGGGCGGCGGTGTGTCGATTTTGGTGAACCGGCGGGCAAGACGAAGCCGGGGTCGGATGCCGAGATCCGGGCGATCGCGCGGTGGCTGAAGGGACTGCCGAAGCCGGTGGGCGTGTTTGCGTGCTATGACGGGCGGGCGTTGCAAGTGCTCGAGGCGTGTCAGGTGCTCGGGTTGCAGGTGCCGGATCAGGTGGCGGTGCTGGGCGTGGACAACGACGAACTCGTGTGCGAGTTGGCTAATCCACCGCTGAGCAGCGTGCAGCCAAACGCGCGACGCTCGGGCTACGAGGCAGCCGCGTTGCTGGCGCGGTTGATGGGCGGGGAGAAGAAAGCGGTGGCGCCGACGCACCAGGTGCAGCCGGTGCGGGTGGTAGAGCGGCAGTCGACGGATGTGGTGGCCGTCGAGGACGCGAAGGTGGCGGCGGCGCTAAAGTTTATCCGGCAGCACGCGTGCGAGGGTGTGGACGTGGGAGATGTGTTGAGGGCGGTGCCGATGGCGCGGACGCGCTTGGAGCAGAAGTTCAAGGCGCTGCTCGGGCATTCGCCGCACCGGCAACTCGTGCAGCAACGGATCGCGCGGGCGAAGCACCTCCTCGCGGAGAGCAAGATCGCGATCAGCGAGGTGGCCGAGCAGGCGGGCTTTGATAACGCGAGCTACCTGAGTGTGGCGTTTCGGAGGGAGACGGGGCTGAGCCCGTTTGCGTATCGGGCGAAGCATGGGGCGCAGCGCGCTTAGGCGGGGCGGCCAGAGGAGCGGGTGACGGGGGTGAGGTCGGACCAGTCGCGGGGGTTGACTTCGAAGGCGGCGCCGAAGCCGGCGACGACGCGGCCGGTTTGGGGCAGAAGACGGAAAAATTGAAAATCGGGGAGCGTCGAGACGACGTCGATCGTGGCGCCGAATTTTTGGCGGAACGCGAGGACGAGTGCGGCGTGGGTGGTGGACTCGCGGGCGACGGGCTCGGCGGCGCACGCGAAGGTGAGTCGGCGGCGGGCGAGGGGATTTCCGGGCGTGGTCTCCGACTCGATGAGGAGGACGCTCGCGCGCGGGTTGGCGCGGAGGTGGCGGGTGTGGGCGGCGAGCCCGCTGACGTAGATGACAAAGGCACCGTCGGCATCGAGTAGGGCGGCGGCGACGGAAGCATCGGGGGTGCCGTCGGGCGCGGCGGTGCCGAGGATAACGCTTGAAAGCTGCGCCCGGAAAGCGGCGGTGAGTTCGCGGGCACGGACGAGGGGGGCGGACATGAAACGAATTTGCGTCGCGGTGTTTGGGGCGGACAAGGGCGAATTGATCTTCGGTCGATGGTCGTTGGTTGGCTGCGGGACAAGAATTTTGGAAAGGTTTGCCCACGGCTCACGCATCTTCGTGATTTCGACATGCGCATAACGGTTCATCGCGGGTCGCGGCAGATCGGTGGCTCTTGCATCGAACTGGCGGCGGGCACGTCGCGCATCGTGCTCGATGCGGGTTTGCCGCTCGAAGCCGATCTTAGCGGCAACGAGCCGATTCTGGACGTGCCCGGGCTCTTCGACCGCGAGGGGCCGCCCGTTGACGGGTTGTTTCTTAGTCACGCACACGCCGATCACAGCGGCCTCGTTGCGGCGAGTCGTGCCCAAGTGCCGGTGTGGCTGAGTGCGGGCACGAGCAAGATGGTGATGGCGGGCGGACTATTTGCGCGGCAACCCGATGTGCCGCGCGCCAGGCGGCGCCTGCTGGTGCCGGGTGAGCCGGTGACGGTCGGGGCGTTTCGCGTCACGGCTTATCCCGTCGACCACTCGGTTTTCGACGCGATGGCGTTCTTGGTCGAGGCCGAGGGGCAACGGCTGCTCTACACGGGCGATCTGCGGTTTCACGGGCGCAAGCCAGGCATGGCGCGGCAACTCGCCAAGATCGCCAAAGCCGCGCCGCTCGATGCGCTTGTGATCGAGGGCACGCGTTTGGGCGGTCGCGCCTCAGAGACCAATCTGAGCGAGCGTGATCTCGAAACGCAGGTATGCGCGGATATGCGGGCGGCGCCGGGTGTGGTGCTCGCGATGTATTCGCCGCTCAACGTGGATCGCTTTGTCACCTGCTTCCGCGCAGCGCGCCGGGCGAGGCGGACATTTGTGATCGATCCGTATCAGGCTTTCGTGCTGCACCTGATCGGTCGGCAGGCGCGATTACCGCAGCCCGGCACGACACCCGATCTGCGGGTGCTGGTGCCGCCGCGCTTTTCCGCGAGCGGGGCAGCGCGTAGGCTCGGTCACACGAGCTGGGCGGGCGAACTGAGCCGTGGAGCGATTTCCGCCGACGAGATTGCGCAAACACCCGAACGCTTCGCCGTCCTATTCCGGCAGTCGATGCAGCCGTGGTTTTACAGGTCCGGGTTTCCGCAGGGGGCGACTTGCATCTTTTCCTATTGGCCCGGCTACCTGCGCGAGCCGCGACTTCAGGCGCTGACTGAGGCGATCAACGCGGTCGGTGGTCAGTTTCTCCAGCGCCATGCCAGCGGCCATGCGCACCCGGATGATTTGCGGCGCTTCGTCGAGGACGTGCGTCCGCGGCTGTTGGTGCCGGTGCATACGACGAGCCCAGAAACGTGGGCGAAGTGGTGGCCGGGGACGAAGATTGCAAGGGATGGAGTAGGCTTCACGCTCTCAGTCCATGAGTTTAGTTCGAACCCAAATGATCAAAAATGACGGAAGTATTTCAGTGCGGATTCCCGCAGACGAGGTGACTTGGTTTTCCTTTTTACAAAGCTCGCGTGCACTCAACAGCGAACAGGGTGGCTGGAATTTCAAAAAGCACTGGGTTGAGCAGGGACTAAGTAGACTGGCAGATGAGAAAAGCGCTCGTGCTTTCATAGAAAAATGGACTACTGCGTCGCTTGCGACAAAAGCGGTTCCGATCCCTCGCACTGATGACTTCAGATTCGAAGACCGTCAGAAAACACTTTCTGATCGCGGCCCGCGTGGAGAAGAATTCTCGGAAAACTGGCTGAATTTTAACCTCTCTCTATTTTTGTATGAGTTTAAACGCCCGCCGTCGCAATTGCTTCGACTTGTCACATATGAACTCCCTCTCGCAGCCGTTTCAGATGGGCAGCTCAAAGCGGATATAGTCGTTTTCGACCAAACTGGATTCGTTGAAATTATTGAGCTAAAGAAGTCGGGAGCGGAGGGTGATCCCGACACGCCTCTTATGGCGCTGACGGAGGCGATTTGCTATACGCTCCAACTCATTCGCTGCTGGTCTAAGTTGAGTGCCTGCCTTGAAGAGAAGTTTTCAGTGAAATGGTCGACTATAGAGGAGGTGAGCATCGTGTTGGCGGCTCCGGACTATTGGAACAACTGCAAGCCGGGTAGGAAAGGCACTGCCCACAGAGCGATAAGGGAGATCGAGTCGAAGGCCCTTCATGAGATTGTTAAGACCGTTGAGAACGGTATTCAAACGCACTTGAAGCGGCCGGAATTGATTTTGACCCTAACGCTCGCTGATGTGGTGGAGTATGGAAAACAGGGCGTAAAAGCTATTGATATTGGCGGTGTCGCGCAGCGTATCCCAAAACGCTCCGTTCTTAACTTCTGATCTGTCTCCAGGCGCCGGGTTCGTTTTGGTGAATCGTGCTATGAGCATACTCCGGTCACATCTTCATCGCACTCGGCTTTTGAATGACACATGGGCGCGGGCCGTTGATTTGATTCTCGCAGGGGCCGAAACCTCCGCGCTCTCTCTCCAACGCACGCTTGGCCTCGGAAGCTATCGCACGGCGTGGCGAATGGCGGGTATCATTCGCGAAGCGCTACGCGCCGTGGAGTGGCCGTTGCTGGGCGGCGAGGTTGAGGTGTGCGATGTGAGTTTCGCGCAGCGTTCGCGCGCGCTGAAATCGCTTTGGTTTGCGTGCGAACGTCGGGCCGCGGGTGGGGGGCTCATTCAGGGTTGGTTGGGGAGTCGCGACGTGGCGGCGGACTTTGGGCGGATCGCTCGTAGGCTTGATCTCACTACTAACCTGGTGACTCCGCCTTCCGGGGTTTTTCGCGAACTAAAGAAAATGGGCTTTCGTCAGCGGAGCGAGCCGCTTGGTGACGCCGATGCTTTGCCGGCGGCTTCCGCAGCGGCTGCGGCTTTCACCTCGATGTTGAAAGCTCGCCGGCATCACGGCATCGCGGCGGCGAGCATCGAGCTTTACCTAGGCGAGTTCATCTTTCGGCACAACGCGAAGGCGCTTGGTTGGTCGCTCGCGGAGCAGAGGCGGCGGGTCATGACCCGGCTGAGGGCGCCGCGCTCAAGTGCATAGCCAAAAATCTCGTTTCGGGGTTTTGCGTATAGATAGGGAGCCCGACGCCGCCGAAATGTGCGGCGGGGCGATCCTATGCTCACCAAATTCACAGTCCTGTTTATCCCCGCCGCTCTCGTGGCGGCCTGCCTGCTCACGGGTTGCTCCCGGGGGCCGATGCCGCCCACTTCGGCCAACGCGGACGCATTGACCACGATCATGCAGGCCGCCGGCCGGGAAATGACGGCGAAGGAAATTCAGGCAGGCCGCGAAAGTGACGAAGCGAAGAAACGAAACGCCGACAAACTGTTCGCTGCGCCCTTCGCGGCGGCGGGGTTCGACCTCGATGCTACGCTGGCCGACTACGCGGTCCGGCTCCGCGACGGGAATCTGACGCAGGATGAAGCGCAGGTGGTCATGGGTATCATGACAATCTACAAAGTTATGGTCGTCGACTTGGCCCGATGGGGATTCATCCGCAGCGAAACCCGAGACCTCGTCGTAGGAGTGGTGAAGTGATGCGTGCGACACAACGCAGCCCGCATCTGACTCGGGTTACCGAGAGCGACTTGATTCACGATACGGCGGAGTCTTCCTCTTGGTTTAACCGCACACTGGGAACGCCTATGAGTGAATGGGATCACCATTGCCGGCTCGCGGTGCCAATCCCGGAGAGCGGCGTTGCCGCGATCGTGGCGCGATCCGATTGGACTGCGCGAATGCCGCCGACGGTTGATGACCGGCGTTACGCCCATTGTGTGTGGCAGCATCGGGCGGTGGTCGAAATCGAGCTGCGAGACGGAGTCTTGACCCTGTGCGCACACGCGCTCCATGCGGACGATGCGGTGGATGCGATCCGGAATTTCTCGGGCGCGCTCTGGGACGGCCGACCGCAGGCCGTCCGGTGTCGGCGGAAAATCGGGATGCCTCTTTACCGGGTGGATTTTGAGATGATGGCCAGCGAAACGCCCGTGGCCAGGACCTTGGATAAACTGACTCAACGGCTCGGCGTCGCCGCTATGAGCTGGCTCGATCTGCTCGGCCGGCGCCCCGGTGATCCGCGCGTGGTTTTCGTGAGAACTGATGGTTCGGTGGAGTCGCGCCAGTTCGTGCATGAATTGGCCGATTTTAAGCAGTCGACTCACGGTGTGTTTGTCTATCGCGCCGACGCAGACGCTCTGATGAAGGGGCGTTTGGTCCATAGCGGATTCCAGCGGCATCGACTTATTGAGCAGGCTGGAATGAGACGGGTCATCGTGGTGATCGACGACGTTGCAGAATTGCTCGGGGGGGACGAGGTCACGCGCGCTGATACTCTGAAATTCATGGCGGAGTGGGTGCATGGGATCGGCGCGATTGATCGGGTTCCCTTGGTGATCGGGCTTTTGGTCAACACGACGGCGGCGCGAGCGGCGGAGTTGCAACCTCAGGGTTGGCACCCGTGCACTCTGCTTCATCTGCCGAACTCGCTCTGCGGTGGCGGCGGCAAACGTGAAGGCGGGCAAACATGAGCCACGTAAATACAACCGAGGTTTCACTACTTGAGTCTTATCAAATGGTCCGATTTCTGGCGGACGAACTCGATGAAAGATGGGGCGGATGTTATCCCGCCCTTGCGGCCAGAGCGGGCTGGCGGCACGGCTGCCGGGCGCTGTTTTGCTATGACCCAGCCCGCGCGCAGGCTTTTTTGCCGCGAGCCAATTTTGGCAGCTTTACGCACGCGGCTCCCGGCGCCGGAGGCGACTCGCTCCGGTTGCGGGCCATGGCCGGAACGGGAACGTGGCAAAACCGAGGTTGTTTTTCGTTTGCCGGCAGCCGGCTGGAGCACGGGGCCGGCGAACTCAAGGTGTGGGCGGCTGATGCGAGAACCGCGCAGCAGGTTCTTGCTGAGATCATGTTGGAGTTGCAGTTCCGCCCGCCGGATCAGATCGGCCATGCCCGCTTTGGGCATGTCTATTGGGAGCGCCGCGATGAGTGCGCCGTGGCTTGGGAATTCCCATCCGTCACGTCGGCCGACTCTGGCTATGAACTTGGGCGTAACTACGGGCCCGGCGTAGCCGAATGGGTGGGTGGTCGGATTGCGGCGTTCGGCATGAATCAGTCGGACGGCATCACGTTTATCTCGGGCGGCATCGGCACCGGGAAGACCCGACTGTTGCGCCGCCTCGGTCTGGATATGGCAAAGACTCACGCGATGCTTGCGATCTCAGCGGATGACCTGTTGCGCATCCGGTCGCCGCTGGAATTCTGGAGCACCGTGTATCCCGGAAATGCACCAGCGTTGATCGCAGTGGAGGATGCCGAGGGGTGCCTCCAGGATTCGCGACGTGCGCCGCGGCTACTCCAACTTTTGAGCCTGATGGGTTATGGGTGGATGGCGGCCCAACTTCGTCACCGGCTCATCTGCACGCTCAACGCCGAGACGTCGGCAGAGGCGCTGGAGCTGCTGCCTGCGCGCTGGCATCCCTATCAGTGGCGGCATTTGGAGCGGCGGGCGTCGTAGTGGTTTCCTCCTTCGCCAAGGCATCCGGAGGACGAGGCGCGCCATCCCTATCAAGGTGGATTCTGAAGGAGAAAGCCCGATGGGGAAATCTGGCTCGACCAGATCGAGGGAGCGGGTGAGTGAGCCGCGTCCCTACAGGGGGCGACTCAGGCGAGGACGCCGTTTACGACTTTGCCGAAGACATCGGTGAGGCGGTAGCGGCGGCCTTGGAAGCGGTAGGTCAATCGCTCGTGATCGACGCCGAACAGGTGCAAGATCGTCGCGTGCAGGTCGTGCACGTGCACGGGGTTTTTCGTGACGTTGTAGCCGTAGTCGTCGGTCTCGCCGTAGGTGATGCCGGGCTTCACGCCGCCGCCGGCCATCCACAACGAGAAGCAGCGCGGGTGGTGGTCGCGGCCAAAATTGTTCGCGGTCATGAGGCCCTGCGAGTAGTTGGTGCGGCCAAATTCGCCGCCCCAGACGACGAGAGTTTCGTCGAGCATGCCGCGTTGTTTCAGATCGGCAATGAGGGCGGCGGCGGGTTGGTCCGTCTGGAGGCATTCCCGTTTGATGCCGCTGGGGAGACTGCCGTGGTGGTCCCAGTCCTGATGGTAGAGCTGGATGAATTTCACGCCGCGCTCGGCGAGGCGGCGCGCGAGCAGGCAATTGGCGGCGAAGGAGCCGGGCGTGCGGGCATCGGGGCCGTAAGAATCGACGACGGCGGCGGGCTCTCCGGAGAGGTCGGTCACCTCGGGGACGCTCGTCTGGAGGTTGAACGCCATCTCGTAGTTGGCGATGCGCGTGGAAATCTCGGCGTCGGGCGTGCCGGCGAATTGGTGCTCGTGCAGTTCGCGGAGGCGGTCGAGGGCGAGGCGGCGGTTTTCGGGCGAAACGCCGGCGGGATTATTGAGGTAGAGGACGGGATCGGCACCGGAACGGAAGCGGACGCCTTGGTGCTTGGCGGGGATGAAGCCGGCGCCCCAGAGGTGCGACATGAGGGGTTGGCCTTTTTTGTCTTTCGTGATGAGGACCACGAAGGAGGGCAGATTGGCGTTGGCGCTGCCGAGGCCGTAGTCGAGCCATGAGCCGAAGCTCGGGCGGCCGGGGATCTGCGAGCCGGTCTGCATGAACGTAACGCCGGGACCGTGGTTGATGGCCTCGGTGTGCATCGAACGGATGACGCAGAGGTCGTCGGCGATTTTGGCGGTGTGCGGGAGGAGGTCGCTGATCCAGGCGCCGCTCTGGCCGTAGCGGGAGAACTTGAAGGGCGAGCCGGCAATGGGAATGGAGCTTTGGTTGCCCGACATGCCGGTGAGACGCTGGCCGCCGCGAATGCTGTCGGGGAGTTGCTCGCCGTGGCGGGCGTTGAGGAGCGGCTTGTGATCGTAGAGGTCGAGTTGCGAGGGGCCGCCGGATTGGAAGAGGTAGATGATGCGTTTGGCCTTGGCCGGGAAGTGCGGGAGGCCGGGGGCGGAAGAGGGAGAGGCGGAGAGGGGGAGAGAAGGAGAACTTGTGGGGGCGGCGGTGGCGTCGCGGGCGAGGAGATCGGCGAGCGCGATGCCGCCGACGCCGAGGGCGAGGCGGTTGAGGCATTCGCGTCGGCTCATCGAGAGCCAAGGGGCGTGGCCGGTGCAGAGGGGGGAGGGCGCAGAAGGGTTGGACATGGCGGGCATCAGCGTTTCACGGCGAAGGCGTCGTGGTTCATGAGGGTGTTGATGACGGTGGTGGCGGCCGCGAGTTCGGGTGTGGTGAGGGAAGCGTCGGCCGGAGTGTCGCCGATCGCGAGTAATGCGGTGGCGGCTTCGGGGTGAGCGCGGTAGTGGCCGACTTGTTCAGCGAAGAGGCGGAGGAGGATTTTTTGTTCGGCGGCGTCTGGCGGGCGGGATGTGAGGGTGCGGAAAGCGGAGGTGACGAGGGCGGCGGGATCGCCGGTGTGTTCGCGTTGGAGGCGCTCGGCGAGGGCGCGGGAGGCTTCGACGAATTGCGGGCCGTTGAGCAGGACGAGGGCTTGGAGGGGCGTGTTGGTGGTATCGCGACGCGTGACGCAGACGACGCGCTTGGGGACGTCGAACGCTTCGAGCACGGGGGCCGGGCCGGTGCGGCGCCAAAAGGTGTAGAGGCTGCGGCGATAGAGGGCTTCGCCTTTGCCGGCGGGGGCGGGCTTGAAGGACTCGGGGATGTCGTAGGTGTAGACGGGCGGGCCGCCGATTTTTTCCACTAGGAGGCCGCTGGTGGCGAGGGCTTGGTCGCGAATCATCTCGGCGGGGAGGCGGTGGCGGGGACCGCGGGCGAGCCAGGTGTTCTCCGGATCGTCGGCCATCTGTTCCGGGGTGGAGAAACTGCGTTGTTGGTAGGTCTCGGACAGGACGATGGTTTTGATGAGTGCCTTGACGTCCCAGCCGCTGCGGACGAATTCGCCGGCGAGCCAGTCGAGGAGCTCGGGGTATTGGGGACGGTCGCCTTGGGTGCCGAAATCGTCGGAGGTTTTGACGAGGCCTTGGCCGAAGAGGGATTGCCAAAAGCGATTCACGGTCACGCGGGCAAGCAGCGGGTGATCGGGGGCGGTGAGCCAGCGGGCGAGACCAAGGCGGTTGCGAGGTTGGTCGGCGGGGAAGGCGGGAAGCGCGGACGGGGTGTCTGCGGAGACGGCGGCGCCGCGATGGTCATACTCACCGCGCTTGAGAATGTAGGCGGTCTTGGGCGTGGGGAGCTCGCGCATGACCATGATCTCTTTGGCGGCGTCGGCGAGGGCTGTCTGGGCGGCGCGGGCGGCGGTGAGCGTGGCGACGGCAGCGCGATAGGGTGCGTCGTGGGCGGAGAGGTAGGTGGGGAAATCGGGGGGCGCGGGAAGTTGAGAGCTGAGAGTTGAGAGTTGAGAGTTTGGAGCCGAAATCACGGGCGGGACGCCCGAGCCACTTACGGAGAGGACTTCTGCGGCGGTGAGTTCGCGGGCGAAGACGCGGAGGTCGTCGATGAGACCGCCTTTGAAGCCGCGGTCACGGAAACGTTCGCCGAGGGCGATGGTGTCACCGCCACCGCCGGTGATGTCCTTGGTGAGGTGGTCGCGGATGATTTCGGTGCGGGCGGGTTGGCCGGTGATGAAGAGGCGGAGGCCGGCCGCGCGGC
>CALSBN010000184.1:0-10708 GCA_943373185.1 Opitutus sp. GAS368 | reverse complement strand
GCATTCACACCCAGCATCTTTCGCTCACGATCGATCCGGATGTCTATATGACACAGATTGCCGCCGCTCGGACCTTCACGATCTACGAGGACATCGAGGAGTTGCTCAAACTCGGGAAGATCAAGGGCGGTTCGCTCGATTGCGCGGTCGTCATTCGGGGCGACAAGATCATTTCGAAGGAAGGCCTGCGGTTTAAGGATGAGTTCGTCCGGCATAAGATCCTTGATATCATCGGCGACATAACGCTGCTCGGGCTGCCGCTAAAGGCCCACATCATCGCCACCCGCCCCGGTCATGCCATCAACGCCGACCTCACGAAGGCACTCGCCGAAAAACTCGCCGAGCGCCTCAAGGGCCCGAAGAAAAAACCCCGGCCAGCGATGGTGATGCCCGACGAGACCGCCCTCGATGTGCGGCGCATTCTCGACACCCTGCCGCACCGGTATCCGTTCCTCATGATTGACCGGGTGGTCGAATTCGTCGGCCCGGATGCTCTGGTGGCCATCAAAAATGTGAGCATCAACGAGCCGTATTTTCAGGGGCACTTTCCGGGAAATCCGGTGATGCCTGGCGTGCTTCAACTCGAGGCGATGGCGCAGGCGGCCGGGATTCTCATGCTGCGTCGCGGTTCTAGTGAGGGCAAAACCTCGCTCTTTATGAGCGCCGACAAGGTCAAGTTTCGCAAGCCCGTGCGTCCCGGAGATCAGCTCATCGTCAACGCCAAGCTGACGAAGATCCGCGGCAACAAACTCGCGACCGCCGAGGTCACCTGCACCGTCGACGGGCAGGTGGTTTCGTCGGGTGAATTGATGTTTGCGATCATCGACACCAGCGAGGTCGAGGGCTGAGCCCAACGCCATGGCGATTCATCCCACCGCGATCATCGAGGCCGGCGCCCAACTCGGGGCCGACGTCGACTTGGGCGCTTACAGTTTTGTCGGTTCGGGCGTCGTGCTCGGCGACCGCGCCCGCCTGCATCACCACGCCTCGGTCGAGGGCCGCACGTCGCTTGGCTCCGGCTGTGAGGTGTTCCCGTATGCCTGCATCGGCGGCAAGACCCAGGACTTGAAATACAAGGGTGGGGCGCCGGGTGTCCGCATCGGGAATGACAACGTTTTCCGCGAGTATGTGACCGTGCATGCCGCGACGTTCGACGGTGATTTCACGGTGATCGGTTCGGGCAACACCGTGCTCGCCTACAGCCACATCGCGCACGATTGCGTGGTCGGAAATCACTGCGTCATGAGCAACGGCACGATGCTTGCGGGCCACGTCATCGTGGAGGACCACGTCATCATCGGCGGCTACGGCGGGGTGCATCAATTCTGCCGGCTCGGGGCCTACGCGATGCTCTCGGCCACGGCGAAACTCGTGCAGGACTTGCCGCCGTTCTTCATCGCCGACGGCACGCCGGCGGTCGTCCGTGCTTACAACAAGGTCGGCCTCGAGCGCAACGGCCACACGGCGGAGCAACTCGACCGGGTGAAGCAGATTTTTCGCATTCTCTATCGCGACGGGCTCAATCGCAGTCAGGCGCTGGAAAAACTTTCCGCCCACGCCGATGCGGCCACGGCGGAATTTCAGCGGGTCATCGCGTTCGCCAAAAAGAGCGAGCGCGGGATTGCGCCCGGCGCGTGAAGCCGGCGACGCCACCCGTCGCACCGACTCCACGCTACTTCTTCTTATAGACAGTCGCCGGGTCGAACACCGGCCGGCCGATCAGTTCCAGTTTCAACGATTCGGGCGCTTCGGCGGCGGCGCCGGCGGCGAGCTTTCGGTAGAAACAGGATTTGTAGCCGTTGTGGCAGGCGGCGCCGCCCACGTTCTGCACCTTGAGCAAGATCACATCTTGATCGCAGTCCACGCGGAGTTCGCGGACGAGCTGGGCGTTGCCGGATTCTTCACCCTTCACCCAAAGCTTGTTGCGCGAGCGGCTCCAATAGCTCGCCTTGCCGGTCTTGAGCGTGAGCGCGAGCGACTCGGCGTTCATGAAGGCGAACATCAAAACTTCGTTGGTGGTCTCGTCGGTGGTGATGCACGGAATGAGGCCATCGGGGCCGAACTTCGGTTGCAGCACGGTGCCCAACTCGATCTCGGCCGAGGTGGTGCGGGCGGGAAAAACAAATGAACTCATGGATAAAACGTCAGGGCTGGCTCTGGGCGGCGAGGTTTCTCAGGTAGTCGTAACTGTAAAGTCCAGTGCGGTGACCGTCGCTGAACTCGAAGCGGAAGGCGTAGTTTCCCACCTTCTCCCAGCCGAGCACTTTTACGCCGGGAAAGGCGCGCGGGCCGGTGCCGCCATATTGGTTGCCGAGCACGTCGCGCTCGCCCTGCGTCTCGGCGCTGGGAGACGCGGCGCGCAGGCGTTCGGGCAGAAAATAGGTTTCGACGCCGTCATTCCAGCGCACTGCGACTTCCTCGCCCACCAACTGAATATCGACCGGGTCAAAACGAAACATGTCTCCACTTTAACTCGCCGCCGCCCGGTGAGAACAACTTATTTTATCGGCGCGGGCGCTCGGGCGGGTCGCTGAAGAATGCGCCGGTTCCTCCTTCGGGCTGCGGTTGCGCCGTCAAAAAAACAGGGACGACTTTCCCGTTGACGCACCTCGGGCGCGCCCTTTGCTCTGGCCCTTCACGCAGACGGCAAGATAGCTCAGTTGGTAGAGCAGTTGACTGAAAATCAACGTGTCCCCGGTTCGATTCCGGGTCTTGCCACCACTTTCAAAAAGCCCCGCTTCCGGTCACGGCAGCGGGGTTTTTTGTGCCGCGACGGCTCAGGCTTTCCAGTTGATCGCCTTCTTCGGCCAGGCGCTCTTGCGGGTCCAAGGACCGGAAATATCGCTCATTTCGATGCCGATGCGTTTGGCTTCGCCGGAGGGCTTCATCTCGATGAAATAGACGGCGTCCACCGCGCTGGTGCCGTCGGCCAGTTCGCCGTAGTAGATGGTCATTAGAAAATGCGCGGTCTCTTTCAGATGTTTCGCGAGACTCGGCGTGAGATCGTTTTCAAAGGTGCCGGCCTCCTCGGACCAGATTGCGGAGATCGTGACTTTGCCGTCGGCCGCCGGGGCGACTTTCATGCCGTTCTTTTTGGCGTAGGCTTTGAGGGCGGGCAGCTTTTTGACGGCGACCGGTGAGCTGTGCATGACGATGGTGGTGGACATAAAGGGGATGGATGGCAGCGGGTGCGGAACTGAGATTCTTGGATTCGCCGCCGATTGCCAGCCTGCGGTTGGGTCACGTCGGTGACGATTGGCCGACGGCTCGCGGGTTGCATCGGAGACCGGGAGCTGCGTGGGTTTTGTCGATGTGCGTTCGTTACACTTTGCATCAATCCGACGCCGCCCTGAAGGCGATCTCGCGGGCGTTGGCGAAGACGCTCACGGCTGCGGTGGCGGCGGAGCCGAGGTATAATGTCACGCTCACGCACCGGATGCCAGTCGTCGCGGCGGGTGGCGACGGCGAGGCGGAGGTGCGCGGGATGGTCTGGGGGCTCGTGCCGTTTTACGAACGGGCAAAGACGTCGCGGCGGATGTTGCCCAACGCCAAATCCGAGACCGCCACGATGCTCGCGGCGTTCAAAGACGGTGTCGCGCACCGGCGGTGTCTCGTGCCGGCCAACGGTTTTTATGAGTGGCGGACCGAGGGCAAAATGAAGCTGCCGCATCTCTTCACGTTGCGCGACGACGAGCCGTTTGCCTTCGCCGGCATCTGGGAACCGGCGGACGGCGATCTCCCGGAGACGTTCGGCGTGCTGACCACGGAGCCGAACGCGCTCGTGGCGCCGATTCATGACCGGATGCCCGTGCTGCTGACCGAGGCGACGATGGCGCGCTGGCTGGGTGCGACGCCGCTCGGCACCAAGGAGTATCGGGCGCTCACGCGGCCGTTGCCGGCGGAGCGGATGAGCGTGCGGCCGGTGAACCGCTTCGTGAGCAACTCCAGAAATGATGGGCCGCAATGTCTTGAACCGCCGGAGGATGCTCCGCCGGAATTGGATCTGGGCTTCACGTAGCTTGATTTTCGGCCGCGGGACGGTTCAGTTGATAGCCTATCAACCGATAGGTATCTTCAAACCAATCCTCCCGCCATGCTCACCGAACGTCAGGAACAGATTTTGGATTTTGTCCGCGAGTATCAACGCGTGCACTGCGTCACGCCCTCGACGCGCGAGATCGCGCGGCAGCTCGGTTCGTCGCAGCCGACGATTTTGGGGCACCTCCAGGCGCTCGCGAAGAAGTCGCAGTTGGAGAAACTCGCCGACGGCAAATGGGGTCTGAAGACCTCGGCGGTGCAGGGGCATTTGTTTGAGGTGCCCGTGTATGGCGCGATCCCGGCCGGCCGGCCGGCGATGCAGGAGCAGGAGGTGGAGGAGACGCTGCGGATCGATCCGGCGGTGTTTGGGGTGAAGCCGTCGCGCGCCTCCGAGTTTTGGCTGTTGCGGGTGACGGGTGACTCGATGACTGGGGCGAATATCTTGGACGGCGATCTCGTCGCGCTCGAGCGGCGCGAGCCGAAGCCGGGCGAGATCATCGCGGCGCTCGTGGACGAGACGACGACGACTTTGAAACGCATGGTGCGCCTGCGCGGGCGCACGGTGTTGCGGGCGGAGAACCCGCGTTACCCCGACCTTACGCCCGAGCGCATCGAGTCGCAGGGCGTGGTGGTCGGGGTGATCCGGCGCGGCGTGGCTCCTTCGACGAGATGAACGCCCGTGCCCGGTTCCGCCTCCACGCTCTCCGCCCTGCGGTCCCTGCTGGCTGCACGCTTTCCGGAAAAAAACCGGAGACCGGCGGGCTGCGTGCCCACGGGCGTCGCGGCGGTCGATGAGGCGCTGGGCGGCGGGTTGCCGGTCGGGCGGTTGACGGAGGTCGTCTCCGCGGTGGCGAGCAGCGGCGGGCAGACCTTGCTCACGCGATTGATCGAGGAGACGCGCGTGGCCCGGCGGCGGATCGCACTGGTGGACGGGGCGGACGGGTTTGCGCCGGAGTCGGTGTCGGCTGATGCGCTGCGGCACTTGGTGTGGGTGCGCGGACAGGACCTCGTGCAGGCGTTGGCGTCGGCCGATGTGCTGGTGCGCGACGGAAATTTCGCCGTGGTGGTGGTGGACCTGCGCGGGTGCGACGAACGGGCATTGCGGAAAACGCCCTCGGCGACATGGCACCGGCTGCACCGGGCGACGGAGGCGGGCGCGACCGCCGTGCTGGTGCAGAGCACGGGCGCGCTCGTGCCGGCGGTGCCGTGCCGGTTGATCCTCGGGCGGGCGCACGCGCTCGCGAGCCGGCGGGTGGAACGCGGAGAGCTGGCGGCCCAGCTCGCGGTCGAGGTCGCGCGCGGGCACGCGGGGCTGTTGGCGGACGGCGTGGAGGCGCAGGCCGGATGAACTACGCGGCGCTGGTCGTGCCGGATTTTTCGCTGCACGCGGTGCGGCGGAGCGATGCATCGCTTGCGGGGCGGCCGCTCGGCATCGTCGCGGGCGAGGGCCGCACGGCGGTCGTGCGGGCGGTGTCGCCCGAAGCGACCGGGGTGGAGCCGGGGCTGGCGGTCACGCTCGCGATGGCGCGGTGTCCGGCGCTGGTGTTGCGTCCGCGCGATCCGACGGCGGAGACGGAGGCGGGCTGCATGGTGATCGCGGCGGCGTTGACGCTCTCGCCGCGCGTCGAGCACACCGGCGCAGGTTGGTGCACGGTGGATCTGCAGGGTGCGGACGAGGCGCGGACGTTGGTCACGTTGCGCCTGCGGCTGGGCGAGTTGGCGGCGGCGGGGATTCCGGTCCGCGCGGGCATCGCGGGGACGCCGCTGCTCGCGGCGCTGGCGGCGCGCAGCACGGAGACGGTGTGCGTGGTGCGGGCGGCGGCGGAGTTTTTGCGACCGCTGCCGCTCGCGTGGGCCGAGCCCACGGCGGCGCACGCGGAAATTCTGGCGGGGTGGGGTGTGCGGACGATGGGCGACCTGACGGCGTTGCCAAAAGGCGAGGTCGGGCAACGCCTCGGGCCGGCGGGCGCGGCGCTCTGGGAACGCGCGGCGGGCGAGACGACGCGGCCGCTGAAACTGGTGGAGCCGAAGAAATCGTTTGCGGCGGCGTGGGCGTATGATCCGCCGGTAGAGTCGCTCGAACCGCTGCTATTTTTGCTGCGACGCTACGCGGAACGCGTGGCGCTGGAGTTGCGCGCGGCGGGATTTGTCGCGGAGAAACTCGCGCTCACGCTGCTGCTGGAAGACGAGACCGATCACCGGCGGGAATTTCGGTTGCCCGAGCCGGGCGCCGATGTGGACGGTTGGCAGCGGATCTTGCACGCGCACCTCGAAACGCTGAAGACGGCGGCGCGCGTGGTCGGCGTGCGACTGGTGGCGACGCCGGCGCGGCCGCCGGAAAAACAGGACGGGTTGTTTGAGACGGGGCTGCGTGATCCGGCGGTGTTTTGGGAGAGCCTCGCGCGCGTGGGAGCGCTGGTGGGCGACGACCGCGTGGGCACGCCGGTGGTCGCGGCGACGCATCGGGCGGATGCGTTTGTCCTGACGAAGCCCGCCGAGGCGGTGCCGGAGCCGGAGCCCGCGCCGGTGCACGCGGCGCGTGGGCTCGTGCTGCGGCGGTTCCGGCCGGCGTGGCCGGTGCACGTGCACTGCGACGGAGCGAGACCGGTGGAGATCGTCGGCGGGCAACTCGGCGGCGACGTGTGCGCGGCGAGCGGGCCGTGGCGGAGCGAAGGCGAGTGGTGGACGGCGGCGGCGTGGGCGGTCGAGCTCTGGCAGGTGGAGTTGGCGGCCGGCGGGTTGTATCAACTGGCGCGGACGGCGGACGGCTGGTGCGTCGAGGGAGTTTTCGACTGATGGCGCGCGGGGATTACGTCGAGTTGCACGCGCGGAGCGCGTTCTCGTTTCTGCGGGGCGGCTCGCTGCCGGAAACGCTCGCGGCGGAGGCGGGACGGCGGGAGTTGCCGGCGGTCGCGTTGTGCGACCGCGATGGAGTTTACGGGGCGGTGAGGTTGCACATGGCGGGGAAAGAGGCGGGCGTGCGCGCGCTCGTGGGGTGCGAACTCACGATGGAAGACGAGAGCGTGGTGCCCGTGTTGGTCGCGTCGCAGGCAGGCTACCGGCGGCTGTGCGGGCTGCTGACGACGGCGCACCTGCGGGCGGCGAAGGGCGAAGGGCGCGTGGCGTGGTCGGAGTTGGCCGAGGAAAACGCCGGGCTCATCGCGCTCACGGGCGACGAAGCGGGCCCGGTGCGGCGCGCGTGGCGGGCGCATGGGGCGAGGGCGGCGGGCGAGGGCGGGGAAAAACTGCGGCGAATCTTCGGGCGCGACCGGCTTTTTGTCGAAGTGCAGCGGCATCTTATCGCGGGCGAGGAAGCTGAGAATGATTTTTTGGCGGATTGGGCGCGGGCGCACGGCCTGCCGCTTTTGGCGACCAACGGTGTGCTCCATGCGACCCCGGCGGCGCGGGCGGTGCTCGATGTGTTCACGTGCCTGCGCGAGCACACGACGCTCGACGGGGCGGGGCGACGGCTGGCGATCAACGGCGAGCGGCACCTGAAAACCGGCGCGGCGATGGCGGAGCTTTTTTGCGATCTGCCCGAGGCGGTGGCCAACACGGCGCGGCTGGCCGAGCGGCTCGAGTTCACGCTCGCGAATCTCGGCTACCGGTTTCCCGACTACGCGGTGCCGGCGGGGGAGACGCAGGATACGTTTGCGCACAAGATGGCGTATTTCGGCGCGCAACAACGCTATGGCTCGGTCACGGGCGACGTGCGGCGGCAACTCGACCGTGAGCTGGCGTTGATCGCGAAGCTGGGGTTCAGCGGCTATTTTTTGATCGTGTGGGACCTGTGCACGTTCGCGCGGGAGCGCGGGATTCTCGTGCAAGGGCGGGGGAGCGCGGCCAACAGCGTGGTCTGCTACGCGCTCGGGATCACGGCGGTCGATCCGATCGCGAGCAAGTTGCTCTTCGAGCGGTTTCTCTCGGAGGGGCGCTCGGACTGGCCCGACATCGACCTCGACCTGCCGAGCGGCGACGCGCGGGAGAGCGTCATCCAGGAGGTGTATCGGCGCTACGGGAAACTGGGCGCGGCGATGACGGCGAACGTGATTTCGTTTCGCGGGAAAAGCACGATGCGCGAAGTGGGCAAAGTGCTCGGCCTGCCCGACGATGTGTTGGACCGGTTCAGCAGTCTGTTTCACGGTGGGGATTATCCGCACACGCTGGCGTTGAAGGAGCAGTTGAAACTCGCGGGGATCACGGCGGACCATCCGCGGCTGGAGGCGCTCGTGGCGACGTGTCAGCAGGTGCACGGGCTCCCGCGCCACCTCGGTCAACACTCGGGCGGCATGGTGCTCAGCGCGGGGAATCTCTCCCAATACGTGCCGCTGGAGAACGCGCGGATGCCGGGGCGCAGCGTGCTGCAATGGGACAAAAGCGACTGCGAGGACATGGGCATCATCAAGGTTGATCTGCTCGGGCTCGGCATGATGGCGGCGATGCAGGAGACGCTCGAAATCTGCGCGGCGCGCGGGCAGCCGGTGGATCTCGCCCGGCTGCCGAAGGACGACCCCGCGACGTTTGAGATGATCCGCGCGGCGGACACGGTGGGCGTGTTTCAGATCGAGAGCCGCGCGCAGATGGCGACCCTGCCGCGCATGAAACCGGTGACGTTCTATGACCTAGCGATCGAGGTGGCGATCATCCGGCCGGGACCGATCCAAGGCGACGCGGTGAACCCCTACCTGAAACGCCGCACCGGCGAGGAACCCGTGACCTATCTCGACGAACGCGCGCGACCGATCCTCGAGCGCACGCTCGGGGTGGTGTTGTTTCAGGAGCAGATTCTGCGCATCGCGATGGAGCTCGGCGGATTCAGCGCGGCGGAGGCGGATGAGTTGCGGCGGGCGATCGGGTTCACGCGTTCGCAGGAGCGGCTGAACCGCTCGAAGGCGAAGCTCGGCGCGGCGTTGGCGAAGAACGGCGTCACGCCGGCGGCGTCGGAGCACATCTTGAAATCGCTGGCGTCGTTTGCGCTCTACGGATTCCCGGAAAGCCACGCGATCAGCTTTGCGTTGATCGCCTATGCCTCGGCGTGGCTGAAGGTGCATCGGTCGGCGGCGTTTTACGCGGCGCTGCTCAACTGCCAGCCGATGGGTTTTTATTCGAGCGCGTCGCTGGTGCAGGACGCGCGGCGGCGCGGTGTGAAGACCTTGCCGCCGTGCGTGCTGGCGTCGGACGAGCGGTGCCGGGTGGACGCGGACGATACGATCCGGCTCGGGCTCGGCTCGGTGAAAGGCGTGCGTGCGGCGGCGGTGCAATCGATTCTGGCGGCGCGGCGCGAGCGGCCGTTTGCCTCGATGGCGGATTTCTTGCGGCGGACGGTGTGCAGTGCGGCGGAGCGGCGCGCGCTGTCGGGTGCGGGGGCGTTAAACACGTTGTCGACGCACCGGCGCGCCGCGCTCTGGGCGGTCGAGGCCGTGAACAGCGGCGACGATCTATTCCGTCACGCGCCGGCGGCGGACGCAGACACGGAGTCGCCGCTGGCGGCGATGACGCTCGGCGAGCGGCTGCAGGCGGACTACGAACACCTCGAACTCACCGTGGGCGCGCACCCGATGAGGCTGTTGCGGGCGCAGTTGCCCGGGGTGACACCGGCGGAGAAGCTGGGGGAATTGCTGTCGGGGGTGCGCGTGCAGATCGCCGGAGCGGTCATCACTCGGCAACGGCCCGGCACGGCCAAAGGCGTGTGCTTCATCACGCTCGAAGACGAAACCGGACACGCCAACGCGATCGTGCGGCCGGGGCTGTTTGAGTCGGCGCGGCTCATCATCAATCTGGAGCCGGCGCTGCTGATCGCGGGGCGGCTGCAAAACGAACGGGGTGTGATCCACGTGTTGGCCGAGACGATCACGGCGTTGCCGGTCGGCGGAATGCCCGCGCAGGCGAGTCACGATTATCACTAGGATTCACGCTGCGATTTCTGAGGCCAAAGATCGCGAAAATCAAAAGTCGACCCCCGGCTCTTTCCCCACGGCTCCATGAAGCCTATTCAGGTTCCTGCGCGAAACGGTTAGCCGGGAGAGCCGATGACGAGGACCCGACCGGGGAGCAACATCGGCAATGAGCTGAGAATTTGCGGCACCAAGGGAGCAAGATCGTGAAGTTGGTTGGTCCGGCTGCGGAGCACGATGATTCCGAAGGGTAGCGCGGCTGTGTCCTGCTGGGCGGACAGATTTTGATCGATGGTGATGAACGCGTCGAACTGACCGGCGACGCGGGCAAGCAGTTTTCCGTTGGTAACACCAGACCAGCCCGCCGCTTGAACTGTCGTGACTTCGTGCCCCACCAGCAACCGGCCAAGCCTTCGCGGCAGGCACTCGTCGAGCAGCACCTTCATGAAGCAGCGGTGAGCAACTCGCGGCTTTCTTCGAGGAACGTAATCACCTGCGCGCGCTTTACCGAGGGGAAATCATCGACGAATTCGTCGACGGTCGCGCCGCCCTCAAGGTAGTCGGTGAGGTTTTTCACGGGCACACGCGTCCCCGCGAACACGGGCGTTCCGCTGAGGATTTCGGGATTACGCACGACGACTGAACTCATGGTCGAAAACTGTATTGGAACAGGAGGAATTCAAACCTTCGTTTTGCCATCCAATGGGCCCCAGAAACGCTAGTCGGCGCAGTAAACTTTTGCGCCAATTCGGATCGTGGCGGTCTTGGGGCCGGCG
>CALSBN010000183.1:0-10745 GCA_943373185.1 Opitutus sp. GAS368 | reverse complement strand
TCGATATTGACGGGCTTCGTCAGAAAATCGACCGCACCACGCTTCATCGCTTCGACGGCGGTATCGATGTTCCCGTAAGCCGTCATCATCAGGACCGCCGGCCGCTGGGGCAGTGCGAGGGCCTTGTCGATGACCTTGAGACCGGATTTCCCGGGCATCCGCAAATCGGTGAGCACAACATCGAAGGGTTGCGAATCGAGCAGGTTGAACGCCTCGTCGGCGCTCGCGGCGATGGACACGTCGTAGGTGTCGGCCAAGGCCTGTTGCAGACCCTCACGGGTGTGTTTCTCGTCGTCGACGATGAGCACGCTGGGAACCATTCCGCGATTCACACGCCGGCCGCCCGGAGGGTCAAGCCCCGCGCAGGTTGGCAGGCTGCTGACATAAGGTTGTCAGACCGCTTTGATAAACTGCCGCCCATGAAACAATCCGCCCGTCTAACGTTCGCCTCCTCCGACCCGAGCGCTCCCCTGCCCGGCCCGCTCCGCCTGCCGGTGGCACCTACCTCGATTCAAAAAGGCAGCTCGCTCACCACGCTCCTTGATCGCGACGCGATCGACTGCCTCGCGCACAATCTTTCCCTCGCGTGGCCGGAATTTGACGCCCGTTCGTTTCGGCGCTCCGCCGCGGCCGGCCTGGCGCCCCTAACTCTCATGCAACGCGGTCAGCACCTCGCGCGCGTGCTTCACGCCCACCTGCCGGCCAACTTCGCAGCCGCCGCCGCGGTGCTGGAACGCTCGCTCACGCCACCCCACCGCGAAACTCAGAACCTCGGACTCGGCGTCTTCTTCTACCTGCCGCATGGGTGCTTCGCTTCTTTTTATGGTCATGATCCCGCGCACAACGGCGGGCGCGATCCGTTCGAGCCCGCGATGCGGCTCCAATACGCCCTCACCCGCCGCTTTAGCGCGGAGTTTTCCATCCGCTCGTTCATCATCCGCTCCCCCGTCCGCACCTTGGCGCGTCTGCAAGAATGGACCCGTGACGCCGATCCGCACGTCCGCCGCCTGTGCTCGGAAGGAACCCGTCCGAGATTGCCGTGGGCGCAGCGTATTCCGGCCTTCATCGCCGATCCCACTCCGGTGCTTCCGATTCTCGAAACCCTCAAGGATGATCCCGATCTCTACGTGCGCCGCAGCGTTGCCAATCACCTCGGCGACATCGCCAAGGATCACCCGGCTCTTGTTTTCGCTCTTTGTGAACGCTGGCTGGACCACGCCTCGGCCGAGCGAAAATGGCTCATTCGCCACGCCGTCCGCCACCCGTTCAAACACGGCCACCCTGCCGCCGTGAGGCTGCGAAAAATCGCCCGGTGAACCTACGTTAAACGACCTTGCCGTCACGCGCGCCCCGACCCCGATACATCAGCAAAAAGAAAATCAGGACCGCCGCCATCGTCGCCGAAAGGCCGCTCCAGAACATCGGCCAACGCGTCGTCCCTCCCGCCGAACACGCGGCGAACCAAGCGCCGGAGCCGAGGTAACCGATCATATTTCCGATGCCCCCGTTCAAGAGCGACATCAACGCCTGCGCCCGCGCCCGCCAGGCTGGATCGACCCGCTGGTCGATGTAAATCTGCGCGGTGATCGAGACCAAGGTGAACGATGCGCCATGCAGCGCGATCGCCGCCAAAAGTCCCCAAGGTGAATCGGTCGCCGCCAAACCGAAACGCACCACTCCGATCGCGAGCCCGCCCACGAAGATCCATTTCAGCCGAAACCGCAGCATCAGCGCACCCAGCGCCAGCATCGCGATCACTTCCGTGACTTGGCCCATGCTCATCCATGCCACGGTGTGGGAAAACCCGAGCTCGCGCAGATTCAGCGGCGAATACGGATAAAACGCCGCCAGCGGAATCGTAAACAGAGCCACCGTCAGAAAGACCACACGGTGGTCACGGTTCTTGAGCAGCGACAACGCATCATACCCCATCCGCTGACCCCACGTGAGATTTGCCACCGACTTCGGGGTCTCCAACGCCGGCAGCCAAAACGTGAGTCCGCTCACTACCAGCCAGATCATCGCCCCACCAAACCCGGCCAACGTTGAGTCATCCGCGCCCACCGCGCTGACGGCCAGACAACCGGCCATCCAACCCAACGTCGCCATCGCCCGGATCGGACCGAATTCCTTTTTCCCGTCTTCCAGTCGCGCAAAAACAATCGTGGAAGCGATGCTCCACGTCGGCGCCGAGCAGAACGCGTGCAGTTGGATCAAGGCGAGCACCGCCCATGAGCTGAGCTCGTTCTGAATCGCCGCACTCGCCAGCGCCATGGAACCCGCCGTCGCTAGGGCGAGCCAGCGCAGGACTTTTACCGGCGATGCATGGCGGTCCGCCACCGCACCGAACAACAACGGCGACACGAACGCCGCCACCCCCGACACCGCAAAAGCATACGGCCGGATGTGGGCGAATCCATGCCGTTCAAGCACCGTGCTGAGCGGCACGAACCACATGCCCAGCGCCGCCCCGATCAGAAAAAAAAGCCCGATCAGCTCGGCATACTCCGTTCGTCGGATGGTCGTCAGCACCGGCAGAGCACACACGGACGGCGGACCGGATCAAGCTCCGGTCCGATTTCAACTTCCATCCCGGTTCGCCGTCCTCGACTCCTCCCGTTCACTGGAAAAATCCTTCCGCCCGAATGACCCCGGCATCGTCGTCCAAACTCCCCGGCACTTCTTCCCAGCACGACTCCGGAAACGCCGGTTCCCTTCGCATCCAGCGGATCGCGCCCATGCTGTCGGTCAAAGCCTCGTGCAGCGCCGAGCCGAAATCGTAAGCCTGCCCGTCAAAGCCCGCCTCGGCCACGGCCTGGTCGATCCCGAGCATCACGGCAAACATCCGGCCGCGCACTCCCGGGACAAAGACATCGATCTCCTCGCGCGTCGGATCGAGATTTAGCCCGCACGCCGCCGCACTGTGACTGTGGTGCGACCGACAGGCTTCCGGCCTCGACTCGTAGATCGTGCAACTGCCGGCCTTCAGCATCGGGCAGGGCGTTCTCAACTCCGAACGCTCCCGGTTGTCCTTGTTCGCAAACGCCGCGCGGTGAGCCGCCGTGCGGGCGATCACTGAATCCAATTCCTCCGGCGAAAAGTTCTTTTGGATAAACTCGGCCGCGATCAGAACTTCGTGGGCCTGCACGCCCACCGGGACGTGACAACAGGCATCGCATCCCGCCCGACACGCGACCGATTCCCGAGCGGCGATCGGGGCCTCCGCATACGCGCGGTCAAACCGCTTGTGCTCGCTCCGCAGCAGCGCGAGCAGATCGCCCGGATTGCGTGTTTTGCGCAGCCGCTTCAGCACCGCTCCACCGGTCTGGTTAAAGATATCCTCTTCCTCGTCGGTGAATTCGGCGCCCATGGGACCGCGGTGTGATTTTCCGCGGACTACTTCTTAGGCGACGGCTTGGGCGGCGGCGTCGCGGCGGCGGCCTTCTTCGCCTGCAGCTTGCGCTGTTGAATCTGTTGAAAGCGCAGGCTCGCTTTTTGATCCCGGACGGTCGGCAGGTATTTGGCTCCCATGCGGCAAGGCCGGGGGCATTTTGAATTCGGAGCAAACAGATTCGCGGCGCGCAGTGAATCGTTTGTGTTTCCCGTCCGATCCCGCGAAGTTCACCGCATGGCCCGCCGCACTGCCGCTCAAACCGAACTCGCCCAGGAGAACCTGCCCAAGGCTCCGCTCAACCGCGAGACGCTGCGGGAGACGTTCGCCTTGGCCCGCTACGTTCGCCCCTACCGCGTGCGTTTCTGCTCGGGCCTCGCGACCCTGTTTCTCAGCGCGTCACTCGGTCTCGCGTTTCCGTTGCTCGCCGGCTCATTGATCGACGCGGCGATGAACCCGGGCGGGGTTCAGCTCGGTTGGTTGGGCTCTCCCACCTTAAACCAAGTGGCCCTGCTGCTCGCGGTCTCGGTCGGATTTCAGGCGCTTGCTTCGTTCAACAGCGCCCTCGCCTTCAACCGCGTGGGCCAGAGCGCCCTCGCCGATCTGCGCCGCGATTGCTACGGGCGTCTGATCTCCTTGCCGATGGGATTCTTCGCCCAACGCCGCGTCGGCGAACTCACCAGCCGCATCACGACCGACGTTGCCCAGATCGAGGGAGCCCTCATCGACGCGCTCCCCCAGATGTGCCGACAGTCCGTGTTTCTGCTCGGCGGCCTCACGATGATTTCCCTCACGTCCGGACAACTCACCGTGGTCATGCTTGGCACCTTGCCGCTGCTCATCGGAGCCGCGGTCTTCTTTGGGCGCCGGTTGCGGCGATTCTCACGCGAGACCCAAGATCAACTGGCCGCGACCAACACCATCGTCGAGGAAACGCTTCAGGCGATCGCCAGCGTCAAGGCGTTCGCCAACGAGGCCTTCGAACTCGGTCGCTACGACCGCGCCAATTCCCGCGTGCTGGCCGCCGCCCTGAGCGCGGCGCGGTGGCGGGCGGTATTCGTCGCGTTCTTCATCGTGGCGCTGTTTGGCGGCATCGTGATCGTGCTCTGGTTCGGCGCCGGCCTGCTCCAGAGCGGAGGGATCACACCCGGGCAACTCACGCGCTTCGTCCTCTACACGACGTTCGTCGCCGGCGCGATGGGGCAATCGGCCGAGCTGTTTAGCCAAATCCAAAAAACCGTGGGCGCCACCCAGCGCGTCCGCGAACTTCTCCGCGAGCCCGCCGAAGAAACCGCCGGCGCTGCTCCGCTTGCCGCCACCACGGTCACGCCCCTGCCCGCGCGACTTCGCGGCGAGGTCGCCTTTGACGCCGTAAGCTTCCGCTACCCGTCCCGACCCGATATCACCGTGCTCCACTCCGTTTCGCTCAGCGCCCGCGCCGGCGAACGCATCGCCTTGGTCGGCCCCAGCGGCGCGGGCAAATCGACCCTCACCGCTTTGCTGCTGCGTTTCTACGTGCCCGATTCCGGCCGCCTGCTGATCGACGATCGCGACGCTCGGGACTATCCCCTCGCGTGGTTGCGCGGACAGATGGCCATCGTCCCGCAGGATGTGTTGCTCTTCGGCGGAACGATCACGGAGAACATCGTCTATGGCCGGCCCGGGGCCGATGACGCGGCGGTGCGCGAAGCGGCCCGGCTGGCCAACGCTCACGACTTCATCGCCGCCTTTCCCGACGGCTACGCGACCCTCGTCGGCGACCGAGGCATCCAGCTCTCCGGCGGGCAGCGCCAACGCATCGCCATCGCCCGGGCGATTCTCAAAAATCCCGCGATTCTAATCCTCGACGAGGCCACAAGCTCCCTCGACAGCGAGAGCGAGCGTCTGGTGCAGATCGCGCTCGAGCGCCTCATGCAGGGCCGCACGACCTTCATCGTCGCCCATCGCCTCGCCACGATCCGCACGGCCGACCGGATCGCCGTGCTCGACGCCGGTCGCATCGTCGAACTCGGCACCCACGACGAATTGTCCGCCAAATCCGACGGGCTCTACCGCCGACTCAGCTCGCTCCAGTTCGGCCAGAACGAGGCTCCGCTCTAACGCAGCGCTGCCGGCAGCTCGGGAATCTTGGCGACGACCACCTCTCCGGTCCGACGGATGATCCCGTAAATCACCCGCCGATCAGTCCGGTCCCAAGCCCAAGACTGTCCTTCAAACGGGACCTTGATCATCGTCACATACTCAAGCGTGACGCCCATTTTGGGCAATCGAAGCACGTAGAGTTCAGATGCATCATGCCCCGTCGTGTAAAGCAGGCCATCGTCGCCCCAGCTGCCGCCGGAACAGCTGCTCTTGCCCCAGCTCGCGACAACCTGCGGCGGGAACAACCATGACTCCAGCAACTGCCAATTCGCGTCGAACTTCCCGACCATCGTCGAGCGGTTGTCGGTGCCGGGCCCGGTGCCTTGGTCGTTGTAGTGCGCGAAGCACGCCCACCAGAAGCCATCTTTCTTTTCGGCCCACGTGAGCGAACCGTGGCGGAGGCCGAGGCTCACCGACTTCACCGGCTGGACGTTGGCCGGATCAAAATACTCCAGCGAACTCGCCATCGGCAGTTGGGGGAAATTGGAATGCGCCAGCACCAGTTGACCGTCTTGAATCAGGCCGCCGTTGAGGTGGACCGTCGCCCCGCCCCGCAGCCCGACCCACTCCGCGACGCGCTCGCCGGTAACCTTGTCGTATTTCCCCACGACATAATTGCCGATGCCGTAGAAGTGCTTCCCGTCCACGGCCACGCCTTGGTTCGCGCCGCGCGGCTTCCAGCGCCGCACCTCTTCGGCCACCAAACCATGGTGCGTCAGCTCGGCCTTCGGCGCGGCCGGGAGCGAGGCGAGCCAAGCGCGGGTCGCCTCGCGGACCGGGTCGGCGGATTTCTCCGCCGCTTGACCCGGGGCAAGCGCGATGAAGCCGAGAACAAGAGGCAGGAAGCGTCGTTTCATCGCACGATCAGAAGGTCTTCGTGAGTTCAAGCGACCACGATCGGCCGGCGAGCAAGTTTTGACTGACGCCGGGGCTGTAGCCGAAACCGCCCGAAGAGATCGGCGGAGCCTTGTCCATCAGATTGGCGACGCCGAGCCGGACGCGGGTGCCGCGGAACCACGACGACGGCCGGTCCTCGAAGCGATAACCGACCGAGAGATTGTAGGAGATCGTCGAGTTCACG
The DNA here is from genome assembly GCA_943373185.1 of Opitutus sp. GAS368. GTDB lineage: Bacteria > Verrucomicrobiota > Verrucomicrobiia > Opitutales > Opitutaceae > Tous-C4FEB. The sequence continues at coordinate 4,131 of CALSBN010000183.1, read as the reverse complement.
ATGTAACGATAAACAAACGCGCCTCCGGTGAAGTGCTTGGCGATGTAGGCCGGCCGACCAAGGGATTCGTAGAGCGCCGCGGTGGTCGTCGCACCAGAGTCCTGCGTGGGTCCCACGTAGTAAGCACCGAAGTTACCCGTCCACGCGCCGCGCCGCCACGTGACGTTGGTCGTGCCGCGCCAACGGGAGACACCGTTTACATTGAGATCGTCGTTCTTGATCACGGGCAAATTCGCCGGGCGTTGCACCGAGCGGGAACGAGCAAAATACGACCAATCGGAATTAAGCACGACGGTGCCGAACGGCAGCTTCGGCAGCACGTAGCGCAGGCCGAGGTCGACGCCCTCGTGCTCGCTGGTCGCGACGTTGATGAACGGTTGGTTCACAGAGAAGATCCTGCCCGCGACGCCCTGGGGGTTGCCGGGATTTGCAGCGTTAAAGGGCGCGAAGGCGGCGGTGTCTTCCGGCGTCACGGCGAAGCGCACCACATCGGGGTCGCCTTTGTAAGCCGGCGTGCCACTGCCGAGATCGATCGAACCGATCGGCCGACCCGCAGCGAGTTGCTGCCGGGTGTAGGCCTGGAGCAGCGCGACATCGCTCGCGCGGATCTGCGCCGTGCTGCGTTGGCCGAGGAGATTCGTGCGCTCGATCCGCCATTGGTCGGCGGTCACGCTCAGGCCCTTGATGCCGGGCACATCGAGCACGAGACCGTAGGTCTTCCCCTCGGACTCCGAGGCCTTCAGATCGGGATTACCGCCGAAATACGTGCGCTGCACGTAGGCGCCTTCGTTGGTCACGGGATTGCGGTAAGTGTCGATATCGCCGGCTCCGGCGGAGATCGACCAACGCGGGCTGGTAAACAACGCCGCCAAGCTCGGGGCCATAAAGCCCTCGTTGTAGGAGCCGCGCAGCATCAGCCAGGAAAGCGGGCGCCAGTTGACGCCCACCTTGGGTTTCGTGGTGTCGCCAAAGTCGCTGTAGGTTTCGCGCCGACCCGAGGCAGTGAGATCAAGCGTATTGATCAGCGGCACGCCGCGCTCTGCTCCCACCAGGGGAACGACCACTTCCGCGTAGAAACTCGTGATGTCACGCTGACCGATCACATCGGGCCGGGGCGGATGCAGGAGAAAGTCGTTGTCGGTCGTCTCAAGGCCCGAACCGGGCGGATTTTCACCGCTGAACGGCGGGCGGAGATCGGCCAGCTTGTCTTTGCGAAACTCGCCGCCGAGGGAGGTCATGATGTCGCCGCCCCACCAACGGAGCACCCGCCCGGTCACGCGCAGATCACCGCTGGCGATGGAGCTTTCGGCCTTGCGCGCAAAAACGGCGGAAAACGAATCCACCACGGACGCCGGGTTGGTGTAGGGCCGGTCGGCGACCACCGCGCCGTTCTGAACCTTGAAGGTGTAGCCAAAGGGATTGTAGGCGGTGGCATCGGTGCGTTGAAGCGCCCGGAGTAAAAGACTTTCGCGGACGTCCGGGAACGCCTCGTCCTCACCGTTGACCTGATTGTAGAAGCCAGAACCTTCCCACGACCACGTCTCACCGAGCTTGCCCTTGAGACCGGCGGCGAAGCGCACAACCTCGGCCGTGGTCGAAATCTTTTCGACCCCGAGATCGGGCAAGGTAACCGAAACAATGCTGACGGTTCGGGGCGCGCCGGTGAGCCGAGGCGTGCCGTCGGCGTTGGGAGCACCGGCGGCGTTGTAGAACCGGGAGCCGTAAGGATTGTAGGGATTGTCGATCGACATGACCCCGAGCTTGTCGGTCGTCGGCGCGTTGAGCGCGAGCGGCTGACGGACCATCGTCGAGTCGGCGGTGTAGTGGGAGAAATCGGCGAACGCCGTGAGTTGCTTGCTCACATCGAACTCGGCCGAGAAGAAGGAATTGGCCCGCCCCATCCGCGGCGAGGCCATGCCGAATTGGTTGAGATCAAGGTAGAACTCGGGATTGGCGGCAAACGTCGGCGCGACGGTCGTCAAAGTGGGTGTGCCGGCGACGGGCCGAAACCAATTGCTCGCCGTGGCGGTGCCGAGCCGGAAGATCGGATAGCGACCGCGGGCCGTGCGCGCATCAAACGGACCGCCGAGGTTGTTGAAAGGCGCGGGAACGCTCGACGTTAGGTTGGAAGTCGAACTGAAGTCGCGGTCGCGCAGGAAAATCGCCTCGCGGTAAAGCGTCTCGACGGTGCCGAAGAAGCGGCCGCGGCCGTTGGCAAACTTGGTGCCGAAGGTCAGGGCGACCTGGGTGCTTTGGCCGCCGCCGGCTTCGGTGAAGCCCTGCCGCACGACGACCTCGGTGCCGGCGAATTCACGCTTGAGCACGTAGTTGATCACGCCGCCTACCGCATCGGAGCCGTAGATCGCCGAGGCTCCATCGCGCAGCACTTCGATGCGCTCGATGCCTTGGGTCGGGAGCTGGTTGACGTTCACGGCTTGGGAAAGCCCGCCCGTCATCGGATTGATGGCCATGCGGCGGCCGTTCACGAGGATCAGCGTGCCCGTCGCGCCGAGATTGCGCAGGTTGATGTTGGCGTTGTCACCGCGGGCTCCCGCGGAGCCGAGACGCGTTTCGTTTTCGGGGAGATTCACCACCGAGGGTAGCGTCGTGAGCATATCGACGGGCAGGAGGGCGTTCCGCACCGACATCGCTTCCTGATCGAGAATAGTGATGGGCACGACTTTCTCCATGTCCGTGCGTTTGATGTTGGAGCCTGTGACGACGAAACTCTGGAGTTCGACCACCTCGCTCTTTTCAGCCGCCGAGATCGGGTAGACCGAAAGGAGCAGCAGACCCGCAAGAAGGAGTTGCCGAGCGCCCGGGGCCGGACGAGACCGGCTTAGGGACGAGTTAAGGATCGAGGGTTTATTTGGTTGTTCTTGGTAAAGCACGCGGAGAACTGTGACGGCATATTCAAACAAACCGGCGTCGTTCTCGTTACAGTCCCGAAAAAACTCACCGCTCGTCCCGAAGTGTATGGAAGTCTGTCCGAAGTTTGATTCCCAAGAAAAACCGGGCACCGTCCGCACCTCCTTGCCCATTCACGCACCAAAGATCAGCGTCGTCATTCCGGCCCACAACGAATCGGCATTTTTGCCCGCGTGCTTGACGGCCGTTTACGGCGCGGCGAAGGGTTTGGCTGTTCCGGTGGAGGTGATCGTCGTTCTCAATCGCTGCACCGACGGCACGGATCAGATCGCCCGAAGTCATGGCTGTGTGATTGTGCGTGAGGATGCGAAGAATCTTTCGACGATTCGCAACGCGGGTGTGGCTGCCGCCCGGGGAGAGATCATCGTGACCTGCGACGCCGACAGCCGAATGCACGCCGGCAGTCTGACCGAAATCGCCCGGCGGCTTGAAACCGGTCGGGTGGTCGGCGGCGGCGCACTCGTTTTGCCGGAGCGTTGGTCGCCGGGAATCATCGCGAGCGGATTTTCGATTCTCCCTTATCTCATCTTTACCGGGGTGAGCTACGGCCAATTCTGGTTCTGGCGGCGTGACTTCGAGGCAATCGGCGGGTTCAATCCGGAATTTGTGTCCGTGGAGGACGTCGACTTCGCGCAGCGTTTGAAGGCGCATGGCCGAAGATCGGATCGCCGGTGGAGCACGCTCGTTCGGACTCCGTTGATCACTTCGTGCCGCAAATTTGATCAGTTTGGCGACTGGTATTTGGTCCGGAATCCCGGGTTTGTTCGAAGACTCTTCCGCGGCGACGACCGCAAAGCAGCCGACAGATTTTGGTATGATGTTCGATCCTGACCGGGAGCTTGGCCGAAGATTCGACATGAGCGAGAGACCAAGCTCTCATTCCTCCGCGATGACTCATCCCGCCTGCCCGGAATGCACCCTTCAAGAAACGCTTAGCCACTCAGGTCACTGGGAGTGCTCAATCTGCGGTCATGAGTGGCCCAAGGCGCCCGAACCTGAAGCAATACGTATCGTCAAGGACGCGCACGGCAACGTTCTTGCCGACGGCGATTCGGTGGCTCTCGTGAAGGACCTGAAGCTCGGCGGCGGATCACAGGTTCTAAAGGCTGGCACCAAGGCGAAAAACATCCGACTCGTAGACGGCGATCACGAGATCGCGTGTAAGATTGAGGGCAGCTCAATGGCGCTGAAGGCCTGCTTTGT
>CALSBN010000182.1:0-10787 GCA_943373185.1 Opitutus sp. GAS368 | reverse complement strand
CTGGTTCCAAAGAAAAAGATTGGCCACCGCCGCGACCAGCAGCGCGACCACCGAGATCGAAACGACGGGGTTGGCCCGGATCAGACCAAGCAACCGTTGAAAATAGAAGCTCACTTCTTCCCTCCTTTGTCGGTTATCGGGCGGAATGTAATCTCAAAAAGATGCACGTCGGTGATGCCCTCGCGACCGAATTGGGTGAGCACGATGCTGGAGAAAAGCGGGCCGATGGCCGGGTCGCGGCGGAGATCCTCGACGTAACGTTTGGTGGTGCGACTGGCTTCCTCGGAGTTTTGTTTTACGCTGCCGTGAACCACGACGCCGTTCTTCGTGCTGGCGATCCCGTCGATGCGGACGCTGGAAGGATGGGTGCGGCCGAGGCTGAGAATGAAATCTGAAACGGGATACGGCTGCTGCATCAACTCGTAGGCGTAATTGATGCGCTCCGATTTCGCGCTGAGGGTGACGCTGAGTTTTTGGACCTCGGCGATCGGCTTGCGATTCTCCTTGTTCAGCGTCTCCCAATAATCGATCTGGGCGCTGAGCTCGCGGCTGGCGTAGAATTGCCATGCGGTGGCGATGAGGGCGATTGAGGCCACGCTGACGGCGACGATATTGACGATGAAGCGCCGTCGGACGAGGTCGTTGCTGGGCAGACCGGCGGACAGGCGGTAGTCCACGCGCCACGGCCCTTGGTGGGGCGCGTCCTCTTTCGGCTTCTTGTCGAGCTCGGGACCGGGCACATCGGCCACCAGGCTGAGAGCACCGAGCCAATGCGGGGCGAAGGGCGGCACGCCCTCGGCGGCCTCGAGATTGACGGTGGGCAGCCACGCTTTGCAGTCGAGGGCGAAGGGGGTGCGGCCGACGAAATGCGCGAGGGCTTCGGAAATCCAGCCGAGCGCAGGGGGCAGATAGGCGCAGTAGATCTCACCGACCGACTGGCCGGTCGCCATCTCGAACGAGTCCACGACCGGCTTGAGATCGCGCCCGATCGTGCGGATAAGGCGGCCGGCGCGGGCCTTGAGCTCTTCGTCCACGCGGTGCATCCGTTCGCGCACCGCGGCGGCGGTGTTGAGTTCGAATTCCTTCCGCGCGGCCTGGACGATCGACGAAAACCCGTGGCGCACCGGGGAGGGGGTGGCGACGCCCTCTTTGCCGATGATGTAGGCGAGCGTCTGTTCCTCCTCGATGACGACGATGACGATGGCGCTCTTGTCGTCGCCGCGGGCTTTATAGTCCGCGATGACGCCGAGCAGCGGCAACATGCCAAGCTCAAGGCGGAAGGGCAGCAGCCGGTGATCGAGCAGGCGTTGTTGCTGGCGGCGGACGTCGTGGTGGGAAACGCCGGCGAGGAGCGCGGTGCGTTGAGAGCCGGACGGGGAAAGGGGCATGCCCTCCTGAGGGGTGACGGCGTGGAAGGACCACTCGGCGGCCTTCGGAATCTGATACTGTTCCTGGGCGATGCTGCCGAAATAGTCGGGCTCGTCGAGCCGGCGGGGCTGGATGCTCTCGCGTTGAAGCAAGGCATCGGGCGGAGAGAAACCGCAGATCACGGGCACCCAAGTTTTTTGGCGTTCGAAATTGGCGTCGAGCCATTGGCGCAGGCCTTGGTCGTCGCCGGTCTCAAACTCGGCCGCGCAATCGAGGACGATGGCTCCGGAATCCGGCCGCGTGAGCCCGGCAACCAGCGTTCGATAGGGGTTTACCTCTACGAGAAGATTGCGCCGGGAGTGGCGGTTGAAGAGATCACGGAAGATCACAGAAGACGATGCGGGCAGTGGCAGGGCAGGAGGAGCGGGGAGTGACGAGGATTCTTGGCGGGGGTTACTATTTGGAGAGAGAGAGTTGCGTCAAGGAGGCGGACGGAAGGGGGCGAAGGGACAATCCGGGTGCGCCAATCCATAAATGAAGCGATCCAAGCGGCGCGTGGCGGCGGGAGCGTGGCGCGGGCCGGGTGTGACCGGGGGCGCTACGGCAAGGTGACGCGTTCGGCGGGGCTGGTGAGTTCGCGCCAGTCGGTGAGCATGAAGGCGCGGTCGACGCCGGGGATGGCGGTGGAGCGCAGGGTGGTGTCGTAGCTGACGTTGGCCTCGGCGCTGAAGGTGACTTCGCGGGCGGAGATGGCGCCGTAGATGACGGCGCCGGTTTGGATTCCCAAGCCGACGGTGGCGGTTGTGTTGGGCGCATAGAGCACACCGTAGAATTCCTTGTTGATTCCGACGATGGCGCTGTTGCCGTTGCGCAGATAAGTTAGGGAGTTGGAATTGCTGTCAGCGATGAGGGTCAACTTGGTGGGGTCGAGCGTGCGGTTGAAGAAACCATGGCTGCCCGCGTAGGAGCGAAAAACCCCACAGTGGAGCTCGAGGGAACCGGTGGACTTGATGTCGATAATGCCGGCGTTGAGGATCGTGGTGCCGCCGCGGATGTAGAGGTAGCCGTTCACGTAAATGATGACGGGGCCCAGAATGTTGATGGCCCTGAGCGAGAAGCCGGACGACGGGTTTCCCAAGTTGAGATTACCCGCGCCGTAGCCGTTGTCGTCGTCGAAGAAATACCGTGAGGGCGTGGTGGCTCCCGGGGTGCCGAGATTCAACGTGTCACTGGTCGCGGTCGTGAGGTCCCCATTCTCGATCTCTGTTCCCCTGAGAGAATTGGGCAGCGGATCAAATTGAGGGATAAACGGGCTGCGGCTCACGCGGGTCTGGTCGACGGTGGTGCCCGCCAGCGTGCCGGTGACGGCGGCGGAGCCGCCAAAGCTGGTGAGCGGGGCGTGGGGAGCGGCCGACGCGGACGGGGCGGCGACATAACCGTGCACAGTGGTGTCGGTGATAGTCGCGGCAGTGCCCGTGGTCAGACCGGCGGCGAGCACGGCGGAAAACCCCGGGGTCTGAGAAGCGTAAGTGCCGCGTTGCGCATCGTAGCTATCGACGGTGCCCGCTCCGTTGATGGTGAGGGTGGTGGTGCCGGCGACGGCGTTGGGCACAAGCGGGGCAACAGCGACGTTGGCGCGGAGCTGGGTGCGGAGGGGCACGGTCTCGCGGATGAGGGTGGCGGTGCCTTCGGCGTAGATCACGGGCGCGCCCATCGCGGTCCAGTAGGTGGTGTTGCCGGGCGCGACGTTGGTATTGGCCAAGACACACCGATACCAGACGTTGCCGTAGGTCACGCGGGAGGCGGTGGTGTAAGCGGTGGTGGAATTCCAGTTGTTGGCCGCGTTGGTAGCGGCGGACCAAGTAGCGGCGTTAAGGCTGGGGTTCAAGCCGTTGTGGGCGGTCAGGCATCGATACCAAACACCGCCGTAGAGCGCCATATCGTCGACGGCGTAGTGGCGGCCGGAATCCCATGCCGGTGAGCGTAGCGGGGTCGTCGCCCAAAACGCCGCGTTGGGCGGGCCCTGATTGATGTGAGCCACGGTGCAGCGATACCAAGAGCCGCTGCGAAAGACGGCGTCGCCGATGTTGTAGTTTGCAGTGGCGGACCAAACGAAGGACGCAGTGAGAGCGTTTTCCCAGCTGGCGGTCGTGGGGTTGGTGTTGCCTTGGGCGATGCAGCGATACCAAGTGCCGGCTCCGCTGGCGCTGTGAAAAACCACGCTGTTGTAGCGGTAGCTGGTGCTGCGCCATGCCCAGCTGAAGTAGGGAAATCGGTTGGTGGATGCGGCTGTCCAATACGTCGGATCGGACGAAGGGTTGTTGAGACTATTTGCAATGCAACGATACCATTCCTCGACGTCGTCGTCGTAGATGTAGTCGCCGACGACATATTGGGTCGTGGAGCGCCAGGAGTTCTCATCCGGGTCGTCGGCGATCAGGGACCAAACCGGCGGGCTGAGCGCTAAATCGTTGGCGAAGGTCAGTCCCGCAGTGTGCCCATGGGCGCAGATATACCAAAACCCATTTTCAAACACGAGGGCGCCACGGGGGTAAACGGTTCCGCGCGCCCATGACGTGGCCAATGAAACGACGGCGGTCGACCAATTCGCGGCGTGGGCCGCGAGCGTGGCCCCCGAGGTGTGCGCGACGGTGCAGCGATAGAGGACAATGTCGTTGGCAGCGTTCGCCGCCCGCACCACGTCATGCTCTACGTAGGAAGTGCCTGTGGTCCAAGCGCGGGACGAGGGAATGGTGGCCCAGCGGGTGGTGTCGTTGAGTGGAACGACGCTGCTGGTGAAGGGAAAGGTGGCGTTGTGATTGGAAATGCACCGATACCAAATCCCGAGGTAGTTCACGACGTCGTATAGGTTGTAGGGGGTATCGCTGCTCCACTGCCATGGGATTGGTGCGGGCACCCAGAAGCTGAGGTTGGGCGGTTGGTTGGTCGCGGTGACGGCGGTGTGATTCTGCACGCAGCGATACCACGTGCCGGCGTCGCCGATGAGGTCACCGATGCGGTAGGCGGTGCCGTTGGCCCAAGTCGCGGGTCGGTTGAAGGCGTCGTAGTTGTCGATGCGGATTTTGGCCGTGCCGGTGACGCCGGAGTTCCCGTAGCGGGTGGCGGGCGGCGTGATCGTGGCGGTGGCGGTGGTGCCGCTCAAGGTCCAGTCCACGCTCGTCTGGTTCGGGGCGGTGCCGGAGGTCCAGTCGGCAAAATTGTTGGTGGTGATCGCTCGCAGGGCCTCTTCGAGGCCGAGCTCGGCGAGTTGTGCGCTCACGGTCGCGCCGTAACTGCGGTTGCTCAGTCTCATGCTTTGCTGGCTGATGGCGAAGTAGCCGGCGAGCACAAGCCCCAGCACGCTCACGAAGCTGAGAGCGACGAGGGCAATGGCGCCGCGGGAAAATTTCGGGCGCTTCATGCGGTGACCCGATTGTGGAACCGACCGCCGGTCGGTTGCGGGCAATCGGAAAAACCCGACCGGCGGTCGGGCCTACAGGCTCGGGGGCTTTGGTGCGCGGCGGTAAGCCGCTCGATCAAGTTGTAGAACCGACCGCCGGTCGGTTGTAGGCAGGCGGAAAAGCCCGACCGGCGGTCGGGCCTACAGGGGCAAGCAGTTTCAGACGCGGCGGACATCGGCGGGGCGGGCGTCACGGCAGGAACGAGCGGTTGCGCAGGAGCAGGCGGGGCGAGGCGCCGGAATACACCTGGGTGAGCGTGCGGTTGGTGGCGCTGCCGCCCTGCGCGGTGAAGGCGATGGAGAGCTGTTTGATGCCGAGGAGATTGTTGACGTAGGTCGTGTAGGGCCGGCCGGCGGCGTCGAAGTAACTGAACGTGCAGCCGAGCAAGTTGTGGTGGACGATTTGGGCGGGGAGGCCGGCCCATGTGCGCGTGAGCGTGCGGGCGCCGGCAGCGTAAACGTATTCGACGGTGGTCGTGCCGGTCGCCGTGGGGAGAATGAGCGTGACGCCATCGGCGCTGGGAGTGCCGGAGATGCCGGTCGCCATGCGCACGTCTTGGGAAAAGTAAGCGAGGGTGGTGCGGAGTTGGGCTTCGAGCGGCGGCAGTTGGGAGAGCGTGGTCTGGTTGCGCACGGCGTAGGTCACGCCGAGGGAGCGGGTGAAGTTCCGCGCGAGAAACACATAGCTGGAGAGCACGGCGGCCATGACCATCAGCGACAGGCTGAGGCCGATGAGCATTTCGAGGAGAGTGAATCCCCGGCGACGATGGGAACGGGCGGACCTCACGAGCGTTGGTAGGTGAGGTTGAGGCCGTTTTTCCCAAAGTAAGCCGTGTTGACGCGGGAGTAGGTGAAGATGAGCGGGGTGTTGTCGGCTTTGCGGCGACCGCTGACGACGGTCCAGGAGACGGTGATGGTGATCTCGCGCATCGCATGGCTGGCCAGCGGTGTCGCCGTGCGCGAAACGGTGTAGGTCGCACCGTCGGAGATGCCGGTGTTGGCGACGGGGCCGGTGTAGGTGGCCCAGAAGGGGTCGTTGGGATCGTTGGTCGGAGCGTTACCCGTGCTGGCGGCGATGCACCGATACCAAGTGCCGCCGTTGCTCACGAGATCGCCCGCGACGTAAGCGGTCGCGGCGTCGTAGGCCATGCTTGCGGCCCATGCATTGGACTGCGACGGGATGCGGCCGGTGTTGGCCTCGAGCGCCCTGAACACTCCCCCTTGGTAAGTCACGATGGCGTCAACCGCGTAGGCGGTGGCCGCGACCCAGGTGGTGGTGGTGGGGAGAGCGTTGATTTCGGTCCAACTGCGGAGGCGCAGTTGCTCGATTTCGTGGGTGAGAATCTGGGTCGCGACCGTCTGCCGCCGGGCGTGGTCCATCAGGCCGGAGGTGAACGTGAGCGCGCGGATCATGCCGATGAACGCCACAACCAAAATGAGCGCAGCCATGCCCACCTCGATCAAGGTGAAGCCGGCTTGGCTGGTGATGCGTGCTCGTGACATGAAACGGCGGAAACCCTCGGGGTCTGAGTGATAATACGCCAGCGGTTTGCGGCAAGTGATGAGTGCGGCCGGAATCGCGGAGGAGCGGAGGCGGGTCGAAGATAGCGGGTAGCCGACGACATGAGGAGGCGGGAGCGGGCGCGGGGAAGCTGGGGCGTGTGCGCGTGTGCGCGGGCGGCCTCGTGACCTCGTCCGCTACGTGAGGAAGGCGACCCCGGGATTTGGCGAACAAGGGGCCGCATTCTCATGCTCGTGCGTCGAGGGCTTGCGCCGGGATCGTGGGGGACGTTCGCTTGATGCATGAATCTTCGAACTTTCTTGGCGGTGTCCGTTTTGTTTCTCCTCGGCGCGGGCAGCGTGGCTCCGCTGGCCGCAGCCGAACCGGTCAAGCCTGCGGCGGCTCCGGCCCCGACCGGACTGGCGGGCTTGCTTGCATCGACGGGGCTCAGTCAGGCCCAGGTGCTTACCGGTCTGAAAACGGGGCTGGGCGTGGCGATCAACCTCGCGGCGACCGATGCAGCCAAGCCCGGTGCGTTCCAGCTGAATGCGCCGGCCTCGATGGCGAAACTCGAAGGCTTGTTGAAGGCCGCAAACCAGACGGGCGCACTCGACAGTTTCAAAACGTCGCTCAGCGCCTCGGCGGCGAGCGTGGCCCCGCAGGCGCTGACGGCGCTCAAGACGGCGGTCGGTTCGCTCTCGGCGGCCGATGTGGCGGCGTTGGGTGGCGGTGGCAACGACGCGGCGACGAAGCTGTTGCGCAAAGTTGCGGAGCCCACGCTGCGCACGACCCTCATGCCGCTCGTCGCCAAGGCGATCGCGGCCAACGGCACTGCCGCGCAGGCGAAGAGTCTTGCCGCCAAAGCCGGGCCGATGGCGGCGATGCTGGGCGTGCCCGGCGCGGCCGATCTTGAGGGCTATGTTTTTTCTCAATTACTCGACGCCACCTTCGGCTACGTGGCCAAGGGCGAGGCGGCGATCCGGGCAAATCCGGCGCTGCTGAAGGACAAAGTGGCAGCCGCACTGTTTAAGCCGGCGGCGAAATGACGCTGCGGTCCGGGACGCCCGTCGGGCGAGGTGATCGATCGGTTCAAGCCACGGCGCTGATCGTCTGTAGCGCGGGACCGCCGCGACCGGGCAACATCACGCTTTCGCCGAGGTGACGGCCGGCGAGTTGCCGGCCCAGCGGTGAGGCCACGGTGACCACGACGACCGTCTGGCCGCCGACCGTAAGTTCGAGCCCACCCCGCTGGGGTCCGAGGAAATAGAGGGTCGGTTCGCCTCGCACGTCGAGGGTGACGAGTGCGCCGGTGGCGATCGCATCGGCGGGCCCGAAGACGGGCAGGGCGAGGGTCTGGTAGGCGCCGATGGCGGCACCGAGTTCGGTGGCGAGCTTCGCTTGGCCGGCGGCGAGGTAGGCGGCCGACTGGCTGCGCATGTCGTATTTGTCCTCGGAGCGGTTCTCTTCGTCGGTGGCCTCGGCATGGGCGTCGTGCGCGGCGGCCGTGAGCGTGGCGAGTTCGGCTTCCAACTGGGTGAGGATGGCTTGGCGCAGCGCGGCTTTGTCCATTGGAAGGGTGATGCGAGAGAATGCCACGTCGGGCCGCAAGCCCACAGCGGGACGACCCCGGTCGCCCAAACTGGCGTCGGGTGATTTTTCGGTAGAACGAGCGCGTCACTGCGGGCTGGCGGAGAGCGCGGGAGTGGGTTTGTTGGGGGATATGTTGTCCAAACCGATTCCCGGATCCTCGGGGGAAGTGTTGACCGAGTTGCCCTCGCCCTACGTGCCCCACGCGGCGACAGGGCTGCTGCACCTGCCGCGATTTCTGGCCAAGTGTCGTTACGTGAAGACGCACGGTGCGCTGCCGGCGAGCTACGCGAAGAATTACAAGCGCGGCATGGATAAATTCCTTTGTCTGCACCTCGGGATCGACCCGGCGGCGGTGGAAGCGATCGTCCACGAGTGCATGGCGGCCGGGCTCGACGATTCGGAGCGCGATCGGCGGTTGCTCGCCTTGTTTCCGGCGGAAATGCGGGTCGCCAAGTGGAACCGGGACTACGTGCAAAAAGGCATGACCGCAGCCGGTCGCGATTTCTTAAAGACCGCGCTCACCAACATGGGCTGCGCCGACCGCACCGAACAGATCATCAGCGTCGCCGATCTGATGGATTTCGACGAAGGTCGGCTCGAATAGAAGACGGTTCGTGCTGCTCGATTTGCGACCCGGATCGAGTCAGCGGCCGGAAAAGTTTGTCATCTAATGGATGACAAACCCCTCGGGAAGAGAGCCGGTTTTCATGGGCCAAACGAGCCGGGTTTTTCGGGGTGGAAGTTTCGCTTACGCAGAATCGGTCATCGTCACGACGACGTTGCCGCGTTTGTGGCCGGTCTCGACGCGGGCATGGGCGGCGGCGATTTGCGCCAAGGGAAAGGAGCCGTCGATCACCGGCCGGTAGTGGCCGCGCGCGGCGAGATCCGCCAGCCAGGCCACATCGGCGGGGCGCTCCGGGGCGGGACCACCCACTTGCCGCCGGCCCCCGGGTCCGCGGCGAAAGCCGGCCAACATGCCGGAAAGGTCGGCGGCGATGGCGAGATACAGGCCGCCCGGTCGCAACGCCCGGCAGGCTTCGTCAAAGGTGCTGGCGCCGACGGTGTCCATGATCAGGTCGAAGCGGGGGCCCGCGCGGGTGAAATCTTCGGTGTGGTAATCGAGGGTATGGGCGGCACCGAGGGAGCGCAGCAGGTCGAGATTGGCGGCGGAGCTCGTGGTGCTGACGACGGCGCCGAGGTGGCGGGCGATCTGGACCGCCGCCGAGCCGACGGAGCCGGCGCCGCCGAGGATCAGCACGGATTGGCCGGGCTGGAGGCGGGCTTTGTCGCGCAAGAAGTGCAACGCGGTGGTGCCGCCGAAGCAGAGCGCTGCGGCTTCGGCGTCGCTGAGACCCGCAGGTTTTGGCGCGAGGGCGCCGTCTTCGCGCATCGTGCGGTAGTCGGCGTGGCAACGCATGGCGGCGCCGGCAAATCCGATGACGGTATCACCGACCTTGAAGCGGGTGACTTCGGGGCCAAGCGCCGCAATGGTGCCGCAAAATTCGGTGCCGAGGATGGGCTGGCGCAGCCGGCGCAGGCCAAAAACAAGGCGTGAAATCACTCCGAAACCGCGGGGCATTTTGCCCGAGCGCAGTCGCCAGTCGGCGGAGGAAACGGTGCTGGCACGGATGCGGATCAGCACCTCATGGGCCTTGGGCGTGGGCGTCGGGAGTTCGACGAGTTGCACCGTTTCGGGCGGACCGTAGCGGGTGCAGAAGGCGGCTTGCATCGGTCAAATTCGTCGAACCCGACACCGCGTGCAAGATCTTCGATTTATTCAGGTTTTGCCGAAGCGCCGGCTACTCGTGATCTCTCGATTTCGGAGCCGTGGAGGCCGTCGGGTGATCGGTGCGTCGCCGGAGCCGTCAGGAGGTTGGCCGACCGAGAAGCGCTCAAAAACAAAGGCCCAAGTTAACGTCGGGCGAATTGGTCACCGAACTTAACTTGGGCCGAGGGAGTGCCCGATTGGGCACATCGTTAAGGCTTTCTTAGCGCCGCGAGCGTTGACGCAAACCGAGTGCCGCCAAGGCGGCGAAGGACAGAAGATAACTTACCGCGCTACCGGCCTCGGGGACCGGATTGGTGATGAGGGGGATGCTCGTGGTGATGCTGAGGTTGCTGCCGGAGGTGTGGCGCTCGGCGAAGAAGAAATCGAAGTCGTAGAGATTGCCGGCCGTCAGGCCCAGATCATCCAGATCGACCGACGCAGATTCGGGTCCGTGCACGCCGCCCAAGTCGATCACAAGCTGTTTGTTGATGTAGACCCAGACGTCGTCATCGCCGGTAAAGTCGAATACTTGGCCCGCTTGGTAGGTAAACTTCGTGTGGATCTGGTAGGTGAAATGGAAGTTGTGGCCGAACCCCTGATTCCCGCCCAGCTGGTTATCAATCGGGAAGAATGAATTGTTGGTGTAATTGAACAACCCGGAGCCTGGCGTGGTTTCGTTAAGCGTGATCGCGAATTGGGTGCTCAGGTTGACGCCGGGAGTGTCTCGGAACCATTGGTTGAAATTTGTCGCTCCGGTGGTTGTGGGTGAACCGCCCGCATAGACCGGGAGCCCGTCTGCTCCGAGGGTCGAGGTCACAATATTGGAATCGGATCCGATGACGCTCTCAAAATCGGGGTGCGGAGTCAAAGGACCCGGCAAATTGGGATTGTTGTAGTTAAAGTCCCGGATTGTGCCTGTCAGGGTGATCGAGGAAGCGAAAGCCGGAGCGACCAAAATCGTTGCCAGAGCGGAAGCCTTGACGAGATCGATCAAGGATTTGAATGAGTGGTTCATAAATTTTTGGGAATTCCAAGGAAATGCAAATTGAATGCCACAAGACGGTGCGCGGGCTTATTTGTAATTTAAACTATTTAAATAA
>CALSBN010000181.1:0-10798 GCA_943373185.1 Opitutus sp. GAS368 | reverse complement strand
GGCCTGCTCGTGTTTCCTTTTCAATGTCACCACTACGCCGAACCGCAGCAGACGGAATTGTCGTGGCTGTTCGTGACGTTTGAGTTGGCGGACACCGACGCGCTGGCGGCGTTGCGATTCCAGCCGTTTCGCCTCACGCCGGAGCTGCTCGCGCTCGCGGCGGAGCTGGTGGCCGCCTACGAGACGGAGCGCACGGCGGACCTCTCGGTGTTGTTGCTGGCGCTGTTGTTGGAGAAACTGCGCCGCCTGAAGCCCGAAGCTCCGGCTGCGGAGTCCGCACCGACGGCGCAACCCGGGCTGATGTTGCGCGTGAACCAACTCGCGCAACGCGCCGGCGAGCCGCTGGGACTCGGCGAGATCGCCCGCTCGCTCGGCATCAGCCCGAGTCACCTGCGCGCGCGCTTTCGGGCGTCGTGCGGGGTGAGCATCGGGCGGCATTTGCGGCAATTACGCCTCGAACAGGCGTGCGGGCTCCTGCGGCTGGGGCCGCAGCGCGTCTCGGAAGTCGCCGAGCAATGCGGGTTCGCGTCTATTTACAGTTTCAGCCGGGCGTTTCGGCTGGCCTACGGCGTGTCACCGTTGGCCTACCGCCACAGCGGCCGCGCCGCGCCGGTGGGGCGGCGGAAGCCGGCGAAGAAACGCCGGGCGTGAGCGGCGTTGCCTGCGAGTTTCGGCCATTGGCAAAAATGATGTATTATTTAACAGAAATGCCAGCGAAGGTTCGGCGCCCGCTCTGAGCGCGCCCGGTCTCCACGCCGGGCGGATGAAATTTCCTTGGAGGGAGCAGGCCGGTTCGTAAGCAGGAGGTAGCTTATTCCTCTCTGCGCTCAGCGTGCGGAGTGCCCAGTCCAACCGCCAAGAATTACCGATGAACACCCAACCGTCCGCCCTCTGTCTGTCCGCCAGATTCCTGCGCCTTGCCGCCAGCCTGTGCGTTTGCCTCGGTCTCGTCACCCTCAGTGCGTCCGCCGCCGATGCCGCGCCGGGCAGCATCACCGGTTCGGTGAGCAGCATTTCGACCAAGAATGCTTTGCAGCGAGCCACCGTGAGCATCCTGGGGCTCAATCGCACCGAGCTCACCGACAGCGCCGGTAAATTCAGTTTCGCAAACGTTCCGGCTGGGGTGCAGGAGCTGGTCGTCACCTACTCGGGGTTCACCGACCTGCGCGAGCGCATCGTGGTGACCGCCGGCCAATCCGCGACAGTGGACCTCAAACTGAGCAGCTCCGATGTCGTCGCGATGGCGGCCTTCACCGTGGAAGTCCAAAAAGAAGGCCAGGCTCTTTCCATCGCCGAGCAGCGCAACGCCCCCAACGTCAAAACCGCCGTAGCGCTCGACGAGTGGGGCGTTTTGCCCTCCCAAAACGTCGGTGAGCTCCTGACCCGGCTTCCCGGTATCTCTTTTACGACGGACGACGACAACCTGATCAACAACGTGACGATCCGTGGCCAAGTGGCCTCGAACGGCCAAAGCACAACCCGATTGGTGATCGACGGCATGTCCGCCACGGGCGTGGGTGGCAACGGCCGCACCGCGACGCTGCACTCGTTCTCGGCTTCCAGTTTCGAAGCTCTCGAAGTTATCAACGGCCAGACTCCCGACAAACGCGCGGACGGTTTTGGCGCCCAAATCAATCTGAAGTCCCGTTCTCCGTTGGCGATGTCCGAGAAGCGCCGCTTCAACTACAGCCTCAGCGGGAACTACGCTCCGGATCACGAGGATCGTTCGAGCGCATACGGTGATCGGCCTTTCAGTTATTCGGGATCGGTCGGTTACACCGAAGTTTTTGATGTGCTGGGGGGCTCGCGGAATCTCGGTCTCGCGATGACTCTTTCCAATCAACAGGTGCTTCGCCAGTTCAACCAAGATCTTCTCCAATACGAGAACACCCTCAATCCCACCGCCGCCCTCCGCGACTACGACCGCCGCGACGGCACCAACCACCGCTTCATCACCGCGCTCAGTCTTCGGGCGGATTACAAGCTCGGCCGCACGACCACGGTTTCGGCGCGTTTTCTCTACAACGCCGGGAGCGAGCCGTTCTTCAATTGGAATTTCGTGAATCCGTTCTTCTCCGGCAGCCAAACTTATCCGGCGCTCGCGGTGACCAACACGGGTCTGCTCAGCGCCTTCAACGCGACGACCAATCCGAACGGCGGCTGGATGCCGAATGTGACGGCAGATCGCACCGAGATTCGCCCCGTGGGTAACGCGCAGATGAATCTCCGTTCGTGGGCACTTTCGTTTGTCAGCCGCAATCCCACGGGCACCCTCGCCTTCGAGCATGATTTGGGGAAGCTGAAGATCGACCACGGTTGGCGCCAAAGCTCGACCCGCTGGGATTCCAACGCCGGTCGGGAACGCCAGGGTGGCCAACTGAGCATCCGGACGAATCAACCGATCGGATTTGTGCTCGATAAATCCGACAACGACGGCCGCGTCTTCACCCAGACCGCCGGAGCCAGTGTCTATGACGCCGCCAGCTATACCCCGTTTGTCACCGCCCTGGCGAACACCACGAGCATTCCGGTGGCCCAGACTTCCAGCAGTTTCGTCAAGCGCAGCACCATCACTGCGACCGACGAGTGGTCCGGCACGGTGAACGCCAACTACCTCTTCGAGACCGCCTATCCGATCACGGTGAAAGCCGGTTTCGATACGGTGAACCGCAAAGTAAACAACCGGCAGGTTTTCCCCCGCCGCTGGTATCAGCGGGTGGGCACGACGCTCACCGGAGCGCTCACGCCGATCACTTCATTTGAGGACCAACACGGCGGCCGGCGTCTGCCTATTTACGATGTGGTCAACATCAACAACACGCTGGGCAACTCCGCCCTGTGGTATGAAGACGTAAACTTTACCGCGACGAGCCAATATGTCGGTCGTCGTAAAATGGAAGAATCGGTGGATGCGGGCTATTTCCAAGCACAGGGGAAATTCGGCCGGCTAAATCTCCTCGGCGGAGTTCGCTTCGAGAAGAGCGAAGTTTCCACGCTTACCTTTTTCCGCGCCCGCACCACGCCGATCGCGACCGAGCCCGATCATTTTAAGCGGGCCCGGCTCGACTATGATGCCCAGACCACGGACGGCGGGAACAACAAGACTTTCCCCAGTGTGCATTTGGCTTACGATGTGACGCCGAGCCTCAAGGCCCGCGCCAGCTACTCCACCAGTTATTTGCGCCCCGACTTGCTTCAGTTGGTTCCGGCAGTCGCGGTGAATACCGTGAATCAAACGGTGACCATCGGTAATCCCGATCTGCGGCCGGAGATGGCCGAGACCATCGACCTCAAGCTCGAGTATTACACCAAGAACAACGGTATCGCGTCGGTTACGGTTTTCCGCCGTTGGAACAAGGATCGGATTACGACCCAATCGATCCGCGGCGGTGATTTGGTTGAGAACACGCCGGATAACGGCTTCGACGGGCTCTACGGTGGTTATGCCATCTTGGCCCCGCGCAATAACGGCACGGCCGTTTTCGATGGTCTGGAGTTCGATTTCCGCCAGCGCCTGTCGTTCTTGCCCGGCTTCTGGCGGGGCCTCACGACCCGTGGCAACATCTCGCTGCTCAAGGCCGAGCAACGGATCATCACCCAGTTCACGGCCGCCGGTGACGTGCTTAACACCTACAAGGCCAAGACCGATCGGATTCCCTTTGCCGTTCCGATCACGGGCAATCTCGGCCTTCTCTACACCTACAAGCGGTGGGGCGGCTCTTTCGATCTGAACTTCACCGACGAATACACCACGCTTCAGTCCTACCCGGTTAATAACGGTCTCCCGGACACCAACCCCAACGGAAATGTTTATCGCAAGGCGCTCATGACGATGAGCGTCGGCGTCAACTATCGGATCCGTCCGTCGGCGACGCTTTACCTGACGGTGAACAACTTCTCTTCCCAAGGTCCGGAAACTTACACCTTCTACTCTGATCGCCTGCGGCAGGACATTCGCCAGACCCTGTCGTTCAGTCTCGGCGTCAACGGTCAGTTCTAACCCGGCAGTTTTGTAATCTCGAGGGGCGATCTCAACCGGGTCGCCCCTTTTTGCTTTTATGACCATGCAATCGCTCCGCTTTCTTCCTCTCGTTTTTGTGTTGGCGTCACTCAACGCCGTCGCCGCCTCCGCCCCCAAGCCGCCCGAACTCGCGCCGCTGCTCGCGAAACCGCTTTACCAGTTCAACGAAACGGAAACCGGTTTCTACCTCGGCCATCTCCAAGCCACCGAGCCCGACCTGCGGAAACGCATCGTCCACCTCGCGCGCAAAAATATCGGCCAGCCCTACGACATCTATCTTCTCGGCGAATTGCCCTTCGAGACCCACGACCCGCAGCCGATCTACTGCCTCACCAAGAGCGACTGCCTCGTCTTCACCGAGCACATTTACGCGATGGCGCTTTCGCGCGACTGGACCGGGTTCATGCGGCTCCTCCAGCGTATCCGCTACCGCGACGGCCGTCTCGGCGTCGCCACCCGCAACCATTACACCGAAGCCGATTGGAACGTCTCCAACCGCTGGCTCGTCCGCGATCTCACCGCCGAACTCGCCGGCGTCAAAGCGGTGCCCTTCGCCCAAAAAATCGACCGCGCCAAATTTCTGCTCAACCGCTACGGCCTCACGGCCCCGGCCCCCATCGAGGAGTTCCGCGACACCTTCATCCCGCTCGAGGCGCTCGATCTCGCGCTGCCCCAGCTGCGTGATGGCGATTTTGTGAATGTCGTGCGCGCGTCGATCGCGCCCGGCGGCCACGCCAATACCGAAATCTACGGCGGCCAAGCGTGGGTCGGTCACACCGGTTTCGTGGCCCACGGTCCCGACGGCACGGTGAACATCATCCATTCCGCCGAGCCCGCCGTGCGCGAGGAATCGTTCGCCCAATTCATCGCCCACGCTCGGGAGAAGGCGGCCGCGCCCGGCGCGAAGCAACGCCTCGTCGGTTTCAAGTTCCTCCGGCTCGCCGACGATCCGTTGGCGAACCTGCGAAAGATCGACGGCCCCGACGCCCCGCGCGTGACGCTCCCGAGCGGCGCGGGCTTTTGAGACGATCAAGTTTTTCCCGCAAATGGACGCGAATTTTCGCGAATGAACTCAAAAAACCGCAGAAGGAGGAACCGCTAACTTCCGCTAATCGACGCTGATGAATGAGTTTTGAGTAGAATCCAACACGACCGGTGATTCACCCAATCGATGGGTAAAAAATTTCACGTCCGGAACAATTCTTCCTCATAAATTAGCGGGAATTAGCGAAGATTAGCGGTTAACCCATTGCCGAGTTTAGGATGAACGATCCCGCACCCGTTCCTGAATCTTTCCCTTACTCCGGTTTGCCGAATTTGCGGCTATTCGCGTAATTCGCGGGCAACTTTTGATTATGTCCCCAATTCCTCCCGCCATCGTCGCGCTTCCCGCCCGCACCGCCGAACTCGGCGCGCTCCTTGAGCGCTGGGCGAACATCAACTCCGGGTCCGGCCACGCCGACGGTCTCGCGCGGATGGCCGACACCCTGCGCGCGGATTTCGCCCACGCGTTTCCCGCCGCGACCATTGAGGAGATCACCACCGATGCCCCCGGCTTCAATCCGCCCGGCACGCATGCGCTGCGGATCCGGATGCGCCCGGCCGCTCGCACGCAGGTTTTTCTCTGCGGGCACTTCGACACGGTCTACGAAGCCAACGATGCCTTCCAAGTCTGCCGCTGGCTCGATGCCACCACGCTGAACGGTCCGGGCGTAGCAGACATGAAGGGCGGCCTCGTCACGATCCTCGCCGCGCTCCAGGCCTTCGAAGCCACGCCACACGCCGCGAGCGTCGGCTGGGAAGTCCTGCTTACGCCCGACGAAGAAACCGGTTCGCACGGCACCGCGCACCTCTTCCGCGGCGCGGCGCGCGACCATCAATTCGGTTTTGTCTTCGAGCCAGGCCGGCCCAACGGAAACATCATCCACTCGCGCAAGGGGACGGGCGGTCTCGTCGCCACCTGCCACGGGCGCGCGGCTCACGCCGCCAAAGTTCCCAACGACGGCCGCAGCGCAATCCTGGCGCTCGCCGAGTTCCTGCTCGATGCGGCAAAGATTCCGTCGGAGATGCCCGACGTGATGGTCAATGTCGGCAATATCCGCGGCGGCACCGCCGCGACCAACGTCGTCCCGCATTTTGCCGAATCCGAAATTGATATTCGCATCACCAAAATAGCTGACAGCGAACCGTTGCTGGCGCGTTTCCAGGCGCTCGCCGACCGCATGAATACCCGCGATGGCATCAAGCTCACGCTCAAGGGCGGCTTCAATCGCCCGCCCAAAGAATGTCTCCCCGCCGAGGAGGCCGTTTTCCCGGAGTGGCAACGGGCCGCGCGCGATGTGGGCGTGCCCGAGTTCACCTGGGTCCACGGCGGCGGCGGCTCCGATGGTAATTTTCTTACGGCCGGCGGTCTGCCCAACCTCGATGGTATCGGCCCGATCGGCGACAATCTGCACAGCGACCGTGAATTTTGCCGAGTAGAGACGATCGCGCCCCGCGCACAGATTGTGGCGCTCTTTTTGCATCGCGTGGCAGCGGGGGAAATCAAGCTGGCTGTTCCCGAATTGTAGAACCGACCGCCGGTCGGTTTTTTGGGAAGCCCGACCACCGGTCGGGCCTACGGCTTCACTCCGGAAAAAACATGCCGCCCAAAACCGCCGCGCGGCTCGCGCCCGTCACGTGCGGACAATTCCCGGGCAGCCCGAGCACGCGTTGCCGCGCGAGCCACGCAAACGCCATCGCCTCGACCCAATCGCCCGCCACGCCCAACGCATCCGTCGTCGCGATCTCGCTTCCTGGTAGTTCGCCCCGCAGTGCGCGCATGAGCACTGGATTCCGCGCGCCGCCGCCGCAGACGAAAATTTCGGGCGCCTTCCGAGGTGGCATGGGCGTCCCGCCCATGTCGGAGATCGGAGTGGCATAGGCGTCCCGCCCATGGTCCGAGTCCACGGGCGGGACGCCCGTGCCACCTCGGATCGCGTCGGCAACACTCCGCGCGGTCAGTGCGACGAGCGTCGCTTGCACATCTGCGTCGTCCGGCGGCTTGGGCAGCTTCGCCAGCCGTGCCTCGAGCCACGCCATTGAAAACTCCTCCGGCCCGGTGCTCTTTGGCGCCGGTCTTTTGAAAAACGGCGCGGCTAGCATCGCGCGTAAAAGTTCCGGCACCACGCGCCCGCTACCAGCGAGGGCACCGTTGCGGTCCATCGGCGTGCCGAGCACGCGGCGCGCCCAGGCGTCGAGCAGGGTGTTGGCCGGGCCGGTATCGAAGCCCAAAATCGGAGCCGTCCGATCGGCGGGTAACGCCGTGAGATTGGCAATGCCACCGAGGTTTACGACGACGCGGTCTCTTGCCGTCGTCCGAAAAACCGCCTCGTGAAACGCCGGCACTAGCGGGGCGCCTTGCCCGCCGAGGGCCATGTCCTTGCGTCGAAAATCTGCGACAACCGGGATTCCGGTCCCGGTCGCAATCACATTGGGGTCGCCGATCTGGAGGGTGAACGCGGGATCAAATCCGGGCCGGTGGCGGATCGTCTGTCCATGGCTGCCGATGGCGCGCACCGCACCGGGCGCGAAGCCGGCTTTGGCGAGCAGTTCATTGACCGCGCGAGCAAAGAGGCGGCCCAGCGCCACATCGGCCCGGCCGAGCCGGTCGATCTCGTTGTCCCCGGGCCGGCCCAGCGCGAGCAACTCGGCCTTCAGCTCAGCGGGAAAAGCGAGCGAGTGGGAAGCGACCAACTCGGGCCGCGCGCCGAAGCGCACGAGTGCGGCGTCGATTCCGTCCACGCTCGTGCCGGAAAGCGTGCCAACGAACAGGTCCGATTCGCGGGGTGGCGGCGAGGATTCCATCGGGTAAATCAATCCGGGAAATCACCGGAGGGAAACCGCGAATTGCCGCGAATGAACGCAAATTTCCGAGTCAATTCATCTGCGGATCGATTCGCGTCCATTCGTGTCCGTTTGCGGTTAAAAAATCAGGATTCCGGGCGAATCTACGGTTGAACCAAACCCGTCGGCCGCGATCATTTTTGCACCGATGCTCAACACGGAAACCCCCAGCGGCCGGCACCCGGATCTCGACCTTTACGCCACAGCCGATCTCGTGCGCGCCTTCACCGAAGACCAAGTCTTCGCGGCAAATGTGGTTCACGCCGCCGCGCCCCAAATCGCGCGCGCGGTTGATGCCGCGGCACCGCGCATCGCCGCGGGTGGCCGGCTCATTTACGCCGGTGCCGGCACCTCCGGCCGACTTGGCCTGCTCGACAGCGTGGAGCTTTGGCCGACGTTTACCTGGCCGAAGGACCGGGTCGTCGCGTTGCTCGCGGGCGGACGGCAGGCGTTGTTCGAAGCCGTCGAAGGCGCCGAGGATAACCGTGCGCAAGGGGCCGCCGATGTGCGCGCGGTGACGCCGACGGAAAACGATGTGCTCATCGGTCTCGCCGCTTCGGGCGCGACGCCCTACGTGCTCGGCGCACTCGAAGCGGGCCGCGCGGCCGGCGCGCTCACCATCGGAGCCGCCAACAATCCCGATTCGCCGGTCGTCGCCATGGCCGAAATCGGCGTCACGCTCGACACGGGTAGCGAAACGATTTCCGGGAGCACGCGCCTCAAGGCCGGCACGGCGCAGAAGATTTTTCTGAACACGCTTTCGAGCGCGATCATGGTGCGGCTGCACAAAGTCTACGGCAATCTGATGGTCGATGTAATGCCGACGAATGCGAAGCTCTACCGTCGTGCAATCGCGCTGACCGTGCGCGCTACGGGCGCGAGCGAGACCGCGGCCAAGGCCGCGCTGGAGGCGTGTGCCTACAAAGTGAAGACCGCGATCGTCGCGCTCCGCTTGAAGACCGATGTCGCCGCCGCGCAGACCGCGCTCGACGCCGTGGCCGGCGATATCCGCCGGGCGATCGGCGCAGGGGAGGGCTCGTCATGATCCCACTCTCACGATCACACGCCCGTTCCGAAGGTAGTGTCGGGACCTCCGGGCCCGACAGGTTTGGTCCGGCGACGCCAATCGGCCGCGCGGGGAGGTCGCGGCCCTACCTCGTCACCGCGCTCGCTCTGCTCTTTGCCGGCTGCACCGCCACCAATCCGCCGCCCGCCGCGCCGGCACCGGTCGCGGCGGTGAATCCCGCCGATGTGCCGCCGCCGGCTCCGCGCGAGTTTCGCGGCGTCTGGGTCGCGACCGTCGCCAACATCGATTGGCCCAGCAAACCCGGCCTGCCCACCGCGCAACAACGCGCCGAGATGCTCGCGATTCTCGACCGCGCGCAAGCCCTGCGCCTCAACGCGATCGTGCTTCAGGTGCGTCCGGCCGCCGATGCGATCTATCCTTCGGCGTTCGAGCCGTGGTCGGAATTTCTCACCGGGAAACAGGGCCGCGCGCCCGAGCCGCTCTACGATCCGTTGCGCGAGTGGATCGCGGAATCGCACCGCCGCGGCCTTGAATTGCACGCGTGGTTCAATCCCTACCGCGCCCGTCATCAGCGTGCGATTTCCGAACTCGACCCGAGCCATCTCGCGAAGACGCACCCGGGCGTGGTCAAAACCTACGGTGAGTTGATGTGGATGGATCCCGGTGAACCCGTGGCCCAAAAACGCACGCTCGCCGTCGTGCGCGAAGTCGTCCGCAACTACGACCTCGATGGCGTCCACCTCGACGATTACTTTTATCCGTATCCTGTCGCCGACCGTGCGCCCGCCGCCGCCAACGCCGCCGCGCTCACCAACCCCGGCGCCGCTCCGGCCGCGAAGAATCTCGAGTTCCCCGATGGCCCCGCGTGGCAACGTTACCTCGCGACCGGCGGCAAACTTTCCCGCGCCGACTGGCGGCGGCAAAACGTGAACCAACTCGTCGAGGCGCTTTATCGCGGCATCCACGAGCTCAAGCCGCACGTGCGTTTTGGCATCAGCCCGTTTGGCATCGGCCGGCCCGACCGGCGGCCGGCGGGCATTTCCGGCTTTAGCCAATACGACCAACTCTACGCCGACGTGGAACTCTGGATCGAGCGCGGCTGGATGGATTATCTCACCCCGCAGCTCTACTGGCCGCGCGCGCAAAAAGCGCAGGCGTTTGACGTGCTGTTGGATTATTGGGCCGCGCAGAATCCGCAGAAACGCCACCTGTGGCCGGGCCTTTACACGAGCCAGGTGAGCGCCGAGCCGAAGCCTTGGGAAGTCGCCGAGATCACGGGCCAGATCGACCTGCTCCGCACGCGACCCGCCGCGACCGGTCACGTTCACTTCAGTATGGTGCCGCTGTTGAAAAACTCGCGCGGCCTCAACGACGCCCTCGCGGCGGGACCTTACGCGAACGCCGCACTGGTGCCGGCGACGCCGTGGCTCGATTCTACGCCACCGCCCGCGCCGACGTTGGTGATCTCACCCGCGAAGACCGTCGGTGCGCCGGCAACGCTCGTGATCACGCCCGGCGCGGGCGAGTCGGCTGCAAATTTTGCGGTCTGGCTGCGCTACGGCGGCGACCAATGGCGGTTCTCGGTGCAGCCGGCCGGCGCGCCGTCATTCGCGCTCGTGGCCGACGCAAAACTCGGTGCGCCCGACCGCGTAGTTGTCACGGCTGTGGACCGATTGGGCAATGAAAGCACGCGGGTCGCGTTGAAGATCGCAGTTCCCGGTGCGCCGGTGGCGAAGTTATGAATCAGGGCGAACAACGAAGTGGCGCGAGGTGTAAGGTCGGGTTGAATAGAGTTTGGGTGGGTGCGACCGATTGCGTAGCGGCGGGCGTCCCTGCCCGCCGAAATTTTAGCGCACGCGCGGAGT
>CALSBN010000180.1:0-10852 GCA_943373185.1 Opitutus sp. GAS368 | reverse complement strand
CCTTCGCCCCAGCCCGAGAGCGTCGCCCGCAGTTTGTCCAACGTGATGGGCTTGCTGATAAATCCGGCCATGCCCGCCGCGAGACACTCTTCCTTTCGTTCCCGCGTCGAATACGCGGTGACGGCAAACACGGCGGGCTTGGGCACCGGACACAGCTTCAAAATCTGCTTCGTAAGTTCGACGCCGTTGGTGTCGGGCAACCGGTAATCCGTCAAAATGATGTCGTAGCCGTTGACCTGCGCGAGGGCGATGGCCTCGGCGCCGGTCGTGGCCCAGTCGACCGTGTAGTTCATCTTGGCGAGAATATCCCCGAGCACGATGCGGTTGTAATCCTCGTCCTCGATCGCGAGCGCGCGGGCCGGCAGCGTCGGATGGGGCGTCGCCACCGCCGTCGCGACCGGGGCGAGTGCGCCGACTTTTCCGAAAGGCACATTGAGATAGAACGTTGTCTCACCGTTGGTGCTCACCGCGCCCACTTCGCCGCCCATCGCCTCGGCGTAGCGTTGGCAGATCGCCAGCCCGAGACCGGTGCCGCGGATGTTGCGCTCCACCGCGTCATCCCCGCGGGTGAAGCTCTCAAATAGCCGGTCGAGTTTGTCTTTTGCGATCGTGGGCCCGGAGCTCGTCACGCTCAACGTGAGCCGGAGCCCTTCGCCCACGGGCGTCAGAATCGTGCCGACGCGCGCGCCCGGCGGGACGCCGTATTTCAGGGCGTTGCCCAGATAGTTGGCAAAAATCTGGCGGAGCTTCGCCGCATCACCGCGCAGACTGACGCCCTCCGGCGGCTTATCCACGAACACGATCATGGCGCCGGAAGGATCAACCGTCGTAGCCGCCGCTTCCAACGTATCGAGCAGGTCGAACGTCGACTCCTTCAGCGCCACGCTGCGGGCCTCAATTTTTGAGAAATCCAATATGTCGTCGACGGTCGCGCGCAGTTGCTCGGCGCAATGGGAAAGCCGCCGGAAGTAATCGACCTGCCGCGGCAACATCGGTTGACCGCGCAGGATATCGAGCAGGCCGACGACGCCCTGCATCGGATTGCGGATCTCGTGCGACATCGAGGCGACAAACTCCGTCTTCGCCGCGCTGGCCTCGGCGAGTTCGCGGGTGCGCTCGGCGACGATGCGCTCGAGCTCGAGATTCTTGCGCCGGATTTGGTGCGTGCGCAGCCGATAGATGCCGAACGACATCAATCCCGCCAACGCGACATAGCCGCCCACCGCCGTTTTCGAAAAATACCACGGCAGCAGAACCGAAAACGTCTGCCGGGAAACGGGTCCGGTGCGGCCCAGGTGGGTGGCGCGAACCTCCAGCGTATAGTCCCGCGCCGCCAGCGAGAGGTAGTCGATTTTCTCCCCGGGCTTGGTCGGCACCCAGTTGGTTTCCGTCGGCAAAAGCCGGCGCTCGAACGCCGGGCGTTCGCCAAACTCGTCGAACGGGGAGGATCCGCTGAAGCTCAAACTGTTGTTGTCGGCCGACAAGGTCCGGGGCGGCCCCGCGAGCACCGTGACCGCGCCGGTCAGGCGGTCTCGTTGCTCAAACCTCAACGTCGGCGGCTCAAGCCGGTAGGCGGGCTTTAGCTCCGAGGTCTCCAATTCCATGACCGCATTGCCGCCGGAGAAGGTGAGCACTCCGTCGCCGGCCGAGAAGTGCTGCACGCCCGAAAGCCCGCTCAGTCCTTTCGCCTCGACGGTTTCCCACTCCACGGCGCCGCCCGCCGTGCGCAAGCGACCGAGCCGATGGTGTCCGCCTTGTTCGCCCAGCAGCCACACGGCTCCGTCGGCCGCCGTCGCCAGGCGGGGCGAACGCAGACCGCCGGTGCCCGCGACCCTCTCCCGCACCCCGCCAAACGTGACCGCATCGTCATTGGCCACGATCAACGTGTCGCCGAGGCCGTGCACCACCGTCGGCGATTTTTTGGACAAATCGGCGACCTTCGCAAAGGCCAAGGGTTCCTGCGCCGACGAACGATAGAGCTCAAACGTCTCCGTCGCCGCCCAGACCGTGTCGCCCACCACCGCCAAGCTTGAAAACGCCGACGCACCCGTCGCCACGCGATCGGCCCGCCCTGTGGGAAAATCGGCCAGATAGACCCGCTCGTCCGCCGACGCGAGCAGCCGCCCCGAGGGTAGTTCGGCGATGGCGTTCACGGCCGAGCCCAAATCCTTAAACGTCTTGGCTCCGATTGAGAGCGTCGCCCATTTACCGAAGGCTGGTCCATGCGAAGTCAGCGCGAAACTATACGCCCGGCCGCCCCGCTGCGTCGGACCTTCGATGGGGGCAAACTCCGAGCGATCCTCATAATTGATCGTCAACCCGCCGGCTCGATACGCTGAAATCGGGAACTCCCGAGTCGGAAAAATTCGCCCGATACGGTAGGGTTCAAGAAGCGCTATTCCCCGCGTCGTCGCGACCCAAAGCCGCTGCTGTCGGTCCACCACCGCGTGCGTGCCCCCCGGCGAAGGCAATACCATCGGATGCGTGATCTGCTCGATTTGCCCGGTCACGGTGTGGACCAAAAAGAGCCCGTGATTCCACGTCACAACCACGAACCGATCCCCCCAAAGCACGGCCGAAGTGTAGAGAATATCATCTCCCTCGACCTTGAGCCTGACCCACGGCGCGTAGCGTCCCGCTTGTTTCCGGTGGACACTCCCGCCGACGATAAAATCACCCGCCGCTCCCAGCCACGACTGCGCCGCCGGATAGGAAAGCGGATTCTCCATCGGCCGCAGCTCTCCGTCGCCCACTTCTTGCGGCGGATGATTCCGGGCCGTCACGATCAACTTCCCGTCTATCCGATGTAGAAAAATTCGCGCCGGATTGGGCAGACGGATCCGCCGCACGCCATTCGTCGGCAAATCCACGAACCACACATCCTCCTTGGTTGTCGCAATCAACGAGTCGCCCCGCCGCGCCAGATACCATATTGCCCCTGCTTCAGCCAGCGCGGGTAACGTCAACGTCTCGACTTGGCTGTCGCGATGCAGCGGGAGCTTGATCCGACTGATCACACCCGTCGAACCCACCCACAAACTATCGCCGTCAACGAGCAAGCCATTGATCTCCGTCGTCCTCGTCTGCTCCAAAAATTCCCACCGGCCGGCGTCGTAGAAGCCCACCCGCTTGCCTGCCGCGATAATCTGTCCGTCGCCCCCGACCGCCATTTGCAGAATTATGGATTCCCCCTGCAATTGATCGGCCCCAAACTTGATCGCCAACGGGGCCGCTCCGACTGCGCGCACCGGCGCGAAAAAACCGGCCAACACGACCGCAAGCGCGATACCTTTTAAAAGGTAGTCCATTACTTTGAGATTGGGTAAACGGCGTTGATGCGGGCGAGACAGAGAACGGTTAAAGTGAGGGCGTCATGAAAAAACTCACCTCCCTCGCTCTTGCCGTCGTATCTACGATGTTCCTCTTCGCCGGTGCAACTCAGGCCGCAGAAAAACTTGATCCGTTGGCCCGGGACTCGATGCCGGCCGTTTCCGCTACCAACCCGCCGCAGTTGCCCATGCCCTGCGATGTCAACGATCCGGAATAACGCTCCCTCCGACCCTTCCTCCCATGTTCAGCCTCGCCGCCTTCAACTACCGTGACGTGCTCACGAGCGCCGGAGGCCCGATCGACCGGGTCCAAACCGGATCGCTCGACGTCATGGGTCGGCAGGAGCCCCAGGCCGTCGCCTACTTGAAACCCGGCCTGATCCGGAGCAAACGGCCGCACAGCGTTTACGGCAACGCCGACGGCACCGGTTCCCACCGCTCCCCCCAAATCGCACGGCATATGGCGATCTCGGAAGCGCTCGAGCGCTGGGCGTTTTACGAGACGGCTCAGGGCGAAGACGCGGCGAAGTTCGGCTTCGACGTCGACTCCTCCACCAACGGCATGGCGGCGTTCCCCGGCTTCTTCAAAGGCCAGGCCCGCAAACGCGCCTACCATGAAGCATTGGAGCGTTGGGCGCTCATCTCGTGGTGGTCGGGCCACATGAAGGCATCCCTCGTCGGCGACGCGATGCTCGGTGTCACCGCTCTGCGGCTCGAACACAGTGCGAAGCTCGGCGAAGTTGCCCTGTTGTTCCGCCGCTCGGCTGCCGGCCACGTGAGCTACGGCTACTCCGCCGGCTCCTCGTTTCGCACCGCGGTGGCTCGGGCGGCCGTCGAACTGGCCCGCAATGAATTCGTGGTGAGCTACTACAAACTGCGCAGCGTCGCCCAAGAGGTGCCCAACTACTTCGAGCGCCGCTGTCTCTATTTCGCCGGCGAAGAAGGCCACAGTGAGTTCTTGCGCCGGGTGTTCGACCGCAAACCGCGCCGCGACGCCGCGTGGTCGGTGAAATTCGACGGCGAGATCACCGGAGCTTGGTCCAAATACGCGACCGTGTGGCGGGTGCTGCCCGAGATGCCTTCACGTGACTATCTCGATCCCCAAAACTCATTTTTCTTCTGGTGATTTATGTATGACCTGACTTTGACCGGCCTTCGCGGCTGCATTTCCCAGGAAGATCGCAAGGCCGCGCTGCAACTGTTGCGCGGAGCGCTCAACGGCGAGCTGATCCAGCCCCGCGATGCGGTGGAGCTCATGCTCGTGGTGCGCGACGGCACCCGCGAGCAGATGCTCGACGCCATCACCACGCTGCGGTCCGGCGTCCCCGGCTGCTACCGTTACATCCCTGCCGCGGATCATGCCGCCGCTTGAAGAGACCCTGCTGGAGGCTTTGATCCAGGAGCGCCGGCTTTCCGAAGAACGGGCGTTGATTCCCGGACTGCTCCAGCACGACTTGGCCAATGTGCTGACCCAAGTCTCGCTGTCTGCGGAGTTCCTCGCGCGCGCCACGGCGTCCGCCGAGCGCGAACAGATTCTCCGCCAAGTCCAAGGCGGCGTGAAGCGCATGGGCGAATTGCTGCACGGGATGCAGTTCCTCTATCACACCCGGACCGGTGTGACCGACTACGCGCGCGGCGATCTCGCGACCTTTATCTCCGATCTCGTGCTCGCCCCCGGCGTCTGGCCGCCCGGCGCCCCGATTTCCCTCAAAATGCCCGGCGCGATGTGGTGTTCGTTTTCGCCCACGCTCGTCCGTCACGCCTTGGTCAATCTCATCGGCAACGCCGTCGCCTATTCGCTCGGCACTTGGGTGCGGGTGCGCCTCTCCCCGATTCGCGGCGATCGCTGGCAAATCGCCGTCGCCAACGGCGGGCCCGGAATTCCCGAGAACCACCTGCCCTATCTCTTCTCGCTCCGCCGCCATGCCAGCGTGGCCACCAAATCAAACGGCACCGGTCTCGGACTCTACATCGCCCGCATGTGCGTGCGCAGCCACGGGTCCACCCTGCGCCTGCGGACCCGGCCCCAACTCACCGTTTTCTCCTTTGCGATGCATGGCGCCCAACGCGCCGACCGCGCCGCGTAGGAGGGCAACGTGTCCGCGCCCCTCGCCCGGGCACGCCCCGCAGCGCAAGAAACCGAGCTGCGCCCAAGACCGAACTTTGCCCACCGCCGGGTTTGACCACCGGTATCGTCCCGCCGTATTCCGATAAATCGGTTCCCTCATCTGGCACCCACCATCACACACCCCCATGCGCCGCTCTCTTCTCCCGCTCTTCGTCCTCGCCGCGGCCATCGGTCCGCTCGCCGTCGCCCAGTCCATTTCGATCGAGGAGTTCAACCCCAAGTCCACCCTCCGCGTCCCCGAGCACAAGCCCACCCGCGCCAAATTTCCGTTCATCGACATCCACACCCACCACCGCGACGTCACCCCGGATAGAATCAAGCGGCTCATCGCCGACATGGACGGCCTCAACATGGGCGCGCTCGTCAACTCGCCCGTCGGCGGCGGCCACGGCAAATGGGTCGTCAACGCCAACGCCGCCATGCAAGCCGCCGCCCCCGGCCGCTTCGCCGTCATGACCAACATCGACTACGCCGGCCTCGACGACGCCGATTTTCCCGCCCGTGCCGCCGCCCAGGTCGAAGCCGACATCAAGGCCGGCGCCGTCGGCCTCAAGGTCTGGAAACACCTCGGCATGATGCTCAAGGACGGCCAGGGCCAGCGCATCAAGGTCGACGACCCGCGCTTCGACGGCGTCTGGGCCGTGTGCGCCAACTATAAAATCCCCGTGCTCATCCACACCGCCGACCCCGCCGGCCTCTTTCAGCCGATGGACAAAGACAACGAGCGTTGGCTCGAGCTCAAACTCCGCGCCAACCGCAACCAGTCCGAGCAGACCAATTTCACGTGGGACCAATTGATCGCGGAGCAGCACGCCCTCTTCGCCCGCCACCCGCAGACGATCTTCATCAACGCCCACATGGGCTGGCTCGCCAACGACCTCGATCGCCTCGGCGCGCTCCTCGACCGCCTGCCCAACGTCTACACCGAGATCGGCGCGATCACGAGCGACCTCGGCCGCCAGCCCCGCGCCGCCAAACGGTTTCTCACAAAATACCAAGACCGCGTCCTCTTCGGCAAAGACGCCTACAACGTCTCCGAATACCACGTCTACTTCCGCCTCCTGGAAACCGACGACGAATACTTCGACCCCATCCGCAAATACCACGGCATCTGGAAACTCTACGGCCTCGATCTCGACGACGCCGTCCTGAAAAAACTCTACTACAAAAACGCCCTGCGCCTCTTCCCCACTCTGTCGAAAGCCGGTTTCCCCGAGTAGCCCAAGTGGCACGGGCATCTTGCCCGTGGTCCCGCGCCCAGATCTTCCCCGCCGCCGCCCCCAAGGCCCTGTCCGATCCGGGAAGCCAAACCCCAGAAAACCCCTCGTCGAAAGCGGGAAGTCCGACTCAAAAAACACCCCGGGGGACGCCCCCGCGCGGCCACGGCAACTTGCCATACCCGAAACAACAACCCACTTGCCTCGCGATAATTTACCTCGCTCCCTTCCTCATGCGAACCGACCCGGTAAGACAATCGGGTAAGGCCGAATAACACTGTTCGGCGGAAGAAAGAAAGATGCCCAAACTCATTCTAGCACTTCTCACCATGTTCATCACCGGTTGCGGAAGCGGTGGCTTTACTGACCATCTCGCATTTCAGAATCTCGTCGTCGCAGGTGCCCGAAAGCCCGCCGAGTCGAGTTCACTGGTTGTTTCAGAAGACCTCGCGCTCCAGTTTCGTCGAGGAGCCGTCACAAGTGTTTTTTCGGCCACACTAATCAAGGGTCGCTACAGTCTGATTCTCGAGTCAGATGAAGGCTTGTTCTATTTGTCGCCGTGGGAGTCGTTTCTTTACGAGATGAATGGCGAGCCGGAGTCTGTCATCGGCGGCATTTTCGTTCGGAAGTCGGATAAGAAGCCTTTTGCCTGGTTTATTCCGAAGCAAGGAAGTGAAGCAGATTGGAAGGCGTGGCTCGCTGGAGATCGAATCGCAAAGGTGAAGCCGGGCATCACCAACGTGGCATTCAGGCCTTGGGTAGAGTCTGATTTCCAAGTTCCGGCCGATAAGGTTCGCGTCGAGCAAGGGAGGCCGATCCAGAGCGCTACAGACAACGACGGGGCTGCGCCCCGTCGTGTCTGACCGCAGTCGTCATCCGAAGAAAGATGAAGATTGGCGATGCTTTTACCGCGATGCTCCATGAGCGCTACATGAAGCCTGCCGGATTCAGGAAGAAGACCCGCACGTTCTCGCGCGCACATGCCATCTACGAAGAACATTACAATATCCAGGGCAGCGCGTGGAATTCGCCTGATGAACCCTGGCGATTCTACGTCAATTGCGGGCTCAGCTTTCCAGATTTACCACGTGATGCAAAGGGTAGCGGATTTTTCAGCATTCATGCCCGTCAGCGCCTTGGTCTTTTTGTGCGAGACACCCGGCCGCATTACGATGTCATCCAAGAGAATCTTGAGGATACCGTGAATGAGATCGGGCGAACATTGCTCCTCTGCGCAGACTATTTTTCTCGGCGCCATTCTGTAATCCGCGACTCTTACGTCCGTTGTGATTTCTATCTGGCTTTCCCCAATGACCCGGAACTCAACAGAGGCTAACACGCGCACTACAGACAACTCCGAGAGCTCCGCTCCCGGTCGGGTCTGAGCTCAATCGTTGGGCAAACGATGAGCGAAGCGCTGGCACTACTTTCCACGATCTGCCTGACTGCCGCTTTGGCCGCTTGGACTTCGCACATTCTATTTCGAGACTACCGAGAGGGCTTTCGCATGCTCTATCATTGGACCAGCGATGCAGCACCGCCAAGTGATGTCGAGCCACGTGAATCCCAAAGAAGCATTGCCGTGCAAGTCGCGTTCACCGCCACTTTCCTAATCTTGGCGG
The DNA here is from genome assembly GCA_943373185.1 of Opitutus sp. GAS368. Taxonomy (GTDB): domain Bacteria; phylum Verrucomicrobiota; class Verrucomicrobiia; order Opitutales; family Opitutaceae; genus Tous-C4FEB. The sequence goes on along the minus strand of CALSBN010000180.1, from coordinate 2,556 downwards.
TTCTCGGCTATATCGCATTCCACCGCCTCTTCGAATGAACAAAGAGCCTAACTCGGGTTCTGCTTTGGAAGCAGCCCGAAGCGGGACCCCGGTTGAACAAGCCAGGGAATGACGGCGACGTCTCCGGTGGCTTTCCCAAATCAGACGCCACAGCCTCTCTGCCATTGGGCGAAATCCGACCCTTGCGACGATCTGGTCGGGCCGTCATCGTTTCGAAATGACATGAATTCTTCGGCTGAAACGATTGAGTCGGTGATTTACTCAAAGGGGCACGTTCTCGTGACCTTCGTGAGCGGCCTGGAGATTCGTTTCCCGGTGGCGAAGAGCCCTCGGTTGGCGACTGCTTCGGGAGCGGAGTTGCGGAAGATAGAGATTTCGCCCTTTGGATTGCACTGGCCCGACTTGGACGAAGAACTGTCCTTCGCCGGGCTTCTTCGCGGCGACTACGGTCAACAAACCCAAGCCGGCCGAAATCGGGTGCCGGTGACCGACTGAGGGGTTGGCCCGATCGGCCACAGGCATTTCCTCTTCCGTCCCGGCTCAGCGTCCTCCGCATTCTCCGCGTGGAGACGAAGCCGCCCTCGCGCCTCTAGGCGCAACGCACTCTCCGCCGCAGCCAAAACCCCTTTGTGCTTTTTGTGGCCATCCCTCCGATCCCTCCGCCCATTCGCCCAGCGCGTTCTCCCCCCCGAAACCTCCGTGTCCTCCGTGCGTCCCGTGGGCCCCTCCAAAAATTCCTCCCGCCAAGCCCGCTGAATTTCCCGCCCTTTCTCTGAACTCTCCGCTCTAAACTCTCAGCTCTTCACCACCGGCAGCGGCGTTTCCTCCAGCGCCTGCAACGCCGCCAGCCGTTCCAGCGCGCCGCGTTCGTCCACCGCGATGAGAAACGCCCACGCGCCCAGCACGCGCCGGTAAAACAACACCCGCTGCAGCGCCTCTTTCCGCTCGCCCTGCACCAGCCCGGGAATCGCCGCGCGCGGCGCGGGTGCCGTCGTTGAGGCCGCGGGCGCCGCCCGCGCCGGTCCGGCCCATTTCACCGCCGCCGCCTTCACCTTTTCATCGGTCGCCGTTCGCGCCCACGCCAAGACCGCCGCACGCCGTTCCGCCTCCCAACGCCCCAACACCGCGGCCTTCTTCGCGTCCGCCGTCGCCGGGATCGCGGAACTCGACTGCCAAAAAAGTTCGTTCCGCACCGCGTTGCGGTCGCCCGGTAGAAAAATCCGCGACGGGTTCTTTTCCTCCAGTCCGATCAGATGCAGCTCAAACGCCCGCGCCTCCTTCGGCACGCCTTTGACCGTCCCTGCCTGCAACGCCGCTTTCCACGCCGGCCGGATCGTCTCGGCCCACAGTTTCTTCACGTCATCCGGCGCACCCCGCCGCCGCGCCCCGCCGCCGCCGGCATTGCCCGGCTTCGTCCCGATCGCCGCCTCCAACTCCGCCCGCGTCCCGCCGCTCAACAAAACCCCGCTCGAAAAATTCTGCTCCGCCAACGCCGCCACAAACCGGGCGTAGCGCTGCTCCGTCGTCACCCATTTCGCATCAGAGACTCCCGTCGTCTCGCCCTCGACGATGCGTTCGTAGCGCTCCACCGCCGCCCGCGCTTTTGGCGTCAGGGCCGGGCTGCCTTTGACGACGGTCTCGATCAGCGTCGCATACCGTTCGAGCCACATCTCCGCCGTGCTCGAAGGCTTGTCGATCGTGCGGTTCACCAACACCGCCGCTTCGTGCGCCGCCGCAAAACTCGGCAACGCAGCGCCCTTCTTCGCCCCCGTCATGAGGTCGACGCCAAACAGGGCCTCGGGAAAGTGCCGTTCCTGCCCGCGCCATTTCTCCGGATCAGGATCGGGCACGCAGCCCGCCGCGAGTGAATCCTCCGTCGTCGCCGTGAACCCCGCCATCCGCGCCGGCGCGACTTGCGCGCTCCAGTCGGCACTCTCCACGGGTTGAAAGCCGCTGAACCACGCCGGATTCGCCGGCACGCTGCGCGGCACATCGAGGTGGTGAAACCCACCCGAGTGACAGCAGGTAAGATAGAAAACCACCCGGCCCGCGCCCAACCCCGCCGCCAACGCCGCCCGCAGCTCCGTCACCGTCAGCACTTCTTTCGCGTCCGTTCGCCACGCGCCCGTCCCTTTGGCGCCCGCCGTCTGCGCCATCTGCCAGAGCGTGATCTGACTCTCCTTCACCGCGCCCCGCGAGAGTTCGCCATGATCGCCGACCATCAGGTAAAGCGTCCCGCCCGTCGCCACCCGCGGGAGAATCTCGTTTTTCAACGCCGCAAAAATCTCCGCCCGCCTCGCCGGCCGGTTTCCTTCCAAGACTCCCGGCAACCACGATTCCACCAGCAAGCCGTCTTCTTTCAACAATCGCCGTGTATCGCCAAACAACGCCGCGCGATCCGGGCGGTTACCCGCCCCGAAAAACGTCCACACCGCCGCGCTCGGAAACCGCGCCCGCAGCCCGTCGTTCACGCCCCGCGCCTGGAGATACTGCGAGTAGTTGTTCGAGAGCGGCGTGCCTCCGCCCGAGATAAAGACAAACGCATCCCCCGGCGTC
>CALSBN010000179.1:0-10926 GCA_943373185.1 Opitutus sp. GAS368 | reverse complement strand
CGCAGGGCGAGTGCGGCACCGGCGCCGTCGTCCCTTGGGCCGATAAACTCTGGGTCGTCACCTACTCGCCCCACCAGCCCCGCGGCTCCGACGACAAACTTTACTCCATCGACTCCGCCCTCCGCCAAGCGATCCATCCCGAGAGCATCGGCGGCACTCCCGCCAACCGCTTCATTCACCGCGAATCCAACCAGCTCTTCATCGGCCCCTACGCCGTCGACGCCCAAGGCAAAGTCCGCGCGATTCCGTTTTCGAAAATGTTCGGCCGCCCCACCGGCAACGCCCGTCATCTCATCGATCCGGCGAACAAACTTTACTACGCCTCGATGGAAGAGGGTTTTTATGAGGTCGATGTCCACACCCTCGCCGTGACGGAATTGTTCCGCGACGAACAGGTGAAAGAACCGTTCCGCCGCGCCGCTCTGCCCGGCTACCACGGCAAGGGTCTCTACTCCGGCCAAGGCGTGCTCGTCTACGCCAACAACGGCGAAAACTCCCCGCTCGCACGCACGCACCCCGACATCCCCAGCGGCGCCCTCGCCGAGTGGGACGGCAAATCCGACACGTGGACCGTCATCCGGCGCAACCAGTTCACCGAGGTCACCGGGCCCGGCGACCTCACCGGCAACAAGAACCCCGCCACCGATCCCATCTGGTCCGTCGGCTGGGACCACCGCTCGCTCATTATCATGGTGCGCGACACCGGCACTTGGCACAGCTACCGCCTCCCGAAGTCGAGCCACTCCTATGACGGCGCCCACGGCTGGAACACCGAGTGGCCCCGCATCCGTGACATTGGCGAAACCGATCTGCTCATGACGATGCACGGCGCGTTCTGGCGTTTCCCCAAAAACTTCGACTCCACGCACTCCGCCGGCATCGCCCCGCGTTCCAACTACCTCAAAGTCGTCGGCGACTTCGCCCGCTGGGGCGACAAAATCGTCCTTGGCACCGACGACACCGCCAAAAGCGAATTCCTCAACAAGCGCCGCGCCAAGGGTCAACTCGCCGCCCCCGGCCAGTCCCAGTCCAACCTGTGGTTTATCGACCCCGCCCAGCTTGATCGTTTCGGCCCGCCCATCGGCCGCGGCGCCGTCTGGCAAAACGAGGCCGTCACCGCCAACGCCCCTTCCGACGCCTTTCTCTTTTCGGGCTTTGATCACCGCCTCCTCCACCTCGCCCACGATGCGCCCGAGCCCGTCACCTTCACCCTCGAGGTGGACCGCACCGGCAACAACACCTGGACCCCGCTCCGCCGCATCGAAGTTTCCGCCGCCGGCTACGTCGCCACCGAGTTCACCGCCGCCGAGACCGGCGCCTGGGTCCGCGTCCGCGCCTCCCGCGACTGCGCCCACGCCACCGCCACCTTCTCATACCGCAACGCCGACCCAAGACCCGCCACCGGCACCGCAATCTTCACCCCGCTCGCCACCCCGGCCACGCCCAAGCCCATCGGCGGCCTCCTTCACGCGCGGGGCGCCGGGAAAAAGACCCTCGGCCTCGCGGTCGGCGACGCGTTTTATGAAATGGGTCCGGACCTCGTCCTCCGCCCCGGTGCCGAACCCGAAGCCGCCGCCTGGATGCAGGCCAACGTTGCCATCCCCCGCGACGCCGTCGCCTTCGACGCCGCTTCGATCATCTACACCGACGAGCAAAACCGCCGTTGGCGTCTCCCGCGCGGCCGCGCCGACGCCGCCCCGACCGGTCCCCACGGCTTCGAACGCACCGTCCGCGAGGTCTGCACCGAGCGCGATCTCCTCAACACCGGCGGCACGTTCTTCGAGCTGCCCGCCGAGAACGCCGGCGGCATCGCCAAGGTCCGCGCCGTCGCCACCCACAACCGCCACATCCACGACTACGCCACGTGGCGCGGGCTCTTCGTCATGACCGGCCTCGACGCCGACGCCCCCGCGACCAACGCCCACGTCATCCGCTCGACCGACGGCAAGGCCGCCGTCTGGGCCGGCTCCGTCGACGATCTTTGGTCGATCGGCAAACCCGCCGGCATCGGTGGTCCGTGGCTCGACACGCCCGTCGCCGCCAACACACCCTCCGATCCGTATCTTCTCACCGGCTACGATCGGAAGAAAATTTCGCTCTCCCACACCTCGGTCGGCCCCGTCCGCATCCGCGTCGAGGTCGATCTCACCGGCAACGGCCAATGGGTCACTTACCGCAGTTTCGAAGTCGCCGCCGGCCAAACGACCACCCACAACTTCCCCGCCTCCTATCAAGCCTACTGGCTCCGCACCGTCGCCGAATCCCCCGCCACCGCCACCGCCCAACTCACCTACGATTAGCTTCGTCTCCGGGTAGGGGCGTCGCTCGCCGGCGCCCGTCCGTCATCGCGAGAAGCGCAGCGACGAAGCAATCCCGCCGACCCAACCGGCGCAGAGCGCCAGATCATTCTACAACCCTCCCTCCGTCTCGCCATCTCCCCCTTTCTCCTTCTCCCCGTCCCATGAATCCCCCTCGCTCTTTCCTCTCCCTCGCCACCGCCCTCCTTGCCTCGCTTGCCTTGACCGCCCCCGCCACCCGCGCCGCCGACCAACTCTTCGTCGAAGCCGAAAACTTCGCGTCCTCCGGCGGCTGGTCCCTCGACACGCAGTTCATCGACATCATGGGCTCGCCCTACCTCATCGCCCATGGCCTCGGCCAACCGGTAAAGGATGCCACCACGTCCGTCACGTTTCCTTCCGCCGGCACTTACCGCGTCTGGGTCCGCACCAAGGATTGGGTCGCCGAGTGGAAGGCTCCCGGCGCCCCCGGCAAATTCCAACTTCTCATCAACGGCACCGCGCTCCCCGAGACCTTCGGCACCAAGAGCGCCGCGTGGTTCTGGCACGACGGCGGCACGGTCGAAGTTAAGTCCCCCGCCGCCACCCTCGCCCTCCGCGACCTCACCGGCTTCAACGGCCGGTGCGATGCGATCTTCTTCACCAAGGACCTCGTCTCACCTCCGCCGCCCAGCGATTCCGCCCCGCTTTCCTCTTGGCGCCTCGCCGCCCTCAATCTCCCCGCCGCGCCCGAAAACGCGGGTGACTTCGACCTCGTCGTCGTCGGTGGCGGCTACGGCGGTATGGGCAGCGCGATCTCCGCCGCCCGCATGGGCCTGAAGGTCGCCCTCATCCAAAACCGCCCGGTCCTCGGCGGCAACGGCTCCTCCGAAATCCGCGTCTGGGCCATGGGCCTCGTCCGCCGCGGCAAATATCCGCTCATCGGCGAAATGGTCGAAGAATTCGCCGACCGCGCCAAAAATTCCCCCGGCACCTACGAGGAATTCGGCGACGCCAAAAAGGAAGCGCTCATCCGCTCCGAGAAAAACATTTCCCTGTTCCTCAACGAACACGTTTATGCCGCCACCACCGTCGGCGGTCGCATCGACTCCGTCACCGCGCTCAACACCCGCGACAGCCACCGCAAAAAATTCCGCGGCAAATTCTTCGTCGACTGCACCGGCCACGGCACTCTCGCAGCCCTCGCCGGCGCCAAATACGAGATCGAACTCAAGGACCTCCTCGGCATGTCCAACATGTGGGTCTGGTCCCACGACACCGCGCCCCGCACCTTTCCCGAGACGCCCTGGGCCCTCGACCTCACCATGGACGACTTTCCCTACACGAAAACCGGCAAGGGCGACATGGCTCAGAAAAACAAAGGCGAGTGGTTTTGGGAAAGCGGTTTCAACAAACATCCGATCAAAGACCTCGAGCTCATTCGCGACTGGAATCTCCGTGCCGTTTTCGGCGCCTTCAACGCGATGAAGAACCGCGACGGCAAGGCCGAGCACCCCAACGCCAAACTCGACTGGGTCGCCTACATCGGCGGCACCCGCGAATCCCGCCGCATCATGGGCGACGTCGTCCTCACCCACGAGGACATCATCACCAAACGCGAGTTTCCCGACGGCTGCGTCCCCAGCACCTGGAGCATCGACCTCCACTTCCCGCGCAAAGAATACGCCGCCAAATTCCCCGACAATCCCTTCATCGCCGTCGCCGAGCATGACCGCCGCATCGACCGCGATTTCGGCTACCCGATTCCCTACCGCTGCCTCTACTCGGTAAACATCGAGAATCTCTTCATGGCCGGCCGCAACATCAGTGTCACCGACCAAGCCCTCGGCACCGTCCGCGTCATGAAAACCATCGGCATGATGGGCGAAGTCGTCGGCAAAGCCGCGGCCATCGCCGTCCAGCGCGGCGCCACCCCCCGCGAGGTGTATTCCAAATACTGGAGCGAGCTCGACAGCCTGCTCCAACTCCCCGGCCGCGCCCGCCGCGCCAGCCTCGAAGCGCCGTTCCAAATCTCCGGTGCGGCTCCCGGTGCCGTGATCGACGTTGGCGGCGGCAACTTCGGTGTGAGCATCGCCTCTCTCAAGGGCATCGTCGTCGACAACAAGGCTGCAAAACTCAGCGGCAAATGGAACGTCTCGGCCAACCTCGATCACATCGGCCCCGACTACGTCCACGCCCGCGGCGCCGGCCAAAGCGCCTCGTTCCCCTTCACCGTGCCCGCCGACGGCCGCTACGAGGTCCGCTTCGCGACCGCCCCGCACGAGAACCGCGCGAGCAACACCGCTCTCGTCGTCCGCCACGCCGGCGGCACCGCCTCCGTCACCGTGAACCAACGCAAGCCCGCCACGATCGACAACTACTGGGTTTCGCTCGGCACGTTCGACTTTAAGGCCGCCCAACCCGCCGCAGTCGAAGTCGACGCCACGACCGCCGACGGCCAAGTCCACCTCGACGCCATCCAAGTCCTCCCCAGCAAGTAGGGCAGGGTCTTCGACCCGCCCTCCGCGGCACGGCTCCGACCGTGTTCGCAACGCCACACCCAACCTTCCTGTCATTGCGAGACGCGCAGCGACGAAGCAATCCAGCCGCCCCATCCCGGCGCGAAGCGCCAGGTCTTCCTCGAGAAATTCATCGCCGTTCGCCCCCGCACTCCGAGCGTCCCCCGTGCGCGTCTTCGCCCTCCAGTTCTACCGCTTCGCCATCATCGCCACCATCGCGTGGCTCATCCGCGATGTCGCCGTGCGCCAACGCATCCAAGGCGACTCACCCGTCACCGCCGCCGAAATCGTTTCGCTCCTCCCCGGCGCCGCCTCGCTTCGCCCCGACGACTCCGCGCGCGACGGCCTCTTCGTCCTCGACCGCGAGGGCCGCGAGCTCGGCTACGTCGTCCGCACCCAGCCCGCGTGCCGCGACATCATCGGCTACGCCGGCACCACCGATGCGCTCGTGGTCCTCGACCGCGATTGGAAAATTCTCGGCCTGAAAATCCATTCCTCCGAGGACACCGAGAGCTACATCAAGGACATCACCGTCGACCGCCGTTTCCTAAAAAAATGGAACGGCCTCACCTGGGACGCCGCCGCCGCGCTCGACTTGAAAGCCGCCGGCATCGAGGGCGTCTCCGGCTCCACCATGACGAGCATGGCCATCGCGCAGAGCGTGAAGGCCCGCCTCCAACTCAGCCGCGACCAACTCGCCGCGCGCGTCCCGCTTCGCTTCGCATGGCGCGCCTATGCCCTGCTCGCTGTGATCGCCGCCGCCGGCGTCATGGCCTTCGGCCCCGCCGCTTTTCGCCACCGCTGGAAACGCCCGTATCAGTTCGCGCTCATCGTCTACGTCGGCCTCATCGCCGGCGATCTCCTCGCCCAAAAACTCCTCGTCGGTTGGACGCGCTCCGGCATCCCGTGGACCACTGCCCCCGGCCTCGTGCTTCTCGCCGCCGCCGCCCTGCTCGTGCCTCTCGCCACCGGCAAACCGCTCTATTGCCATCACATCTGCCCGCACGGCGCGGCCCAGGAACTCCTCAGCCACTACCGCCCCGCCCGCTTTCAAATCACCCTTTCCGCGTCGGTGATCCGCGGACTCGAATATCTGCCCTTCGCCCTCGTGTTCTTCACCCTCGCCGTCGCGCTGCTCGCCCTCCCCTTCGATCTCGCCGGACTCGAACCGTTCGCCGCCTACGTCATCCGTTCCGCCGGCGTCGCGACTTTGGCCGTCGCCGGGGTCGGCCTCGTCGCCTCGTTTTTTGTGCCCCAAGCCTACTGCCGCTTCGGCTGCCCCACGGGCGCGCTGTTGAACTTCGTGCGGGCCCGCGGCCCCACCGACCGTTTTTCCCGCCGCGACTCCGCCGCCCTCGCGCTCGTCGCCCTCGCCGTCGCGCTCCACGCGCACCACCTCACCGTCCTCCGTTGGTTTCAAGTCGGCCCATGATCCTCCGCTTCTGCGCCGTCGTTTTTCTCTTAGCCGCCACGCGCTCGGCCGCCGCCGAACCCGTCGCCCTCACCGGCCGCGCCCTCGGCACGACATGGACCGTGAAATTCCTCCAACCCGCCCCACCGCTCAATCCCGCCACCCTCACCGCCCGCATCTCGGCAACCCTCGAACGCCTCGAACAACAGTTTTCCACCTACCGCCCCAACTCCGAACTCTCGCGCTTCAACGCCGCCCGCACCACCGAGTGGATCACCGTCTCACCCGAGCTCGCCCGCGTCGCCACCGATTCCCGCGCGCTCTCGGTGCTCACCGGCGGAGCGTTCGACGCCACGATTTTCCCGCTCGTCGATCTCTGGGGCTTCGGCCCGCAACGCCGCTCCGGCCCACCGCCCTCCGCCGCCGAAATCTCCGCCGCCCGCGCCCGCACCGGCTATCGTCGCCTCGAAAGTCGCGCCTCCCCGCCCGCGCTGCGCAAAACCTCGCCCAACCTCGCCGCCGACTTTTCCTCGATGGCCAAGGGCTTCGCCGCCGACACCGTCGCCGTCCAACTGACTTCGCTCGGCTCCACCGACCACTACGTCCAAATCGGCGGCGACATCGCCACCGTCGGCACCCGGCCTTGGCGCGTCGCCATTGAGCAACCGTCCTCCCCCGCAGTTCTCCCGGGCGTCCCGCCCTCCGAAAGTGGCACGGGCGTCCCGCCCGTGGTCTCGCCCAAGCCCACGCCCACGCCCTCCGACGGACCGGCGACATCCCTGTCGCCGCCGAGCCGCGCCCTCGACCACGCCCGAAACTTCGACCTCACCGGCCAATCCCTCTCCACCTCCGGCGACGCCCACAATTCCTTCACGCACGCCGGTCGTCGCTACGGCCACATCCTCGATCCTCGCACCGGCGAACCCGTTTCATCTCCGCTCGCCTCCGTCAGCGTGATCGCCCCGACCTGCACCCAATCCAGCGCACGCGCCACCGCCCTCTTCATCCTCGGCCCAGATGCCGGCTTCGCCCTCGCCGTCCGCGAGCGATGGTCCGCGCTCTTCCTCATCCGCGAGGGCCCGTCTCTCACCGCGCGCCCCACCCCGGAATTCACCCGCCTCACCCGCTGATCAAACTGTCGCAACGGCAGAATCTCCCTAGACCTGCGCCGCTCGTTTCCTTTCACTTCGACCATCGTTCGTCCCCCGCGCTCCCCCGTCGTGAATTCCCCTTTTCTCCGTCTTCCGTTTTTCTGCGCGCTCGCGCTCGTCGCAATCGCCCGCGCCGCCGCCGAGCCCATCTCCTACAACGAGCACATCCGCCCCATCCTCGCGGACAACTGCTTCGCCTGCCACGGCAGCGACGCCGCCCATCGCAAGGCCAAGCTCCGCCTCGACCAGTTCGACTCCGCCACCGCCGACCGCGACGGTTTCCGTGCGCTCATCCCCGGCGACATCGCCAATTCCGAGATGTGGCAACGCATCATCAGCACCGATCCCGACGAGATCATGCCGCCGCCCGATTCGCACAAGCCCCCGCTCAAGCCAGCCCAGCGCGACCTCATCCGCCGCTGGATTGAACAAGGCGCCGTTTACCAAAACCACTGGGCCTTCGAACCCATCTCCCGTCCCGCGATTCCCGTCACTCAACATTCAACGCTCAACTCTCAGCCCTCTCCCAATCCCCTCGACGCGTTCATTCTGCAAAAACTCGCCCGCCAAAACCTTTCCTTCGCCCCCGAGGCGGCGCCCACCGTCCTGATCCGCCGCCTCACCCTCGACCTGACCGGCCTCCCGCCCACGCCCGCCGAGATCGACGCCTTCCTTTCCGACTCCAATCGCAGTCCCCACGCCGCGATCGAGGCCCTCGTCACCCGTCTCCTCGCCTCACCGCGCTACGGTGAACAGTTCTCGCGCTATTGGCTCGATGCCGTGCGCTACTCCGACACCCACGGCCTCCACCTCGACAACATCCGACACATCTGGCCCTACCGCGATTGGGTCGTCCGCGCCTTCAACGCCAACGTGCCGTTCGACCGTTTCACCGTGGAACAACTCGCCGGGGATCTCGTGCCCGATTCCCAACTCCGCCTGCCCGCGCCCAGCTCCGCTCCCCGTTCGCCGAACTCCGCTCCGCCCCCGCCCGGCAGCGAGCTTCGCGCCGCCCGCCTCGACGCGCTGATCGCCTCCGGCTACAACCGGCTCCACCTCACCACCTCCGAGGGCGGCGCCATCGAAGCCGAGGCCGAAGCCCGCAACACCGGCGACCGCACCGATACCACCGCCGCCGTTTTCCTCGGGCTCACCGCCGGGTGCGCCGCCTGCCACGACCACAAATTCGACCCGATCAGCCAGCACGACTACTACGCCCTCGGCGCTTTTTGGAAGAGCCTCGCGGACCGCCCTTGGGACGGAAACGTCCGCGTCTCCGCTCCCGTTGTCGTCATTGCCGATTCTCCCGCCAAACAAGCCCGCATCGACGAACTCGACGCGGCGATCCGTCCCCTCGAGACCGCGCTCGCCGCCCGCACCGCCGAGCTCCTCACCGAATCCCCGCCCGCGGCTCTGGAAAAGACGCCGATCACCTACGAAGTCGTTTGGGCCGAAGACTCCGACCTCGCCCTCGCGACCGATTTTCGCCCCGGCACCCCCGCGCGCCGCGGCGAATGGCGCTCCGGTCCCGACGTTCCTCTCGCCGGCGGTCAACGCGCGCTCCGCCTCGAAGGCGGCGCCTCCCGTCCGTTTGCGTTTACCGCGGGCGACATCGACCTCCTTGTCCGCTCCGAGGCCAAAGCCTTCGTCCACTTCCTCGCCGATCCCGCCCGACCGCCCCGCGCCGTCAGCCTCGAATTCATCACCAACGAGCGCACCGCCCGCTTCGTCTGGGGCGACCCGACCGCCTTCGGTCCCCAACCCGGCGGCACCCGCCACATCGGCCCGCTCCCGCCCGCCGGCAGCTACGCGCGCCTCGAGATCGACGCCTGCGACGCCGGCCTCGAATCCGGCAAATCCTACACCGGCCTCCGCATCACCCAGAGCGACGGCGCCGCTTGGTGGGACCGCGCCGGGGCCGTCTTGACCAGCCCCGACGCTACCCTCGATCCGCTCCTTTCCCGCGCCGCGTGGAACACCGCCCTTCAGGCCAGCGCCCGCTTCGTCGAAGGCGTGCCGCTCCGCCACGACACCAAATATCTCATCGGCCTCTCCGGCACCCAGCAAAACGCCGCCGAGAAAAAACGCCTCGACCGCTACCACCGCGAATACATCTACGCCCCCTATCGCGCCGCCCTCGAACCCACCGCCCACGCCGCCCGCCGCCTGCTCGCCGAACAGATCTACTACGAGCTCAACTACCCGATGACGCTCGTCTCCGGCGAACGCACCGAGCCGCTGCCCGCGCACATCCTAATCCGCGGCCAATACGACAAACCCGGCGACCTCGTCGAACCCTCCACCCCCGCCTTCCTCCCGCCCCTCCGCCGAAGTGGCATGGGCGTCTCGCCCATGATGCCGAATCCGGGTGGCACGGGCGTCCCGCCCGTGGGTTTGTCCCCGCGCCCCAACCGCCTCGATCTCGCCCACTGGATCGTCGATCCGAAGAATCCGCTCACCGCCCGCGTCACCGTGAACCGTTTCTGGCAACAGCTCTTCGGCGCCGGCCTTGTCCGCACGCCGAGCGACTTCGGCGTGCAGGGCGACGCCCCCACCCACCCCGAACTCCTCGACTGGCTCGCCTCCGAATTCATCCGCTCCGGTTGGGACGTGAAACACCTCGTCCGCCTCATCGTCACCTCGCGCACCTACCGCCAGAGCTCCGACGTCACCGCCGCCCTCCTCGAGCTCGATCCTTCTGACCGTCTCCTTGCCCGCGCCCCGCGCCTCCGCCTCGACGGCGAAGTTCTCCGCGACCAAGCCCTCGCCCTCTCCGGCCTGCTTGTGCCCACGATCGGCGGCGCCCCGGTCCGCCCTTACCAACCCATCAACATCTGGGAACCCGTCGCCTTCGGCGGCAGCAACACCAAGACCTACGTCCGCGACGACGGTCCCGCGCTCTACCGTCGCAGCCTCTACACCTTCTGGAAACGCACCGCGCCCGCGCCCGCGATCGCCACCTTCGACGCGCCTTCACGCGAGACGTTCTGCACCGGCCGCGGCCGCTCCAACACCCCGCTCCAAGCCCTCGCGCTCATGAACGACGTGCAGCAATTCGAAACCGCCCGCGCCTTCGCCGAGAATCTCCTCACCGCCGACTCCGCCGATGCTCCCCGCCTCGCCGCCGCCTTCCGCGCCGTGACCGCCCGCGAGCCCGACGCCACCGAACGCGATCTCCTCATGTCCGCGCTCGCGACCCACCGCGCCCACTACGAAAAAAATCCCGAAGCCGCCGAAAAAGTCCTCACCAACGGCGCTTCCAAAGCCAAGTCCATCGCCCCCGCCCGTGAAATCGCCGCTTGGACGATGGTCGCCAACCTCCTCTTCAACCTCGACGAAACGATCACCCGCAACTGACCAAAAGTAGGGCAGGGTCTCCGACCCGCCCTCCCCGCCCAAGCCCGTCATTGCGAGAAGCAATCCAGCAACTCCCCCGGCGCGAAACGCCAAATCACCCCCCGGAAATCGCATCACCAAATTCCCCCTCTCTCCCCCTCTCTCCTTCTCCCCCTCTCTCCCTCTCCCCCTCTCCCCATCCCTCTCGCCTCCCGCCCGATGCACCCCATCCA
>CALSBN010000178.1:0-10950 GCA_943373185.1 Opitutus sp. GAS368 | reverse complement strand
GAAGGCGTGGATGAAGATTTCGGATACGCGCTTGCGGGCGCCGTCGAGGCGGGAGGTGACGAGGTCGAGGGCGAGGTGGGATTTCTTGCCGGCGGCGTAGGCGGAGCCGAGGAGGCCGACCCAGATCATCATGTAGCGGGCGAGTTCCTCGGTGTAGGAGCTGGGCGTGGCGAGGATGAAACGGGTGAGGACCTGCCATAGGACGTTGACGACCATCGCGGCCATTAGGACGCAGATGGTGACGGCGAGGGTGCGGTCGAGGGCGAGTTTGACGCGGTTCATGGGCGGACCTCCTCGATGCGGCGGGCGAGAGCGCCGATTTTGGGTTGCTCGCGGGCGACTTCGGCCTGCATGGCGGCGACGCGTTCGCGGAAAGGGGCCTTGTCGGGCACGATGATTTCGACGCCGGCTTTGCGCACGGCGGCGAGGGCCGCCTCGGTGGCGCCGCCCCAAAGTTCGCGTTGCCGGACGGCGGATTCATCGGCGGCTTCCTGGACCCAAATCTTTTGTTGGTCGGTGAATTGATTCCAAAGATGGGTGCTGATCAGAAGGACGTCGGGGACGGCGGTGTGTTCGTCGAGCGTGTAGTATTTGCAGAGCTCGTAGTGGCGGGAGAGATGGAAGCTGGGCGGGTTGTTTTCGGCGCCGTCGACGACGCCCTGTTGCAGCGCGGTGTAGAGTTCGGCGAAGGCGATCGGGGTGGCGGCGGCTCCGAGCGCGCGGACCATGCGAAGGGCGATCTGGCTTTCTTGGATGCGGATTTTCAGGCCGGCGAGGTCAGCGGGTTTCTCGACCCTACGATTGACGGTATAGAAACTTCTCGTGCCGGCATCGTAGTAGCAGAGGCCGCGGAGAAACCGTTTCTCGCTGGCGAGCAAGACCTCTTGGCCGACCGGACCGTTGAGCGCCGCCCAGCGGTGGGCGTCGTCGCGAAACAAGTAGGGTAGACCAAAAACGCGGAATTCGGGGGCAAACCCCTCGAGCGCAGAAGAGGAAACTTTGGTCATGCCGAGTCCGCCGAGTTGGAGCAGCTCGACGCACTCGCGTTCGGAGCCGAGCTGGGCGCCGGAGTAGAGATCGACGCGCATGGTGCCACCACTCTTGGCCGCCAACCGCTCGCCGAAATATGCCATCGCGATATGGACGGGGTGCGACTGGTCGAGGCCGTGCGCGAGCTTGATGACGGTGACGGAACGCTGACCGGAGCAGCCGGCGAAACCGAGAGCAAGGGCGACGGCGAGCAGGGCAAGCAGGCGGGGGAAACGCATGGGGAGAGAACGGACCAAAGCGAACGGCGGGTTGCAGACCAACGTTAAATTTTCGAGCGAAGCGGCGCGGCGGGCAAATGCGGACGAAGGGAGCCGGCGCTCCCGTGGGCGTCAGGAGAGCGCGCGGGAGAGACCGAGTTGGAGGCCGCGAAGTTCGGCAAGGCCGCGGAGGCGGCCGATCAGCGAGTAACCGGGGCACGCGGGCGGTGGTTTCGCCAGATCGTCGAGCATGGTGTGGCCGTGATCGGGGCGAAGCGTGACTTGCCAATCGGCGCGGGCGGCGGCTCGGCGCGCGGCTTGTTCTTCGAGCAGGGCGCGGACGACGGCGGGCATGTCCATGGAACCTTCGAGGTGGTTGGCTTCGAAGAAAACGCCGTTGGCGGTGTGTTGCACGCTGCGGAGATGGACGGCGTGGATGCGCGGGCCGAGGCGGCGGGCGATGCCGGGAAGGTCGTTGTCGAGGCGCGCGCCGAGGGAGCCGGTGCAGTAGCAGAGGCCGTTGGCGGGTGTATCCACGAGGGCGAGGACGGCGGCGAGATCAGCCTCGGTGGAGACGATGCGCGGGAGCCCGAGCACGGAGAACGGCGGATCGTCGGGATGGATCGCGAGGCGAACGCCGGCGGCGGTGGCGGTGGGGGCGACAGCGGAGAGAAACAGGCGGAGGTGTTCGCGGAGTTTGGCGGCGTCGATTGCGGCGTAACGCGCGAGCAGGGCGCGGAGGCCGTCAAGGGTGAGGCCGAGGCGCACGCCGGGGAAGAGGTCGAGGGTTTGTTGGACGAGCGCGTCGCGGCCCGTGGTGTCGAGGGCGTCCCAGTAGGCTTTCGCGGCAGCGCAGACGGCGGGCGGGTGGTCGGCAGCGGCGCCGGGGCGGGCGAGGGCGAAAAGATCGAAGGCGGCGAATTTCGCCGGATCGTAAAGCAGGGCCTCGGTGCCGTCGGGCAAGACGTGGCGGAGATCGGTGCGCACCCAGTCGAGGACGGGCATGAAGTTGTAAACGACGACGTGGATGCCGGCGGCGCCGAGACGTTCGAGGGTGACGCGGTAGTTTTCCAAATGGCGCTCAAAGTCGCTGGTGCGGGTCTTGATCGCTTCGGAAACGGGGACGCTCTCGACGACGCGCCACGTGAGGCCGGCGGCGGCGATCTCGGCTTGGCGCGAGGCGATCAATTCGGCGGGCCAGGCTTCGCCATAGGGGATCTCGTGGAGAGAGGTGAAGACCTCGGTAGCGCCGGTCTGGCGGATGGCGGCGAGCGTGACGCTGTCACCGGGACCGAACCAGCGCATGGCCTCGGCCATGAGGTTGGGGGAGGACGGGGGCATGGCGGAATTCATGATTGTCGATTTTTGACGCTGAACTGTCGCTGCGCTCGGTATCTCGATTCTCGATTCTCGATTTTTGATTTCGAACGGCGGAGGACGTGGCGGCTCGCGGCGTGGCCCGGGCGTCTCGCCCGTGGGATCGGAACATGGGCGGGATGCCCATGCCACGGCGGAGTTGGAACGCAGGCCGTTTTCCGGGCTGCTGCTACACGCCCGAGAAGCAGGAGAAGCCGCCGTCGACGGCGAGGACGGTGCCGGTGACGAAGGCGGAGGCGTCGGCGAGGAGAAAGTGGAGTGCGCCGTGGAGCTCGGCGGCGGCGCCGAAGCGGCGGAAGGGAGTTTGGTTGAGCACGGATTGGCCGCGGGCGGTGGGCGTGCCGTCGGGGTTGAGCAGCAGGCGGCGGTTTTGATCGGCGATGAAGAAGCCGGGGGCGATGGCGTTCACGCGCAGACCGTCGCCGTATTTGGCGGCGAACTCGACCGCGAGCCAGCGGGTGAAGTTGTCCACGGCAGCCTTGGCGTTGGAGTAGCCGACGACGCGGCTGATGGCGCGCTCGGCGGCCATCGAGGAAAAGTTGATGATGTTGCCGCGTTTCTGGGCGGCGAAGGTCTGCGCGAAGACTTGGGACGGAAGGACGGTGCCCTCGAGGTTGAGCGCGAGGACCTGACGGTAGGCCGCGAGGTCGAGATCGAAAAATGTTTTGTCGGGCGGGATGGTGGCGCCGGGTTGGTTGCCGCCGGCGGCGTTGATGAGGGCGTCGATGCGGCCGAAACGGGCAACGACTTCGGCGCGGACGTTTTCGAGGCCGGCACGGTCGAGCACATCGACGGAGTAGGCGGCGGCTTCACCGGAGAGGCCGGCGCAGTCGGCGCGGGCGGCGTCGAGCTTGGCTTGGTCGCGGCCGAGGAAGACGACGCGGGCGCCCTGTGCGACGAGGTAGCGTGCGGCCGAGCCGGCGAGAACGCCGGTGGCGCCCGTCACGATGATGACGCGGCCGGTGAGATCGAAGAGGTAAGGGGAGGCGGGAGTGTGCATGGGGAAAAGACGGAGGAGGAAGGGAAGACGGAGCGGTCAGTGTTCGGCGAGGGTGAGAAAATCGAAGAGGTAGGGGGAGTAAAAGGCGCCGGGTTTTAACCATTAATAGTTTAGTCGGCGGAGCCATTTTTCGGCATCGGGCCTGAGGCCGCGGCGGAGTTGTCCGACATGGTGGCTCACCGCCACCGGGGTGCCTAGATTGAGCTGATCGGCCAGCCACCGGTTGCCGGCTTGGGTGGTTTGTTTCATCCGCGCGGCCAACGCGACTTTCCAAGCGACAGACTTGGGCTCTTCGGCGATGTCCGCGGCCGTTTTTCCCAGCGCGGCCAAGCCTTTGGCCAAAGCCGTCGCCCAGTGTGCGGCGCCGATCTCTCGGGCTCCGGCCAATTCCCAAGCCCGGCTGGTCTGCGCGAGCGCATGATCCTGGATCAGCGCCGTTTTAAACTCTTTGCTGCCGAGCGCCCAACCCCGGCTCATCGAGGCATACGCCTTGGTCTTGCCGGCCGGGCCTTCTTCGGCCTGCCAAGCCAGATATCGCGCATACGCATCCCGCCCCGCCGGCGTGTCCGTCAAGCTGCCCGCTTCCGCGAGCGCCGTTGCCACGTGCAGCCACTTCGGACGTTTTTTCTGCCAGAGGTGCCAGTAACTCGACGCCCGATAGTCCCTCAACCGGTCCACCGTCACCAACCCGGCGCGCACCGGATTTAGGTGCAGATAATGGCACAGTTGCCCAAGCGCCGCGCCGGACTCCACGAGCAAGCTTTTGTAGCGGCCCTGAAAGAGATGCCCCCGCTCGCCGCGCAACCGGTTAAACCGGTTCGCAAAGGTCGCCTGCAGCCACTGCATCCCTTTCACCAAATTCCCGGCCGGCGTCTCGATCGCCAAATGATAGTGGTTGCTCATGACCACGTAGCCGTGGAGCAACCAACCGGACTTTTCGCACGCTTCTCCGAGGCAAGTTTCAAACGCGGCCCGCGTCTTTTCAGTCCCGAAGACCTCTGCCCGATAGTTGCCCCGGTTGATCACGTGGTAACACGCCCCGGGGTATTCCAGTCTCAGCTTGCGCGGCATGGGCAAACCCTGCCGGCTCCGGCCACTGCGACAATATTAAAAGTTAAAACCTGACCCTTTTGGATCGGCCTTTTGGATCGGCCCGGCCTTTGGCTCGGCCCGGCCCTTTGGCTCGGCCCCAGGGTTTAATCGGGCTTGTTCAACAGGAGTCGTGTTGTCGGCTTCGCGACAACACAACTCTCGGGGTTAGCCCTTTTTCCGCTGTCGCCGGGAAGATCAACGTCGAAGAAGCCTCGATACTTCGTCCGATCGTATCTCCAGCGACCATCGATCCAAAACACAACGGCTCCTCCCTTTACGAACACGCACGTGCCGGACTTCGCGACAAGAATATCTCTGCCCTTGGTTCCGGCAAAACCGACGGCAGTGGGAAACGCCCAAACGTCCTTTCTGTCTTCTGCGGCTCCGATCCCGCCGCAATCTCCGAAAAACGTGTGGAAGTATTCGCACGCGATCCGAGCCGCGGCTTCTGACGATACGGAGCCGGATGGAGAGTAAGTCATCTCGTCGGTCGCATGCAGTCGGACGCGCGCTGCGTCAGCCTCTGGCGCTTTAGGAACGCTCACCGATGCACAACCGGCGCAAATGAAGCAGAGAAGTCCGAGCAAAATCTTCATGGCTAACGATTGCGGTCGGACACGCCGGGGCGCAGCACCGGCGTTGTCTGTAGTGCTCTGGATCGGCCCGTTTTCATATAGCCACGAATAGATCTGCAACGATAGACTTCTCTGGTCGCTGGCGGTCAAAGACCACAGTGATCTTCTGGCCAACTTGAAGTGCTAAGACCTGCTTCGACTTATGGACGGCGCACCAACTGGAAAGCACTCTTTCTTCGACGCGATACGAATACTCCAATCGTCCACGATCTTTCACTATCCGGATAGCTTCGACTACTCCATCCGCTGTGCCTCCAGTGCTGAATAGCTTCTTCACACGTGTCACCCGCCACCAGAGCGCAAAGGCGGCGAGGCAGGTGAGGACAATCGTGAACACGAAAGGCGGTGGCCCGCTCTTCTTCAAATACGGAAACGCGAAATGGATGATCCAGACCAGCGGCATAGCGCAGGTCGAGAATAACGCCGGCCAATCATTCCAGATGATCTTTGTGAGGGACGTTTTCATTCTTCTGCCGATCGTTAGCGGTCAGCCACGCGCGAAGCGCGTTGTGCTGTAGTGCTCTGGTTGGGCTCCGCTTTCATTTTAGAATAAATGCTGAAGAGTCATTCTCTGGCCAAACTCGGACATATTTCTCTTCGCTTCGCCTTCGATAAGCAGCCGCAGATATCGGGAGCTTAGTAGGAGCAATCGAGCCAAAGACTTCTTCGACACACTCATCAGGCGTAGATGTGAGCACGAACAGATTCACGATACCGCCACCGACGTCGTGACCATCAACAACACCGGATTTGAGTCTTTCTTCCAAACGAGATTCAAATGCCAAGAATCGATCAAACTCCTTCGGGCTATCTCCGGTGAATTCGAAGACGACTTGATATTCCTCGGCGCTCATTGGCTTGCCCAACGTCAGCAGTCAGACACGACGGGGCGCAGCCCCGTCGTTGTCTGTGATGCTCTGGATGGGCTTTCTTTCACTGGAGGTCATCGAACACCTTCGAGAATGCTGGAAGCGATAGACTGCTAGCCAACCTGTCGAACTCTTCCTTCTTCAAGGGGCCGCGCACGCTCTTGTCGCGTCCGACGACGAAGTAGTGCGTGACCGAGCGATCAAACTTCGTGCCGGCGGCATCCAGCGCCGGATGCTGCTTCAGGACGATATGCTTCTCATCAGCACCCGCCGCGAAGACCGTCGGGCCGACCAACGAAACGGACGAGTCTTCGTGAATGAGGGTCATCTGCGATTTGGCATCGATGGCGATGAGGCGAAACTCACCGCTCTTCCACTCGGTGTCGATGGACCACTTGCTGCACGCCGCCAGCACGAGGCACGACAGTAAAACTAACACGCGCAGTTTCATCTTTCTTCGCCCATCGTTAAAGATATGCCAGCACTGGCCGCTGCGAACGTGGCGGCGGGATTGGCGCCACTTCTGCCTTGGTCTTCAGACTCATGACGGCACGACGTCCGTGGCCGGACAGTGACGGCATTATCGACTGGTTCGAACCTCGCGGGTGTCGCTCGGTCCGCGACAAAATGATGGCCTTCACCGTCATGATTCCGCCGGCTCCGTCGGCCCACAGATTTTCCTTCACGCCGATCGCTTTGAACTTAAAATCGCCGCTTGGCGCGGCGGTCGCTGGCTCGAACGCAGGTTGAGCCTGCGACCTTAGCCAAGCGGCGAGCCCTCCGCCCGTTCTCGGCCTCTTGTTTTGCTCCGCCGCAGTTTTCCTCGATGTCATGCTCTTTGAATAACTCCGTCGTTTGCTCTGCCCGCTTTGGTTTTCTCTCGAACAGTGTTATTCGGCCTAACCGCGTTTTGCCGGGTGAATTTGGAGGACAGCGTCGGACAAGAGCTTGCAAGTTTCGCGGTGCAAATTTTGTGCTTTAGTCATGGCGAGGTCTCCGGTGCGTTTTCGCGTCTCGATCAAGGATCAAAAGAGCGGGAGGGCGCTCAAAGTCGAGTTGATTGATGCTCCCGGAATGTGGGGCGAGCGGCGGTATCAAATCCGTGTGAACGGGAAGGCTGCTGAAAAAATCAAGGTAGCGACTTTGACCGAGGTCTTCGACCGGCTGCGGCGCTGGGTAGTCCAGCAGGCGGAGGCGGGGGAGTGATGGCGTTGATACGGTGCGCGAAACGCGCGGAGGAATTTAGCTGGATTGCCGCGTCGCTGCGCTTCTCGCAATGACGGGCGTGGTTTGGAGGGGCGCTTTGCGCGGAGCGGAGGGTGATAGATTGCCGCGTCGCCTTCGGCTCCTCGTAATGACAGGGGAGCTATCGCGCTTGGGCCGAGTAGCGGCGAAGGTCGAGCGTGTGGCGGCCTTCGGGGGGGGGAGTCGATTTTGGGGATGAAGCGGGATTGGCCGACGGTGTGTGGCCAGGGTTCCCAGCGGTCGTGGCGGCGTTGGGCGGTTTCGGGGCGAACCCGAAGCACTCAGGCGACCGCTTCCAGGACTGCCTTGGGGTGTTTCGCGGCGACGCGCAGGAGCACGCGGGCGGCGCCGGTCGGCTTGCGGCGTCCCTGCTCCCAATTGCGCAGTGTCGCCGGGCTGATGCCGAACGCGGATGAAAACGCTTTCTGGCTGAGACGCAGTTTAGTGCGGATGGCCGTGACCGAGTCGGGATGAATGTGGTCCACCCGCGAGGCGGCCTTCTTGTTGCCGCGCAGATAGGAGCCCGCTTCGCGGATGCCTTGGAGGAGGTTTTGGAAATCGGCTTCTTTCATGGGAATTCGGTTTTTACGAGTTGGGCGAGAATCTGCAGTTGGCGACGATCGAGGTCTTCCTGTTCGTTCTTGGCGTAGGCGACGATGAGCAAAATGAGGTGTTGAGAATTGACGTGATAGTAGATGACGCGGGCTCCGCCCCGCTTGCCCCGACCCTTGGCGGGTCGACGCAGTTTGCGGAGACCGCGTCCACCGGGAATCAGGTCGCCCGCGTGCGGATGCACGGCGAGGTGCATTTCCAGCTCCAAGATGTCCGCCTCTGACACGAGGCCGTAGGCGGACTTCTCAAAAGTAGGAAACCGAACGAATTCCACGAGGGGAACGGTGCGCCAGTGGCGTAACGTGTCAAGGGGCGAGCGACGCAGATGACCGCGCGCCGGCGAGCGGCGGTTCACCATTTTACGAGGGGCGGGCGGGGGTGAACGGACGGGCGCGCACGAGGCACGCCCCTACGGCGGAGGGGGTGGGGGATTGCCGCGTCGCCTTCGGCTCCTCGCAATGACAGGGGAGCTACCGCGCTTGCGCCGCGTAGCGGCGGAGGTCGAGGGTGTGGCGACCCTCGGGAGGGAAGTCGATTTTGGGGATGAAGCGGGATTGGCCGACGGTGTGGGGCCAGGGTTCCCAGCGGTCGTGGCGGCGTTGGGCGGCTTCTTTGTCGTCGCCGGGGACGGCAGGGTAGGCGGTGTTGAATCGGTTCCAGACGTGCCAGCGGGAGGCGGCGACCACCGCGAGTGTCGTTCTGTCCACCCATTCGATGAGGAGCGGGGCGTGGACGGGGACGTGGGGTTGGAGGGAGGGCGTGAGGTAAAAGGCTCGGTAGCGGATGCCGGCCGCCGCGGACGCGGCGGCGGGCGAGGGGCGAGGGGCGAGGGGCGAGGGGGTGTCGGAAATTTTTCGGAATTCGCAGGGGAGGCCGTTGACGAGGAGGAGGCCGGATTCGAGGGCGGTGGCGTCGGTGAGGCTCGCTTCGAGGCGGTCGAGCGAGGCGTCGACGGTGCGGGCGACGGTGCCGGCGTTGGGGGATTCGCCGAGGAGGGGCCACGCCTCCAGGGCTTGGCGGAACTCGATGGTGAGGGAATTTTTGATTTTCGATTCTCGATTTTCGATTGGGACGGAGAGAGAGCCGATTTTGGGGAAGCGGAATTCCCAGGCGGGGCGGAGCCATTCGACGTCGAAGGGGATGCCGTGGGCGTTTAAGTCGGCGCAGATGGCGGTGAGGTCGGACCAAACGAAGGCGGGCAGGAAAAAACGGTCGTGGAGTTCGCCGGCCCAGCGGACAAACGGGCCTTTGACGGGGTCGGCGGCGAGGCGGGCGAGGATGGCGCGAATGAAGAGGCCGACGAGGGACTGGATGGAGTTTTGCGGGTAGGTCTCGAAGGCGCGGAACTCGACGAGGCCGAGGCGGCCGTTGGGCGCGAAGGGATTCCAGAGTTTATCGACGCTGATCTCGGCGCGGTGGGTGTTGCCGCTGCGGTCCATGAGGAGATCGCGGAAGAGGAGGTCGTAGAGCGGGAGGTTTTGCGGGGTGCCGAGGGTCTCGGCGGCGGCGCAGGCGATCTCCAGTTCGTAGAGCGCTTCGAAGGTGGATTCGTCGATGCGCGGGGCCTGCGAGCTGGGGCCCATGTAGGCGCCGGTGAAGGCGTAGCTGAGGGCGGGGTGGTGTTGAAAATAGCGGATGACGGAGGGGAGCAGCGCGGGGAAGGCGAAGAAGGGCGAGTAGAGTCCGGGCGGGGCGCCGAAGACGAGGTGCGCGCCGCCGCCGGTGCCGACCTCGCGGCCGTTGAGCTGGAGCTTGCGCGCGCACAGGCCGACGGAGGCGGCGGCGGCGTAGAGCTGGGCGAGCTGGTGGTCGTAGTCGGACCACGTGGCGCAGGGGGCGACGTTGATTTCGAGAACGCCGGGATCGCTGGCGAGGCCGACGGTGGGGAGGGCGGCATCGGGGGGCGGGGCGTAGCCGGCGAGGACGACATCGGTGAGTTTGAGGGCGACGAGGGTGGCCTCGATGTGGGTGAGGAGCTCGAGGTAGGACGCGAGGAGCAGCGGCGGGATAAAGATGATGAGGGTGCCGTCGCGGATTTCCGCGGTGAGGGCGCGGCGGAGGTTTTTTTCGCCGAGCTGGCCGAGGGGAAGGCGAAGGCCGGCGGCGCTCTCGCCGGGGAAGAGCGGGATGGGAGTGGGAGCGGGGAAGACGGCGTGCCAGTCGTCGGTCGTCCACGTGCCGGCGGGGTGGTCGAGGGGCAGCACGTAGCCGATGGTGGCGGTGGGGGCGGCGGGTTCGGCGAGGGGGATCGCGGGCGTGGCGTGGAGGGCGAGCGCCTTGGCGAGGGCGGTGACGAATTTCTTGGCGGCGGGCGGGTTGAGGGTGCCGGGTTTGGTGTCGGCGGCGAGGAGCGCGGGGTTGTGCCAGACGGGAACGCCGTCGGCTCGGCGTTGGACGAGGAGAGTCCAGCGCGGGAGGGGTTCGCCGGGGAAGTGTTTGCCGGAGATTTCGAGGATGACGGCGCCGGGGCAGGCCTCGCGGATGAAGGCGTGGGCGAACTGGCGGGCGTAGGTGAGCTTGGTGGGGCCGAGGGCGGCGGTCTGCCATTCGGCGCCGGTGGGGTGGACGGGGACGAAGGTGGGTTCACCGCCCATGGTGAGGGCGACGCCGCTGCGCTGGAGTGAGGCTTCGACGGCGGTGCCGCAGGCGCGGATGGATTTCCAGATCGGAGCGGGGAAGGGAGCGTGGGCGGTGGCTTGGGCGGACATGGGTGGCGGAGAGGAAAGGGGGCGGGACGAAATGAGGAGATTTTTTAACCGCTAATGGGCGCAAAGGGACGCGAATTTCGGAGACGTAAATGGGGGAGGGAGGGGAGGAAATGAGGCGGGAGAAAGAGGAGGATTGAGAGGAAAGAGAAAGGGGGAGAGGGGGAG
>CALSBN010000177.1:0-10980 GCA_943373185.1 Opitutus sp. GAS368 | reverse complement strand
GTGCGAAACATCAGCGGTGTGCTGGGTCGAGATAACGACATTCACGACCTCGGTGGGCTTGCCGTCAACGTAGCGGACCGACACTTGGGACTTCGCGTCGGGGCGGAGCCACTTCACTTTGCCGCTCTTGCGAATCTTGGTGAGCTCTCGGCCGAGGCGGTGCGCAAACATCACCGGGGTGGGCATCAGTTCGGGGGTCTCGCTGCACGCGTAGCCGAACATGAGACCTTGATCACCGGCACCTTGCTCGGCGGTCTTCTTACCCTCGACTTTTTTCGCATCAACGCCCTGGGAAATATCGGCGGACTGGGCGGTCAAATAGTTGTTGATGAAAACTGTGTCGGCGTGAAACACGTCGTCGTCGTTCGTATAGCCGATGTGACGAATCGCGTCGCGAATAACTTTACCCAGATTGATGGCCTCCTCAAGGGCCTTGGTCTTGCCGGTTTTCTTGTCTTGGAGTTTCGGGATCGTGATCTCACCGCCGACCACGACGATGTTGGACTTCACGAAGGTTTCGCAGGCGACGCGGCTCGTCTTGTCGATAGCCAAGCAAGCGTCGAGAACGCTATCGGAGATCAAGTCAGCGACTTTGTCTGGATGACCTTCGCCGACGGATTCGGAGGAGAAAACAAATGTATTTGCCATAGGATTGGAGAGACCGACGAAAGCAGCGGGCAAAGGTCACGCAAGTCAAATATCAACGCATCGCGATATTGTGATACGAAGATTTGCCCAACGTCCGACCATGGCGTTTAAGCCATTCCTAGGCCCATTATTATCCAATAGTTTGACGAGCGATCTAAACTCGGCAAAGTAAGCGGAACCGGTCCATCCCTAAAGCAAGCTATACCCATGGAGCATCTTACATCTCTACCCGAGATCGACCTCGAAGGCCGGAAGATACTTATTGTCGACGACGACCGCGTCAATTTGCGCATTTTGAAGGGAATTCTAAAGGGTGCTCACTACGTCATTTCAGAAGCTGAATCGGGCGAAGCGGCGCTCGAAATTTACGAAAAGGTCCGACCGCAACTTGTCTTGCTCGACGTAATGATGCCTGGAATCGACGGCTTGGAAACCTGTCGGCGTCTACGCCAAACCTACGCTTCGGACTGCGCGCCGGTCATTTTCATCACGGCGAAGAGCGAGTCGGACGACGTCGTGGAGGGATTGGCAGCCGGCGGCGTCGATTATCTGCCAAAACCGTTCAAACCCAAAGAGGTTTTGGCGCGGATCCGGGCACACCTCCAAA
Source organism: Opitutus sp. GAS368 (assembly GCA_943373185.1). Taxonomy (GTDB): domain Bacteria; phylum Verrucomicrobiota; class Verrucomicrobiia; order Opitutales; family Opitutaceae; genus Tous-C4FEB. The sequence continues at coordinate 9,725 of CALSBN010000177.1, read as the reverse complement.
GCCAGATCCTAATTGAACACCAGAAATTGCTGGTCGAGCAGCTAAGCAACGCAAATGCCTCGAAGAACAAGTTTCTTGGGATGGCTGCGCACGACTTGCGCAATCCGCTGGCTTCGATCCGCGGGCTCGCCGAATTCCTAAGCGACGGCACGGTTGGCCCGCTCACTCCCGATCAACTTGATCTCGTCAAAACCATCCATGGAGCGAGCCAATCCATGCTCGACCTCGTCAACGAGCTGCTTGACGTCGCCACCATCGAGGCCGGGGAACTACGCCTGCAACTCGAACTGCAAGACTTGGGCGCTCTTCTCGAGAAATCCGTTTACTTGAGCAACATCGAGGCGGCAAAGAAGACTACCAAAATCATCTGCACCGCATCCGGCGATTCGTCGTTCGCTTTGGTCGATGGAGCCAAAATCCGCCAAGTGATCGATAATCTCATCAGCAATGCCGCGAAATTCTCGCCGCCGGGGTCGACCATAACGGTCGAGCTCCACGCCGGACCCGGCCGTCGGGGATTCTCGGTGAAGGATCAAGGCCCTGGAATTCCGGAATCGGAAAAGGATAAGCTCTTCAAAGACTTCGGCCGGCTTTCGGTGAAACCGACAGGCGGCGAAAAGAGCACGGGGCTGGGTTTGGCGATCTGCCGCAAAATCATCGACGCACACGGCGGCATGATCAGTGCTGAAAATCTCCCCGGACTTGGCTGTGAATTTCGCGTTACCCTCCCCTGCCCCCCATGAAATTTTCCGGCTCCATTCTACTCGTCGACGACGAGGCCCATATCCGCAAATTCATCGCCCTGGTGCTGCGACAAATCCAAGAAGCCAAGACCATAGAAGCCTCGAATGGCGAAGAGGCTTTGGCGCTTTATGCCCAGCATCGGCCGGCTCTGGTTTTGCTGGACGTGAATATGCCGAAACTTGGCGGACTGGAGACCCTCCGGGCCCTCAAAACGATCAACCCCGAATGCGTGGTCGTTATGCTCACCTCGCTCGCCACCCGTCAGGTGATTGAAGAGGCCGCCGAATTTGGCGCCACCAACTACATCCGCAAAGACACGCCAAAGGACGAAATCTTAAAGGCATTGCGGGAAACCATCGAAGAGAACTTCGACTCCGCCGAGTCCAGTCCGTCACCCTTATGAGCGCAACCCCTTCCCACCCTGCGAGCGAGTCCGCCCCACCCAGCGCCATGGGGGGGCTCACCGAAGTTCGCTACTCCCTTCCCCAAATGCTTGCAGAACTGAAACTCGAGCGCACCACCGGCCAGTTCGCGATGGAGAAACTCGATCAAAACGAGATCGGAAAACTCTTCAAATCCAAGACACCACGCCGTGCCAAACCCAAACAGTAGAGCCTTCGTCGCCCGGCTGCGCGCCCTGCCGAATTTTGACTTCAAGGCTGAACTCGAATCGCTCGTCAGCCGGCACGGCGACAGCATAAAACTGCTGGAAGCGGTAATCGCCGACAAGTTGACCGTCAAAGACGAGGCCTGCCGATACTGGGCCGATTCCCTTAACGTCGCCTACGTCGACCCGTTTGTTTCGACGATCACCGAGGAGGCGGTTGAGAAAATCCCCGCCGAGGTCGCAAAAAAAGCCCAAGCCATCGGCCTCTACGTCATTGACGGCGTGTTGACGGCGGCGATGGCCGAGCCCCATCAGGCGGATCTCGTCAAGCGGCTTAGCCTCATTGCCCAGATGCCGGTCAGCCCCGTCTTCGCGTTGCCCCGCGAGATTGAGGACGCCATCGCAATTCACTACTGCACCGAGCAGAATCTGGAGGAGAGCCTTGGCCAGCTGGAACGCTCCAGTTTGTTCGACAAACCGGAGCTCGCCGGCGAGATGTTGGCGGAACTGGCGGACAATAACGCCCTCGTCCAAATCCTCGACGAGATCATCTACTTTGCGATGCGCGAACGCGCCACGGATATTCATATTGAGGCGCAGGAGACCATCTCGCGGATCCGCTTTCGCATCGACGGCAACTTGCGGGAGATCCTGACCTATTCGCGCAAGCTGCACCGGGCGCTCATCTCGCGGGTCAAGATTCTTAGCGGTCTGAACATCTCCGAATCGCGCTTTCCACAAGACGGTCGTTTTTCAATGCCGATCGGCACCCAGACGGCTAATTTCCGCGTGTCGACGATTCCTTCGGCCTACGGCGAGAAATCCGTCATCCGCGTCCTCGCGATGAGCGGCAAAAAGACGATGATGACCCTCGATAAGATGATGATCTCCCAGACCATCCTCCAACCGTTCAAGCGGCTGGTAAGAAACCCGAATGGCATCTTGTTCGTAACGGGTCCCACCGGTTCCGGCAAAACGACGACGCTTTACGCGGCACTTAACGAAATCAACAGCGCCGACATCAACATCTCGACCATCGAAGACCCGATTGAAATCCAGCTCGCCGGCGTAAACCAAACCCAAGTCAACGCCCACATCGACCTCAAGTTTTCAAATGTTCTGCGGGCTCTCATGCGCCAAGACCCCGACGCCATCTTGGTCGGCGAAATCCGCGATCTGGAGACGGCGAAGATCGCCACCGAGGCGGCCCTTACCGGCCACGTCGTCTTCGCCACGCTGCACACCAACACCGCGCCCCAAGCGATCGTGCGTCTCATTGAAATCGGCGTTGAGCCCTATATGGTCGCTCCCTCTGTGATCGGAGTTTTGGCGCAACGCCTCGCCGCCCGCATCTGCGAGTCCTGCAAAGAGGCTTACCAGCCGACGCGCGAAGTGCTCATGAAATATTTTCAGGAGGAGGGCTTGAGCGACGTTTCATTCTATCGGGGCCGGGGCTGCCAGAAGTGCCGTCTCACCGGCTACAAGGGGCGCGTCGCCTTCCACGAGCTCGTTCTCATAACCGAAGAAATTCGCGCGCTCATCTCCGACGGAAAGAGCTCGCAAGAAATCACCAGGGCGGCCGCCAAGGTCGGTTACAAACCGCTGCGTTACGACGGACTGAAGAAAGTCCTGCTGGGCCTGACCACAATTGACGAGATCGAGGCCAGCACCGCGCCCGAATGGTCGAGCTAGACGGGGCTCAATTGCGGCGGTTTTCGTTAGTTTTACATTAAACTATCGACTTGTGCGGCCGATTTCTAATTGCCGGCACCCCGTCGCACTCCAAACCATCTGACATGCCCGAGCTTCCACTTATTGACCCAGAGGCGATCGAAAACCTCCGCGCGCTAAACCCCGGGGACAACGATGAATTCCTGAAGGAGATCATCTCGATTTACCTCGAAGATACGCCGCAGCGAATCACGGAGTTGGAGGCGAGCCTTACTGCGGGCGATGTCGGAGTCTTCACCCGGGCGGCGCACAGCATCAAGGGCAGCTCTTCGAACTTGGGCGCCATGAGGCTGCGTGCAATCGCCGAGACGATCGAACATGAATCAAAAAAGAACGGACTCGCCGGCATTGAGCCAGGGATTGCAGCCGTAAAGTTCGAATTTGCGGCGACGGACGCCGCACTACGCAAGTATCTCGGCGCCTGATTTCGGCTCGCACACGGCGCCCTTGATTGGCTCGTCCTACCGGTAAAGAGCAGTCGTGGGCGCCGAGGTAAGCACGTTGTATTGACGAATCGCCAGCCTCCACCACTCGGCAATCGCGTCGGACGGTGAGCTCCACAGCTCCCGGTGCAGCCAAATCATCGATTCTGCATCCAGCAGCAAAGCCATCGTCTCCTTGCTGGTAAACTTCCCCGGGCCCTCGGCCAGCAGCCGACGCCGCAACAGCCCGAACCACTCACGCGCCTCATCACTGGGCCGGCGCTGCCGCAGCAATGCGACATGCATGGCATTAACGTATGGGTCGAGCACGGCCTGCATCAGCCCATAATTGGCCCGCAGCGGCTCAAAAGGCGGCAAGTGGCGGTAGCACTCTGCCAAATTTTGCTGCAGGCGCTTCAACTCATACGGCGGATGCGTTTCCTCGGGAGTTAGGAAAACTCCAAGCTCACGTGCCCGTCGTCCAAAACTCGCCTTGCTGAGAAAAATTGAGATCGGAATGGAAAACACCAATCCCGCAAGCACCGGGCTCAGCCACCAGAAAAACGGCGGTGAGATGATGTAGGAACTCAAACCCCAGATGACCCCGAACGCCGTCTGTCCCCCGTGGGTAATAATCGCTTCACGCCAATCGGAGCCGTCATCGTCCGCTCCGCGCTGTTGAGTGACCCAGCCCACCCCCTGCCCCAACAGCGTAAAGAGGACAAACTTCGCGTTGAACATCATGTTCACCGGAGCCAAGAGCGCCGAGGCCGCCGTCTCCAAAATCGCACTCACAACCAATCTCAACCGACCGCCGAAACGCCCCACCGCCTCAGGGTTACCCAAGGTCAGCACCACACTGACCACTTTGGGCAAGAAAAGGAGCAGCAGCGTAAAAAAGAAGAGCGTCAGGGCCTCCGGCACCTCGATCATAAAGCCAAAGATCGACGTCATGTCTTGTGCTCGCAAAACGCCAGCGAGCGGCGGTTGCGCCACCAAGCCGAAAACGTGAATCGTGCTGAGAGCCAAAAACAGCAACCACAGCGGTGACGAAGCGTAGGCCATCACGCCCATCAAAAGATGAAACCGGTTTGCCGGCCGAAAACCGCGTGCTGTCAGCAACCAAGCGTGTTGCATGTTCCCCTGACACCAGCGTCGGTCGCGCTTGGCGCTTTCGATCAGAGTGGGCGGGCCTTCCTCAAAACTTCCTTCTATTTCACCCGCCAGCCAGACACCCCATCCGGCCCGCCGCATCAACGCCGCCTCGACGAAATCGTGGGAAAGAATACGGCCTCCAAACGGTTCACTGCCGGGCAAGTCCGGCAGGGCGCAATGATCGATAAACGGCTGAATCCGGATGATCGCGTTGTGCCCCCAGTAGTTCCCCTCGTGTTGTTGCCAATAGTTCAGCCCCGCGAGAAAGAGAGGACTGTAAAGCCGGTTGGCGAATGACTGAAGCCGCGCGTAGAGCGACTCCCCATGAACAATTCTGGGCGCCGTCTGGATGATGCCCACCTGAGGATTCTGTTCCATGAGTGCCGTGAGTCTCACCAACGCCCGGCCGGTCATGATCGAGTCGGCATCAAGCACAACCATGTAGCGGTAATTCTTGCCCCAACGCCGGAGAAAATCCGCCACATTGCCCGATTTCTTGTTAATCTGATGTCGGCGTTTCCGGTAGAATATCTTTCCGAACCCACCGACCTGCTTGCACAATTCGACCCACGCCACCTCCTCCTGAATCCACTGGTTGGGCCGGTTCGAATCGCTCAGAATAAAGAAGTCAAAGTGTTCGAGTTTCTTGGTTTCCTGCACCGAGCGGAAGATTACCCGTAGCCCTTCAAAAACCCGGCTCACATCTTCGTTAAACACCGGCATCACGATTGCCGTGGACGCCAAAGGCGAATCGTCGTTCGGCGACAACGTCTCGGAAATCCGACAGTTGTCACCGCCGCGATTCAGCACGTAAAAGCCCACGAGCGCCGTGCAAAACCCCGCGGCAATGTGCGCAAACAGCACGACAAACAACCCCAGCAAAACGATCTCCAGCCCGCTGATCCCTTCCCGCCACAACAAGTCCGCCATAAACCAAGTGGCCAGACTCGTTAGGCCAAAAATCGCCGAAAAAAACAGAAAGCGCCGGCGGTTAAGCCGACGTTGGGTCATTTGGTCATATTTGAAGACACGCATAGGCAGACATTAGCGCGTCGCGTAAAAAATCCCCGCCAGCGCGCCGGCAAACACCAGCCAAAGCAGCAAAGTCCGAAGAATCGGCCATTGCTCAAACCGCTCCAAAGTATCGCCCGCCGCCTCCGTGATCGGGCCGAGATCGATCGGTCGCGGGACCATGCTAGAGACCACCATATCGGGACCGGCCTGCATCGAACTTGCCTCCACCGCCGCCCGAAAATCCGCCGGGATATTCTTGTCGTCCAGAAACGCATAAGGCCACTTTTCCGAACCATCACAGAGCATCAATGCGACCCGGCCCTCGATCGCCCGGCGTTCCGGAGGCAAATTTTCAGACGAGAGCACCGCACCGAACCAAGCGTCCATTAGTGCTTCCGTTTCCTCCGCGGCCAACGTGGTCGGATCTGACTCAGGCTGGGCCAAATGGCGTCGCGCCGCACGCTCCAAAATCTCCTGAATCAGCCTGCTTTGATGCAATCGGTTGTGCACCCGGTGCGCCCGAAGGTAATCTTCGACCCGCACGTAAGCCGCGTTCCACGCCTCCATCGAGCCCGTTGATGGCCGGAACTCGCCCGAGAATGTGACCAACGCCGGAGCGCTCATCGGGCAATCACTCGCAACCAACCGGGAAATTTCAAAATCACGATTCCCACAGGTAGGTCCAAGTTTCGGTCAGCACGTGGGGTGGCTTGCGCAAAAATGCCCTTAGCTCCACCGGCTTTTTGCTCCCGTCCGCCCGCAATGCGAAAGCCAACCGCCAAGTGCCGTTGTATGGATTTTTCTGCACGGTCGCATGGACGAGTTTCGCGCCTCCGCCCACGGAAACAACCGGTTCAATCAAGGGGTCCGGACCTTTCTTGCTCAAATAGGCCCCGTCGAAATCGACGACAAAGCGCTCCAAATCGGGCTCGTGGGTTTTCGAATGCCCTCGACGGGTGGCGACGGCAACACCCGCAGGCGGTCGGATTTGATCGAGAAACCAATGCAGGCGATACTCGAACTCTATGGGTTCGCCGACCGCCGGCAGCGCATCAGGCGCCCAAAACGCCACGATGTTGTCGTTGGTTTCATCGGGCGTGGGAATCTCGACGAGACGGACCGAGCCGTTACCCCATGCACCGACCGGCTCCACCCAAGCACTCGGCCGATTGTGATAGTTGGCCTCAAGATCTTCGTAACTCGAAAATTTTCGGTCGCGCTGCAGCAAGCCAAAGCCTTTCGGGTTTCGGTCGCCAAACGCCGCGGTGCGCACGGCAACGGGGTTCGACAGCGGCCGCCACAGCCACTCACCGCCGCTGTGGTTGATCAAGAGACCGTCGGAATCGTGCACCTCCGGACGGAAATCGCCGTGATTCGATCCCGTGGTTTCGCCATGCCAAAACATACTCGTAAGCGGGGCGATCCCCAGCGTCTTGATCGGGTTCCGCGCGAAAAGCACCGCTTTCACGTGCGTAACCGTAGCCGCCCCGGGCCGAATCACGAAGCGATAAGCCCCCGCAACGCTCGGGCTGTCGAGCAGTGCGTAGAGCACAATCTCCTTGGCGTCCGCCGCGGGTCGCTCAACCCAAAATTCCTCGAAAACGGGAAACTCTTCGCCGCCTGGCTCGCCCGTATTGATCGCCAAGCCCCGCGCCGAAAGGCCGTAAAAGGCAGCCTGACACAGCAGACGGAAATAGCTCGCGCCTTGGAACGCCCCGAGTTCGTCACCCGGCCGGTTCAAGGGATAAAGAATCCTAAATCCCGAAAACCCCATCGTCTCCGGCACGCGACCCACGTCGGTTTTGCCGTAGTCAAAAAGCTGCGGAGAAAACGCTATCGGCGTTTCATTGCCGCCCCGTAATTCCGAAACCTGCACGGTCTTGTCGAAAATGAACCCCGGGTGAAAAAACTGGAGCTGAAACGGCAGACCTTCGCGACGACCCCACGATTGCGCCGGGTTGAAACGGATGTCCCGGTGTTGGTCGTAGGTCAGCCGCATCAACTTCTCCGGCACGCGACTCGGGCGCGGCACATAGGCCTTGGCGGCCAACAATTTCGCCCGATAGCGGAGCACGTCGAGGTCAAAGACCCCCTCGGCCGCGCGCGTCTCCGGCCTCACCATAACCGCCGCCAAAACGAAAACCAACAGGCTGCAAAAAAATCGGGTGCTCATGGTGTTTTATCCAAGAAAAATCCCTTTTGCTTTTCGGAGATCGGCAGCGCGGCGCGCTCCATGACCTTGAGCAAGTCTTCCCAAACCATCCGTTTTTTCCGATTATCCACCGGAGGCCGCAGCAAATAGCTGGGATGGTAAGTCACCATGAGCGGCACTCCCGCAAACTCCCGCCAGCTCCCGCGGACCTCGCCCAGATTCTTGAATGCCCCCGCCCCGAGCAGCCCTTGCGCCACGGTCGAACCCAACGCCACGATCATCGCCGGTTTTACCACGTCCACCTGCGCCCGCAAAAACGGCAGGCAATAGCGCAATTCCTCATCCGTCGGTGTTCGGCCTTCTCCGGCTGCCCCCACCACGGGCACCGCCGGCTGCGGCCGCCAATTCATCAGGCTGCCGATGTAGACGGCGCCCCGGGTCAGGCCCATCCCCACAATCATTTTCGTGAGCAACTGTCCCGCCGGACCGACAAAAGGCTCGCCCGCCGCTTCTTCTTCCGGCCCCGGGGCGTCCGCGACAAACATGATCCGGGCGTCGAGACTACCTCCGCCGAGAACCAATTTCTTTCCGGGCGGGGTGTGCGCCACATTCACCGCGTCCTGACTCATCGCGGAATACAACGCCGCCCAACGCGCGGCCTTGTCGCCCTCCGGCAACGTGAGCACCGGAGGTGGTGGCAACAGGCTTGGTTTCAATTTCGGCGCGGCTAAGCTGGACGTTCTTGTGATCACCGCCGAGGCGAAGGCCGGAGCGTTGCCCAGTGCCACGGCCGCGCTCGAACGCCGAACCACCGTCCGCAGTGCAGCGAGGCTCGATTCGGAAACACTGACCGACTTGATCCCCGTCGTCTTAAGGCGGCGAAGCTCGTCGGTAAGAACGGTGAGGGCGGTGCGCATCAAGACAGGTTAGTGGGAGCGAATATTCAGCAATTTCTCGACATACTTGCCCAGCAAGTCGAATTCCAAATTGACGCTCTGCCCCACCCGCCGTGCGCGAACATTAGTCACCTCCAGGGTCGTCGGAATCAACCAGACGGCGAAAGCGTCACCCTCCACTTCAGCGACCGTCAGCGACATCCCATCGAGGGCAATACTGCCTTTGTGAATCAAATAACGGCCACTGCCCGCCGGGGCCCTCACGCGAAGATAGGTATCCTTGCCACGCAACTCCAGGATCTCGATCACGCCCAAGCCGTCCACGTGGCCCGACACAAAGTGCCCTCCGACCTTGCCGTCGAACCTGAGGCTGCGCTCCAAGTTCACCGGCGCACCCGCTGACAGCTCCGAAAAATTCGTGAACCTCCGCGATTCCTCGAGCACGTCGAAAAACATATGCTCCGAATCGAAGGCCGCCACCGTCAGGCAGCACCCGTTGACCGCGATGCTGTCGCCGAGCGCAACGCCCGAAAGCGCCGAACGTGCCGCGATTTGCAGGCGCCAAGAATTCGCCCCCGCGACGAATGCGACGACCCGACCCGTTTCCTCAACAATACCGGTGAACATAAAATTGATTATCTGAGTTTCACGCGCAGCACCGCCGTTTCTCCGCCGCGGCTGACCAAAAGCACAAACTCCGCCCGCAAAAGATCCGCCTCTGTCTTGGCCAACTGTTCCGTCGCCGCAGTGAAGGTCTTCACTTCGACGCCATCGATTTCCTTGATCCAATCGTCCGTGCGCAGGCCGGCGATAAAGGCAGGACTGTTCGGCTTAACAAAGTGGGCGATCACCCCGGTCGCATCCGCCGCCTTCACCCGGCGGGCCACCGCGTCGCCATAAACAAACTCCCGGGCAGTGAAGCCGAGCCGGTCGTAGTAGCTACGAGCCGCTTCCCTCATGAGCTTCGGCTCGTCCCCGAGCGTGACCTTCAGCTCCACCCGTTC